>NZ_JAGYGK010000026.1:0-67942 GCF_019947395.1 Pseudomonas sp. BF-R-26 | reverse complement strand
GGAGATTATCGTGTAGGAGCTGGCGAAGCCTGCGATTTTTTGATCTTCGGCGGCCGCTGAAATGCCAAAGATCAAAAAATCGCAGGCTTCGCCAGCTCCTACGTTCTATACAACAGCCATCAAAACGACAACTAACTGTCAATTAGCTGAACCACTACACACTTCAATAACCGAACCCCGTTTAACCGGCCATTAAGTGCACTTTTACGATTGACTTCACCCGCCTCGCTCAGTAAATTGCCCGGGCCGGTAACAACGGCCTTTTATCAACTCACAAAAGAATTCAATGGACACAGTATCTAGCCGCTGTCGGATGACTGCAGATATGCAGGATCTGGCACATAACCCAGACAATGACGGGACTCGACTTTTCGGTCGGGTGAGCTGCGCTAGAGCCTGAGGCTCCACCGTAACTTGCCTCACCGGAATCAGTCCGGTCCGGAGGCATGTTATGAACTTCAAAACCACTGTAATGCCGGGCGTACGCGCCTTTGCATCGACCATGCGGGTCAAGCTTTACCGTGAGCGTCTGTTGACGACTCGGCCCAGCGCCTCGTTTTCCGCCCCTTCTGCCCACGCCAAGGCACAGCCTCGTGCCAACTGGCGCGTCTGCCCGACGACGGGCCGGCTTCAGCAACGCTGGAGCTTCGACGAAAGCCAGGACCCACCGAGTCGGCGCATCGCGCACCTCTTCCAGCAGGCGAGCCTGATGCTCGGCCTGTACCGGGGCGCGCACTTTCAATTGATTTGAAGGCACTTTTATTTTAAGGAGCTTTTGATTTTAAGGAGCTTCCAAAGTCCTTCCTGAACGGTTTTCTTAAACGAAATCCGACAACTTCCTGCTGCCTGTTAAAAACAAACGTTATTGGAGTTAGTTATGGACGAAGCCAGTAGTCGGTTCGCTGCCTGTCACGTGTTAGTTGATGGACAGCGAACGTTAAAACATCAAAACACAATCATCCGACTCGATCGCTTATTTGCGGCTCGACATACGTGCGCTCGTCTTTGATTAGCTGAGTACCTGTGTGTCGTGCCGCAAGACTGCGGCAGGAGCACAGCAATGACCCTTGTAAAAACCGCAAAGAAAACCACCCGGGGCACCTCCAGCGACAACGCCAAGCTGTCGATGCGTGCCGCCCGGGAAGCGCAAAACGGCCTGACCGTAACCCTCACCAACCTCAACGCCACCGCTGACGGTTTGACCGAACTCGAAGCTGAAGGCCGTTTGGCGCGTGGAGGCCACAACGAAGTCGCCCACGACAAGCCGCCTCACGCCATCGTCCAACTGCTCAAAGCCCTGAACAATCCCTTCATCTATGTACTGCTGACCCTGGCAGGCATCAGCTTTTTCACCGACTACTGGCTGCCGATCAGCCAGGGTCAAGGCGACGACGCCGACCTGACCAAGGTCATTATCATCATGACCATGGTCAGCCTGAGCAGCCTGCTGCGGTTCTGGCAGGAATACCGCTCGGCCAAGTCCGCCGAAACCCTCAAGGCCATGGTGCGCACCACCGCCACCGTCCTGCGTCGCCAGCAAAAGGACCGCTCGCCAGTGCTGCGCGAAGTACCGATGCGCGAACTGGTGGCCGGCGACATCGTGCAACTCAGCGCTGGCGACATGATCCCGGCGGACATCCGCCTGATCGAATCCCGCGACCTGTTCATCAGTCAGGCCGTACTGACCGGCGAAGCCTTGCCCGTCGAGAAGTACGACACGCTGGGGGACGTGGCGCAGAAGTCAGCGACCGGCAGCGCAGCCAATCAGTCCGACCTGCTCGACCTGCCGAACATCTGCTTCATGGGCACCAACGTGGTCAGCGGCACCGCCAAAGCAGTGGTGGTCGCTACCGGTTCGCGCACCTACTTCGGCTCACTGGCCAAAGCCATTGTCGGGTCACGGGTGCAAACCGCGTTCGACCGCGGGGTGAACAGCGTCAGCTGGTTGCTGATCCGTTTCATGCTGGTCATGGTGCCAATCGTGTTCCTGCTTAACGGCTTCTCCAAAGGTGACTGGAGCGATGCGTTCCTGTTTGCACTGGCAGTGGCGGTCGGCCTGACCCCGGAAATGCTGCCGATGATTGTCAGCGCCAACCTGGCCAAAGGCGCCATGGCCATGGCCAAGCGCAAAGTGGTGGTCAAGCGCCTTAATGCGATTCAGAACTTCGGTTCGATGGACGTGCTGTGCACCGACAAGACCGGCACTCTGACCCAGGACAAGATCATTCTTGAACACCATGTCGACATCAATGGCCAGCGCGACGATTCGCTGCTGGAACTGGCCTGGCTCAACAGCCACCACCAGAGCGGCCTGAAAAATCTGATGGACCAGGCGGTGGTGCAGTTCGCCAATCGCAATCCAACATTCCGCGTGCCGTTCGCCTACAGCAAGGTCGATGAACTGCCGTTCGACTTCGTGCGTCGGCGCCTGTCGATCATCGTCAAGGACAGCCGCGACGATCACCTCATGGTGTGCAAAGGCGCGGTCGAGGAAATGCTGAGCATCGCCAGCCACCTCCATGAAAACGGCACGGTCGTGGCACTGGATGATCAGCGTCGCCAGGCGCTGCTGGCCCTGGCCAACGAGTACAACCAGGACGGCTTCCGGGTGCTGTTGGTCGCTACCCGCGAGATCCCGAAGGCACAGACGAAAAACCAGTACGCAACCACTGACGAACGCGAACTGGTGATTCGCGGTTTCCTGACCTTCCTCGATCCACCGAAGGAAACCGCCGGCCCGGCGATTGCCGCGCTGCGTGATATGGGCGTGACTGTCAAAGTGCTGACCGGCGACAACGCCGTAGTGACCTGCAAGATCTGCCGCGAAGTCGGCCTGGAACCCGGCACACCGCTGCTCGGCCAAGACATCGAGAAGATGGACGATGCCACCCTCAAGGTGCGGGTCGAGGAGCGCACGGTGTTCGCCAAACTGACGCCACTGCAGAAATCCCGGGTGCTCAAGGCTTTGCAGGCCAACGGTCACACCGTGGGTTTCCTTGGTGACGGCATCAACGACGCCCCTGCCCTGCGCGATGCCGACGTCGGTATTTCGGTGGACAGCGGCACCGACATCGCCAAGGAATCGGCCGACATCATCCTCCTGGAAAAGAGCCTGATGGTGCTCGAAGAAGGTGTGCTCAAGGGCCGCGAGACCTTCGGCAATATCATGAAGTACCTGAACATGACCGCCAGTTCCAACTTCGGCAACGTGTTCTCGGTGCTGGTGGCCAGCGCGTTCATTCCGTTCCTGCCGATGCTGTCGATCCACTTGCTGCTGCAAAACCTCATGTACGACATCTCTCAGCTGGCGCTGCCGTGGGACAAGATGGACAAGGAATTCCTGCGCAAGCCGCGCAAGTGGGATGCGAAGAACATTGGCCGTTTCATGCTGTGGATCGGGCCTACCTCGTCGGTCTTCGACATCACCACCTTCGCAGTGATGTGGTACGTCTTCGCCGCCAACAGCGTGGAAATGCAGGGCCTGTTCCAGTCCGGCTGGTTCATTGAAGGGCTGCTGTCCCAGACCCTCGTGGTGCACATGCTGCGCACCCAGAAAATCCCGTTCTTCCAGAGTACAGCGGCGTTGCCGGTGATCCTGATGACCGGGCTGGTGATGGTGCTGGGCATCTACATTCCGTTCTCGCCACTGGGCACGCTGGTCGGTCTGCAACCGCTTCCGTGGGCGTACTTCCCATGGCTGGTCAGCACCTTGCTCAGCTACTGCGTGTTCGCGCAGATCATGAAAACCCTCTACATCCGTCGCTTCAAGCAATGGTTCTGATGGTGTAAGCCCCCGAAGCGAGGGGCAAACCCAAATGACTTGAACACCGCAATCCCTGTTGGAGCGGGCTTGCCCGCGAAGAGGGAGCATCAGTCAACATTTATGTCGCCTGGCACACCGCCTTCGCGGGCAAGCCCGCTCCCACAGATTTCGTGTTTACCGCACCATCCCTCCGGCTCTCAGGCCGTCAATAAATGCAGTACGTAAAAGGGAGAGTCCTCATGTCGGGAACTACTCTACTGATCAACCTCGCAGGCTCCATCGCCCTGTTGCTGTGGGGCACTCATATGATTTCTTCGGCGTTGTTGCGCGGCTTCGGCACGCCACTGCGTCAATGGCTGGGCCACAACCTGAATAACCGCTGGATGGCTTTGTTGTCCGGCATCGGCATCACCGGCGTCCTGCAAAGCAGCACCGCCGTCAGCCTGATGGCGACTTCGTTCACCGCTGCCGGGGCGCTGGGACTGGCTCCGGCACTGGCGGTGATGCTCGGCGCCAACATCGGTTCGACCCTGGTGGTGCAACTGCTCAGCGCCGATGTGTCGATGCTCACACCCATTGTTTTGTTGGCGGGCCTGATCGTCTTTCGGCTGCGTGATGACTCGCGCTACGAAAGCGTCGGTTGCGCGTTGATCGGCCTGGGGCTGATGCTGCTGGCCTTGCATATGCTCGGTTCGACACTCGCCGAAGTGGAAGGCACGCCGATCTTTCAGCTCATCATGCAGAGCCTCGATGGCGACCTGCTGATTGCGTTGCTGGTGGCGCTGATCCTCACCTGGCTCTGCCACTCCAGCGTGGCCGTGGTGCTGCTGATCATCTCGTTGGCCGCGACCGGCATGCTCTCGGCCAGCACGATTGTCGCGCTGGTATTGGGGGTGAACATCGGCGGTGCGCTGCCTTCGGTGATCAACGCCGGTTCGAGTGTCGGCCGACGCCTGCCGCTGGGCAATCTGCTGGTGCGGACGGTCGGTGCCCTGGCGGTCTTGCCGTTTGCCGGGTTGCTCGCTCAGGCGCCGCTCGCACCCTCGACGCTGGTGGTGTGCCTGCACACCGGTTTCAATCTGCTGCTGGGGTTGGTGTTCATCGGCCTGACCGACGTGCTCGCCAATGCCCTCACCCGATGGCTGCCGGCGCCTGAGCAGGATGTCGACCCTGGCATGCCGCACTACCTGGATGAGGCCGGTCTGGAAGTGGCCAACATCGGCTTGTCGAATGCCGCCCGCGAAGCCTTGCGCATGGCTGACATGCTCTCGGCCATGCTCGGCCGGATGCTCCAGCTGCTCCACACATCGCTACCGGCCTGCGCCGATGAAGTGCGGCGCATCGATCAATCCCTGGACCTGCTCAGCGCGGCGATTCGGGCTTATCTGGCCGACATCGGCAAGGAAGGTATCAGCGACAGCGATGCCGATCGCTCCCAGGAGATCCTCACGTTCGTGATCAACCTCGAACATGCCGCGGACATTCTTTCCAGCAGCCTCGCGCAATTGGCCATGCGCCGCTTGCGCCGAGATGAACAGTTCTCGGCCTTCGAATTGGGCAACATCGCCCCGCTGCACGACGCCGTGCTGGAGAGTTTGAGCCTGGCGATCACCGTGTTCCTGCGCGAAGACATCGCCACCGCGCACCAATTGATACAACGCAAAGAAACTGTCAGACGACTCGAAGCAGAAGCCAGCCGCGAGCACTTTCGCCAGTTGCAGGAAGACAAAAGTACCTGGGCTGAATCCGGCGATATTTTCCAGCGGGTGCTGCGTGATTACCGGCGTGTGCATCACCACATCGCCGCGCTGGCGTATCCGCTGCTCGAACGTGCCGGTGAGCGCTCGATCGAGAACATCGACCAGGCAAAGGAAAACCCGTCATGCGTCTGCTGATCTGTGCCGGGCGTTATTACGCCGATAAACGTCTGTGCCGACGAGTACTCGACGCCTTCCAGCGCATGCATCCGGTGCGTGTGCTGATTCATGGCGGCAATCGCTTTCTGGGCGGCGAAATTGAAGAGTGGGGCCGGGAACAAGGCGCCGACATCGTGCGCTACCCGCCCAATTGGCAGCGACACGGCAAGTCAGCCGAACGCCTGCGCAACCACTTCATGCTGCTCGACAGCCGACCGGACGTAGTGATCGCCCTGCCCGGCGGCGAAGACACCGAAGAACTGGTCGCCCAAGCCCGGGCGGCCGGTTTGCAAACCTTATCGGTCGGAGATCGGGGCTGATCCTGATGCCGATCAATCAAGCAACTTCAACCGCAACGCACCCGCTGTAGCAGCTGTCGAGCCTGCGAGGCTGCGTTCGGCTGCGAAGCAGTCGTGAATCCGGCTAACGCGGTCTGCCTGATACACCGCAATCTCTGATTTTACGACTGCTTCGCAGCCGAACGCAGCCTCGTAGGCTCGGCAGCTGCTACAGGGCGCCTGTGCATATATCTAATCGGCAGGGAACTCCTGAGCGCTGCCAGGCATCCTAAATTATGTGTTACTTCCTTTCGCTTTCGGAGGACGCCGTCATGCGCCGTCTGTTGCTCATATCTTCACTAGTGCTTTGTTTGCCCGTTGGTTCGGCCATGGCCGATGTAGATGCAAAAGATGTCGCCACTTCGGCCGGGGTCTCCGCATCGCTGTACTCGACGTTCAAGGATGACAAAATCGTGATTCCCGCACGGGATGATGCCTCTAGCTTCGTGGCGAGTGGCGGTACGATTCGCGGCGTTTATCTGGAGTCGGTGTTGAAGGAGATTCGACAAAATCATCCCGACCTCAAGGCAAGCGACGAGGACCTGGCCAAAGCGATCCTCGCCCAATAAGGTCCAATCGGTCGCTAAAACCTGTAAAAGTCAGCCGTGGGGCTCGCAACACTGGATAGTGTTCGGGCCCTAGGTTGCTTGCGCCCCAGCGGACAGGTGCGCCCAGCCGGCCACTAACTGTGCGCTGATGCTGACGCCACCACATACCACAATCACCACATCATGGGCCTCGGCAATCGCTGGATGGTCCAGGTACGCTACCGCCAATGAAACGCCGCACGCCGGCTCGACCAACTGACGCAGGTCGTTGGCGTAACGAACCACGCCCATGATCGCCTCATCATCGCTGAGCACCACGCATTCGTGGGCAAAGTCGAGGATGTGCTGCACCGGCCAGGCCGCCACTTGCGCCGCCCCGAGTGACGTAGCGACGGTATCGATGCGCGGCAATCTGACCGGGTGACCTGCACTCACGGCGGCTGCGAAAGACGCTGCGCCCTGGGTTTCGCAAGCAACGATTCGACAATCCATGCGCTGATGACGGATCAGACCAGTGAGCAGGCCCGCCAGCAAACCGCCGCCGCCCACCGACGTCACCAACACATCGACCTGAGGACAGTCCTCGAGGATTTCATCGACCATCGTGCTGTGCCCTTCCCACAGCACCGGATGATCGAAGGCTGGCACGTATTCAGTGTCCGCGCCCTTTGCGAGTTCTTTCGCCCGTTGATTGGCTTCGTCCCAGACCTTGCCATGGACGATCACCTCGGCACCGGTTTTCCTGATCCTGGCGCGGGTGGTTTCCGGGGTGGTTTTCGGCACCACGATGCAGGCTTTCAGCCCAAGGCTGGCGGCGGCGACGGCGGTGGCCAACCCGGCGTTCCCCCCGGAAGGACAAACCACTTTGCGCTTGCCTTGCTCCGCTGCCTGGCTGCACAGCAGGCCCATGCCGCGAAGTTTGAACGAGCCGCTGGGTTGCAGGTTTTCCAGCTTGAGCCAGATCCGCCGGGCCGGTGTCGACAGGCCTGGGTGCAGAATCAGGGGCGTTCTGATGTGAAGCATCGTGTGCTCCTGGTGACGCTCCCGGCTCGTCGAGATGCTCAACGAGCCGGGGGTGAGTAGATAGAATCATCCTTATCCAAAGCTTAGTTCACCCAGCCCCCCGGTTACCGTTTTAGCGATAACGCGGTGCCGCGTCGAATGACCGAACAACCGCGCAGGAGCTGCCGCAGGCTGCGATCTTTTGAGATTTTGAACTTTGAGCAATATTGATAGGGTCAAAATCAAAAGATCGCAGCCTTCGGCAGCTCCTACATGCCCTTTGCGAAGTCAGTCATGAAAATCTCGCCCAAACTCGCCTTTTTCACCCTCGTCAGCACCCTTGCCTACCTCGCGCTCGCGGTGTTCGGCATGGGCGGGTTGGCGGCTTTTTTCTCCCGCCCGCCGTTGGCGGTCATTGCGTTGGCAACCCTAGTGATGGCGGTCGTGTCTTTGTTCAGCGAAGGCAACCTGAGCTCCGGCGAACGTGAAGACCGGGCCAATCGCTGGGTGTTGCCAGTTTTTGGGGTGCTGGGATTGCTGAGTGGGTATCTGCCGGCCTACACCGACCGGATCGATTTCTGGACCTTCGGTGGTGAGGGCGTGCGTTGGCTCGGCGTGCTGTTGTTCATCGGCGGCGGCGCGCTGCGGATGTGGCCGGTGTTTGTACTGGGCAAACGCTTCAGCGGACTGGTGGCGATTCAACCGGGGCATCGCCTGGTCACCGGCGGGATTTATCGGACCTTGCGCAACCCCAGCTATCTGGGGCTGCTGATCAATGGCGTGGGCTGGGCGCTGGCCTTTCGTTCCGGGGTCGGGTTGCTGCTGGTGGCGCTAATGTTGATCCCGCTGATCGCTCGCATTCGCTCCGAAGAAGCGCTGTTACGCACGCAGTTTGGCAGTGAATACGAGGCTTATTGCAGCAGGACTTGGCGGTTGATCCCCGGGGTTTACTGACTCACATCAATCATTGTGGGAGCCGAGCTTGCTCGCGATGGGGCCGCTGCGGTCTGCCAAGGGATTTATGTTGTCTGTGTCGACGCCATCGCGGGCAAGCCCAGCTCCCACAGGGGACGCGGTCGATCAGAAAGAATGCAGGCAGATTCGGCCATCGGCGTCCGCACGGGCCTCGACCAAGTCGTAGCTGGCCAGGGTCGCATGCGGGGTCTGGAGCGGATGAACATGGGTCGCGGTGATGACCATGACGTGGCCGCCCGCCGCTTCACCAGCACGAATCCCCACGGCGGCGTCTTCGAAGATCAGGCACTCGGTGGGCTCGACCCCTAACCGACGAGCGGCCAGCCGATAGCCCGCAGGGTCGGGTTTACCGGCGCTGACGTCTTCGGCGGTGACCATCACGCCAGGTTCGGGAATGCCTGCCGCCGCCATTCGGCGCAGGGCCAACGCCCGTGGTGCGGAGGTGACGATGGCCCATTGATTGGCGGGCAGCGACTTCAGGAAACTCGCCGCGCCAGCCACCTCGACAACCCCTTCCACATCCTCGATTTCCGCCTCGGTGATCCACGCGGCTTCAGCTTCAGCATCTACCCCGGGCAAGGCCAGACGGGTAATGGTGTCGATGGCGCGAACGCCGTGGATGGTCGGCAGGAAGGTTTCGACATCGACCCCGTGGCGCAGGGCCCAGATGGTCCAGATCCGCTCGGCGGCAGCGATGGAATTGAGGACAGTTCCGTCCATATCGAACAGAAAGGCGCGGTACGAGGTGTTGAACACGGATGCTTGAACTGACAAAGGGCGATTTCCAGAACCAGGCGAATGTTGTCAGGCAATGTACATCACCCACGTAGGAGCTGCCGCAGGCTGCGATCTTTTGATTTTGCTTTTAAAAGCGAAGATCAAAAGATCGCAGCCTGCGGCAGCTCCTACAGGTGGCGGTTCGAATGCAAGGCGTTTTGCACGCAATCGAGCAACTGCCCCACCGCCCAAGGCTTCTTGATGAACGCAACCCGATGCTTGACCCCGGAGCTTTTCGGAGTTTCGAAGCCGGACATGATCATGATCGGTTTGTCCGGCCAACGGTCGCCGAACTGATTGGCCAGGTCTGCGCCATTGAGCTTGCCCGGCATGGTGATGTCCGTCAGCAACAGTCCTACCTCTGGCGCGTGCTGCTCCAGAAACTGCGACGCGGCGTCCGCGCTGACCTGTGGTTCAACCGCAAAGCCTTCCTCCTGAAGAATTTCGCACAGAAACTCCAGGATCAACGGGTCATCCTCAACCACAAGAATCAAACCGTCAGACAAGTGCCCGCCCGCCGTCGATACTGGACCCATGACCGTGCCACTCCCTGATTACGTAAATGATTTGCGCGGGCTCAAATCCGCCACCTACAGGTATGAGCAGCGGACTTCGCGGAAATTCATTTTTGATACAGCTGACTTGGGCATTCTCCGTCCAGGCTGACAAATACGACCGTTTGTCAGCGCATAATTGTGGTTAAAATGCCGCCCCCCCCATGCACGGCCGACTTTGCCCGATGAACCCAGATGCCCTCTCCGTCCTCCACGACCATTTGCTGACTGCGCTTGCGGCTGCACCCGCAGAAACCCGTCGGCTGTTCCACGGCCGTGGCCGCTGCTGGCCGGGGCTGGAGCAATTGACTGTCGACTGGCTGCAGGGCGTGGTGCTGGTCTCGCTGTTCAAGGAACCAGACGCTGCGCAGCTGGAGGATTTGAAGCGGTTGCTGTTGGAGATCACTCAGACGCCGGAGTGGACACAATCCGGCGCGCACACCTTGCTGCTGCAACATCGCTATCTGCTGCAAAGCACCACCGAATGGCTGCTCGGGGAGTCGATCGACGAGATGACGATCACCGAGGGCGGCCTGCATTATCGCGTGGACCTGGGCCGCAAACAGAACACCGGCCTGTTCCTCGACATGCGCTACGGCCGCGACTGGGTGCGGGCCAATGCTCAGGGCAAACGCGTGTTGAACCTGTTCGCCTACACCTGCGGCTTCTCGGTAGCGGCCATCGAGGGGGGCGCGTTGCATGTGGTCAATCTGGACATGTCCAGCCCGGCCCTGAGCCGTGGCCGCGACAACCACCGGCTGAACGGGCACGACCTGAGCAAGGTGACTTTTCTTGGTCACGACCTGTTCAAGTCCTGGGGCAAGGTGATCGGCAAGGGTCCATACGACCTGGTCATCATCGACCCGCCGTCCTTTCAGAAAGGCAGTTTTCTGCTGACCAAGGACTATCAGCGCGTGCTGCGCCGCCTGCCGGAACTGCTCAGCCCTCAGGGCACGGTACTGGCCTGCATGAACGATCCGGCGTTCGGTGCAGACTTTCTCATCGACGGCGTCACCCGCGAAGCGCCGAGCCTGCGGTTTGAGCAGCGGCTGGAGAATCCGCCGGAGTTTCCCGATGCCGATGTTGAGTGCGGGTTGAAGGCGTTGGTCTTCAGACAGGGGTAGTTGAAGATCAAAAGATCGCAGCCTGCGGCAGCTCCTACGGGGGTTGGGTACACCCATTACATTGAGGTTGCATACGGTCAATGTAGGAGCTGGCGAAGCCTGCGATCTTTTGATGTTGATTCCACGCGGCTGCAACACCAATGCAGGCCGGGAGGATTAGACTAATGGTACTTGAGTGCCAGCCCCCGGCTTCTTACGATGTTGATACGTGGCGGTTGGAGGTTTAAGCCGTTGCGTAGGTGGTGAGTGAACTGAACCCCAATAAGCTCACCACTTGTTTCATGCGCATCTTGAGCCTCCGGCTCTACTTCCTCCCCATCAAAGAGCTTCGAGGCTCTTTTTTTGTCTTTCAAAAAGCGTTGGCGCTGGCCGGTTGGCAGTGGTGAACATCCTGGGCCGCGTCGCTGCACCTGGATGCATCGAAAAGATCACGACCGATCACCCGCGCAGCCTCCAGATGAACCGTCGGCTCCTGAATTTCCGAGTCGAGCAGCAGCTCGGACGTCACAACGCTGGCACCGCAATAATCGAAGATCCCATGGTCGATCTGCGTCTTCATGGCGTCGGCATAACCGTGGCGTGCATAAGTTCCCGCGTCGGCGCCACCGACACCCACAAGGTGAACCCGCAGGTGGCGAAGCTTCTTCTCCAATTTGGCATCCGCACTGAAATCGAATGCCCAGCCGTTGGCGAACACCCGATCGATCCAGCCTTTGAGCAGCGCCGGCATCGACCACCAATAAACCGGATACACCAGCACCAGTGCATCGGCGCGATCGATCCTCGCCTGCTCGGCCGCAACATCGGCGGGAGGCGGTGCTTGCCGATGATGGACGGCGAGATCGGCCGCGCCGAACCTCGGATCGAACCCTTGCGCCCAGAGGTCTGCGATTTCGAAAGAGTTGTCTGGGTTGGCCCCGGATACACCTTCGGCGACGTTCCTCGCGAGGCTATGGGTGAGCGACTGAGGGTCATGGTGAGCCACAACGATGAGTGCATGCATGTCGAAGACTCCTGCTACGGAATGAGCGTTTGAGGGCTAGAAGCGAGCCTTATATACTCTTGGTAAGTTACGATCAGTAAGCTACTTTTGGTACATAAGCATGTCAAGCACCGAAATACCCGAACAGGATTCCAACCCGCAACCGCGCCGTCGGATGTCGCGGGAAGAGCGCCAGCGCCAGTTGCTGGATGTCGCCTGGCAGCTGGTTCGAGAGGAAGGCACGGAAGCCTTGACCTTGGGCCGGCTCGCCGAACAGGCGGGGGTGACCAAACCGGTGGTTTACGATCATTTCACCACCCGCCCCGGGTTGCTGGCGGCGCTTTATCAGGAGTTCGACGCGCGTCAGACCGCACTCATGGACGCCGCGCTTCAAACCAGTGAACCGACGCTGGCCAGCAAGGCAATGGTCATCGCGTCTTCATATGTCGACTGCGTCCTTCTTCAGGGCCGCGAGATACCCGGCGTGATCGCCGCATTGACCAGCTCGCCCGAGCTGGAAAAGATCAAGCGCGAGTACGAAGCGATCTTCATGGACAAGTGCCGCAACGCCCTCCTCCCTTTCGCCGGAACGGGTGAAATCGCGCCAGCGAGTCTGCGGGCGATGCTCGGTGCAGCCGAGGCGCTGTCCCATGCCGCCGCGACTGGCGAGATCACGCCCGTGCAGGCACAGGACGAACTGTTCGCAACGATCGTGGCGATGGTCGAAAGGAGCGCACGCACTGGAAGCAGCCTCAAAGACTGAACAGCGTTCAACGCCTGGCAAGCAACTTCAGCGTGAGACAAGCCCCGCCAGGACAGCAGCGTAATGCCACCTATACTAGAAGCCACCTTCCCCCCTGGGGGCCTGCGCTACAACAATAAAAAGCAGAGGTGGAACATGGTCTGGCAGCAAATCTACGACCCCTTCGGTAACCCGTTGCTATCAACCATCATGGCGGCGGTGCCGGTGGTGGTGATGCTGGTCTCCCTGGCGTTTTTCCACATCAAGGCGCATCTGGCGGCGTTGTTGGCCCTGGGTTCGGCCTTGCTGATTGCGATTTTCGCCTTCGGCATGCCGGCGAACATGGCGGGCTCGGCCGCGCTTTACGGTGCCGCCAACGGTCTGTTGCCGATCGGCTGGATCGTGCTCAACATCATTTTCCTGCACCGGCTGACGACCGAGAACGGTTCGTTCAAAGTGCTGCAGGATTCCCTGGCGCGCATCACTGACGATCGACGTCTGCAACTGCTGCTGATTGCCTTCTGCTTCGGTGCCTTCTTCGAAGGGGCCGCCGGTTTCGGCACCCCCGTGGCGGTGACCGGGGCCATTCTGATCGGGCTGGGGTTCTCGCCCCTGGCCGCGTCTGGCCTGGCACTGATCGCCAATACCGCGCCCGTGGCGTTCGGCGCCTTGGGCACGCCCATCATCACCCTGGCCAAAGTGACCGGGCTGGATGAAATGGAACTGTCGATGATGGTCGGCCGGCAGCTACCGTTTTTCTCGGTGATCGTGCCGTTCTGGCTGATCTGGGCCTTCGCCGGCTGGCGCAAGATGCTGGAAATCTGGCCGGCGATCCTGGTCGCTGGCGTCAGCTTCGCCATACCGCAGTTCCTCGTGTCCAACTACCACGGGCCTATGCTGGTGGATGTAATCGCCGCGCTGATTTCCATGGCCTGCCTGACCGGGTTCCTCAAGGTCTGGAAGCCGGCCACTGTGCATACCTCCGCCGCCTTGTCGGGGCGCACCGACAACTCCAGGGTGGATGTTGACCCGGACGAGAAACCCAGCGCGACCTTTGCCAGCGACGCCAAACCCGCCGTAATGCGCGCATGGATGCCGTGGATCATCCTCACGGTCTTCGTCTTTGCCTGGGGCACTCAAAGCTTCAAAAACCTGTTCGATACCCGCCCGGTCATGGATCCGCAAACCCACTCGGCCAAGCTCGATCCCCAAGGCAAGCCGATGCGCGAGGCCAACCCGATCTTTGCCCCGACCTTGACCTTCGCCACGATTCACCAACAGATCGAGAAGGTCCCGCCCGTGGTACCCACGCCTAAAAAAGAGGACGCGATCTACAAGTTCACCTGGCTCACCAGCACCGGCAGCGGCATCTTGCTGGCGGCGATCCTTGGCGGGCTGCTGATGGGTTATTCCATCCCGCAGCTGCTGCACCAATACGTGCGAACGATATGGGTGGTGCGCTACTCGCTCATCACCATTGTGGCCATGCTTGCCCTGGGCTTCCTGACCCGCTACTCGGGCCTCGACGCCACGATGGGTCTGGCCTTCGCCGCAACAGGCATTTTCTACCCCATGTTCGGCACGTTGCTCGGCTGGCTCGGCGTTGCCCTGACCGGCTCGGACACGGCCTCCAACGTGCTGTTCGGCGGCTTGCAACGGGTAACGGCCGAGCAATTGGGCCTGAGCCCGGTATTGATGGCCGCGGCCAACAGTTCCGGTGGGGTCATGGGAAAGATGGTCGACGCCCAGTCGATCGTGGTCGCGTCCACCGCCACCCGTTGGTACGGCCATGAAGGTGAAATCCTGCGCTACGTGTTTTTCCACTCAGTGGTGCTGGCGATTCTCGTCGGCGGGCTGGTGACGTTGCAGGCGTATGTAGCGCCGTTCAGTCATATGGTGGTGGGCGGGAATTAACCGAGGCGACCGCTGTTAGCCATGGCTCGGAGTCGCAACCCGAGCCATGGCTCAGGCCAGATAATCGCCGTTCACATCAGGCCGAAACTTGCGCATAGCAACAGTAGGCTAAGCTTTCAGCAGCTCATTGCTCACGATGCTCGATTCTGCAGGTTTTGGTTTTTTCTGGAGAGCGTCTGCAACAGCTGCTTCAGACAGGCCCAAACTTTTCACGCAGGACTGACGTGATGACCGAGCCCCTCCTCAGCTTTGATGCACTCAAGCGCGCCGCTGCCGCAGGCGAAATCGATACCGTGTTGGTCTGCATGGTCGACATGCAAGGGCGACTGGTCGGCAAGCGATTCCAGGTCGAATTTTTCATCGACAGCGGCCACGAAGAAACCCACTGCTGCAATTACCTGCTAGCCGACGACATCGACATGGAACCGGTGCCGGGTTACGCCGCGGCCAGCTGGAGCAAAGGCTATGGCGACTTTGTCCTGAAACCCGACATGGCCACCTTGCGTCGCGTGCCCTGGCTTGAGTGCACGGCACTGGTGCTCTGTGACGTGCTCGATCATCACCACCGACGCGACCTGCCGCACAGCCCGCGGGCGATCCTGAAAAAGCAAATCGAGCGCCTGCGCGAACGCGGCTATACCGGTATGTTCGCCTCGGAGCTGGAGTTCTATCTGTTCGACGAGAGTTACCAGGCGATCCACGAGCGCAATTACCACAAGCCGAAGACCGCCGGCCATTACATCGAGGATTACAACATCCTGCAGACCACCCGCGAGGAGCCGGTCCTGCGGGCGATTCGCAAACACCTGCAAGCCAGCGGCATTCCGGTGGAAAACTCCAAGGGTGAATGGGGGCCGGGGCAGGAAGAGATCAACATCCGTTATGCCGATGCCCTGACCATGGCTGACCACCACGTGATCATCAAACACGCCTGCAAAGAGATCGCGCAACTGCAAGGCAAGGCGATCACGTTCATGGCCAAGTGGCGCTATGACGCCGCCGGTTCCAGCAGCCATGTGCACAATTCGTTGTGGGACAAAAATGCCAAGAAGCCGCTGTTCTTTGATCCCAAGGCCGAGTTCGGCATGTCGAAGCTGATGCGCTCCTGGGTAGCCGGTCAGCTCAAATACGCCAACGACATCACCTGTTTTCTTGCGCCCTACATCAATTCGTACAAGCGCTTCCAGGCCGGCACTTTCGCGCCTACGCGGGCCGTATGGAGCCGGGACAATCGCACCGCAGGCTTTCGCTTGTGCGCCGAAGGCAGCAAGGCCATCCGCATCGAATGCCGTATTGGCGGCGCCGACCTCAACCCCTATCTGGCCTTCGCTGCCTTGATCGCCGCGGGCCTGGCCGGTATCGACGAAAAACTCAGCCTGGCGCCGCCCTTCGAAGGCGATGCCTACGTCGACGAGCACTTGCCCGAAGTGTCGAAAACCCTGCGCGAAGCCTGTGCCGCGCTCAAGACGTCGAGCATGTTGCGCGAAGCGTTCGGTGACGAAGTGATCGACCACTACGTGCATACCGCTGAGTGGGAACAGAAAGAGTACGACCGGCGCATCACCGACTGGGAACTGCAGCGCGGCTTCGAGCGCTATTGAGCACACACCATGACTGAGATCGTTCAACTCATCTCCCCGGTCGATGGCCGGGTCTACGCCGAACGCCGCCGTGCCGATGCAGCGCAGATCGAGCAGGCTCTGGCGGCTGCCGTAACTGCCCAGGCGCAATGGCAGCGTCGGCCACTGAGCGAACGCGCCGCGTTTTGCAGCGCCGCCGTGGATGCGATGCTGGCGATGAAGGCCGAGATCGTGCCGGAACTGGCCTGGCAGATGGGCCGCCCGATACGCTTCGGCGCCGGCGAGCTGCGTGGTTTTGAAGAACGTGCGCGGCACATGATCGCCATTGCGCCTGAGGCATTGGCAGCGATTGAACCTGCGCCCATCACCGGTTTTCGGCGCTGTATCAAACGGGAACCACTGGGTACGGTGCTGGTCGTCGCTCCGTGGAATTACCCCTATCTGACGGCGGTGAATACGATCATTCCGGCGCTGATGGCGGGCAACAGCGTCATCCTCAAACACGCTTCGCAAACGCTGCTGGTCGGCGAACGGTTCGCCGAGGCGTTTCGCCGCGCCCATCTGCCCGAAGAACTGTTCCACAACTTGCTGCTCGATCATAAACAGACCGCCGCGATCATCGCTTCAGGACGCGTGCAGCAGGTGAACTTCACCGGTTCAGTCGATGCCGGCAAGGCCATGGAAAGCGCCGCCACCGGATGCTTCCTCGGCGTGGGCCTGGAGCTTGGCGGCAAAGACCCCGCCTACGTCCGGGCAGACGCCAACCTTGAGCATGCGGTGGAAAACCTGGTGGACGGCAGTTTCTTCAACTCCGGGCAAAGCTGTTGCGCCGTCGAGCGTATCTATGTCGATGAAAAAATTTACCCGGTCTTTGTCGAGCGCTTCGTCGCCTTGACCCGCCAATACGTACTCGGCAATCCGCTGGACGAAGCCACCACCCTCGGCCCCTTGATCACACCGAGCGCCGCTGAATTCGTTCGCGGGCAGATCGCCGAGGCGCTGGCACAAGGGGCCAAGGCGCTGATCGATCCAAAGGACTTTCCCGCCGACGCACCGGGCAGCGCCTACTTAGCTCCGCAGGTACTGGTGGACGTCACCCATAAAATGTCGGTGATGCGCGAGGAAAGCTTTGGCCCGGTGGTCGGCATCATGCCGGTGGCCAGCGACGACGAAGCCATCGCCTTGATGAACGACAGTGAGTTCGGGCTCAGCGCGTCTATCTGGACACAAGACCTCGCCGCCGCCGAACGCATCGGCGACGAGATCGCCACCGGCACCGTATTCATGAACCGCTGCGATTATCTGGACCCGGCCCTGGCCTGGACCGGGGTGAAAAACAGCGGGCGCGGCGTAACGCTGTCGCGCCTTGGCTATGAACACCTGACCCGCGCGAAATCCTTCCATCTGCGCCACGAGATCTGAGCCATGAGCCTGACCGCGAACTGGAACTACCCCACGAGCATCCGCTTTGGCGTCGGCCGCATCGCCGAACTGGCCGAGGTCTGCCGCAGCCAAGGGATCCAGCGACCGTTGCTGGTCACCGACAGCGGCCTGGCGCGAGCCCCGATCACCACGGCAGCGGTGGAATCCTTGCGCGCCGCCGGCCTTGGCGTCGCACTGTTTTGCGACCTCAAGCCCAATCCGATTGAAGCCAACCTCGCGGGTGGGCTCGACGCCTGGCGCGCCGGCAAACACGATGGCGTGGTCGCCTTCGGCGGTGGCAGCGGCCTGGATATGGGCAAGCTCATCGCGTTCATGAGCGGCCAGACCCGACCGGTTTGGGATTTCGAAGACATCGGCGACTACTGGACACGCGCCGACGAAAGCAGCATCGCCCCGGTCATTGCGGTGCCGACCACCGCGGGCACCGGTTCCGAAGTCGGCCGTGCGGCGGTGATCATCGACGAACGTACGCACACCAAACGCATCATTTTCCACCCGAAGATGATGCCGCGGGTGGTCATCAGCGACCCGGCCCTCACCATCGGCATGCCGGCAAAAGTCACCGCCGGCACCGGCATGGATGCGTTTGCCCATTGCCTGGAATCGTACTGCGCTCCCGGTTTTCATCCGATGGCCGAAGGCATTGCGGTGGAAGGCATGCGCCTGGTGGCCAATGCGCTGGTACGAGCCGTACACACCCCCTCCGACCTCGACGCGCGCGCGCAAATGTTGGCAGCTGCGGCGATGGGCGCCACCGCTTTCCAGAAAGGTCTGGGTGGCATGCACGCACTCGCGCATCCGGTGGGCGCTCTGTACGACACCCACCACGGCATGACCAACGCCACTTTCATGCCTTATGTGTTGAAGTTCAATCGCCCGGCCATCGAGGAACGCATCACCCGTCTGGCGGCTTATTTGCGTCTGCCCTCCCCAGGCTTCGACAGCTTTCTGGCCTTCGTCCTCAAGCTGCGCAAAGACATCGGCGTGCCGCATACGCTGTTTGAACTGGGCGTGGATGACAAGCAGGCCGATCTGATCGCGGACATGGCGATTGTCGACCCCTGCGCCAGCGGCAACCCGTTGCCGTTGACACGAACTGGCGCGGCAGAAATTTTCGACGCGGCGTTTCACGGCCGTCTCTAGAGCAATCGTCTGTCCATGGCCAACGTGTGAACACGCAGCCTGGATGGGTTTCAACCGTTAGAGGCAGGAGCAGTACGACAGGGGGTTGAAGACAAACCCATTCGGCAACGCATCATGCGGATGGATGTGGATCAAAACCTGAACAAGAGCACACGTGATGAGTCCAGTAAGCCAACCCGGCGCCACCGCGCCACAAGACGACGACCTCAAGGTGTTGCACAGCATGGGCTATGCCCAGCAACTCTCGCGACGCATGGGCGTTTTCTCCAACTTTGCCATTTCCTTTTCGATCATTTGCATCCTCTCGGGTGGCATCAACTCGCTGGCACAGGGCACCTCGGGTGCAGGCGGTGCGGCCATCGGCATCGGCTGGCCACTCGGTTGCCTGATCTCCGGGGTTTTCGCCATGGCCATGGCACAGATTTCCTCGGCCTACCCAACTGCCGGCGGCCTCTATCACTGGGGCTCGATTCTCGGTAACCGCTTCACCGGCTGGCTGACGGCCTGGTTCAACCTGTTGGGGCTGATCACGGTGCTCGGCGCGATCAACGTCGGTACCTATTACTTCTTTTTCGGTGCCTTCGGACCGGCCCTGGGAATGGAAGACACCATCACCACACGGATCATTTTCCTGGCGATCCTGACCGGCATCCAGGCCTTGTGTAACCACTTCGGCATCGGCCTGACGGCAAAACTCACCGACTTCTCGGGCTACCTGATCTTCGCCACGGCACTCGCGCTGACCATCGTCTGCCTGATCGCCGCGCCCGGCTATGAGTTCGTCCGGCTGGTGACCTTCGGCAACTATTCCGGAGAGGCCGGCGGCAACGTCTGGCCACAGGTTTCGAACGGCTGGATTTTCATGCTCGGCCTGCTCTTGCCGATCTACACCATCACCGGCTATGACGCCTCGGCGCATACCTCCGAAGAAACCCATCAGGCATCCGTGTCGGTACCGGTCGGGATGGTCAGCTCGGTGGCCTGGTCGTTGCTGTTCGGCTGGGTCATGCTCTGCTCGTTTGTACTGATGTTGCCGAGCATGGACGAAGCGGCGAAGCAGGGTTGGAATGTGTTCTTCTGGGCGATGGACACTCAGGTGAACCCGGCGATCAAGATGGCGCTTTACCTGGCGATTTTCATCTCGCAGGTTCTCTGCGGGCTGGCGACCGTGACCTCGGTTTCACGGATGATCTTCGCGTTTTCCCGTGACGGCGGCCTGCCCTTCTCGAAAGCATTGGCTTCGGTCTCACCGACCCATCGCAGCCCCGTGCCGGCGATCTGGACCGGTGCCACGCTCGCGGTGTTGTTCGTCTGGGGATCGTCCCTGGTATCGATCGGCGAAACGCCGGTTTACACGATCGTGGTCTCCTGCACGGTGATCTTCCTGTTCTTCTCTTTCATCATTCCCATCGTGCTGGGCCTGTTTACCTACGGGACCCCGAAGTGGCCGACCATGGGGCCGTGGAACATGGGACGCGGGTTGTACTCATTGTTCGCCATCCTTTCGATCCTTTCGATGGTGCTGATCTTTGTCATCGGCATTCAGCCACCGAACGATTGGGCGCTGTACATCACGCTCGGTTTCCTGATTCTGACGGCAATCATCTGGTTCGCCTTTGAAGCCCGACGCTTCCAGGGCCCGCCTGTGGGCGAGATGATCATCAAGCGTCAGGCAGAAATCGCAGCGGCTGAAGAGGCGTTGAATAAACAGGTGGGGTCGTAAAGCGATCTGTAGCAGCTGCCGAGCCTGCGAGGCTGCGTTCGGCTGCGAAGCAGTCGTGAATCCGGCTGACGCGATTTGCCTGATGCACCGCAAGGTCTGGTTTGACGACTGCTTCGCGGCCGAACGCAGCCTCGCAGGCTCGGCAGCTGCTACAGAGCGCTCGGTTTTTTTGGCGCGAACCGAATCCGGATCAACCAACAGGAAGCACGCAGATGGACCGTCTCACGGCGAAAGATTTTGCCCCTGAACTGCTCGAACTCTACGACTACTACGCCCATGGCAAAATCAACCGTCGAGAGTTTCTTGATCGTGCGGCGCTGTTCACCCTGGGCGGCTTGACGGCCACAGCCCTCCTCGCCGCCCTGAGCCCGAATTATGCGTTGGCCGAGCAGGTGCAATTTACCGACCCGGACATCATTGCCGAGTACATCACCTACCCCTCGCCCAAGGGTCACGGGCAGGTTCGTGGTTATTGGGTGCGCCCTGCGAAAGCCGCCGGCAAGGTGCCGGCGGTGGTGGTCGTGCATGAAAACCGTGGGCTCAACCCTTACATCGAGGATGTCGCCCGACGTCTCGCTAAAGCGGGGTTCATCGCACTCGCACCTGATGGCCTGACGTCGGTGGGCGGCTATCCCGGCAACGATGACAAAGGCCGGGAATTGCAGCAGACCGTCGACCCGGGAAAACTCATGAATGATTTTTTCGCCGCCATCGAGTGGCTGATGAAACATGACGCAACCAGCGGAAAAGTCGGCATCACCGGCTTCTGTTATGGCGGTGGAGTCGCCAATGCTGCGGCCGTGGCCTATCCAGAGTTAGGGGCTGCCGTGCCCTTTTATGGCCGTCAGCCAAAGTCTGAAGATGTCCCCAGAATCAAGGCGCCGCTGCTGCTTCACTATGGCGAACTGGATACACGCATCAATGAAGGATGGCCCGCTTATGAGCAGGCGTTGAAAGCGGCCGGCAAGACCTATGAAGCCTATATCTACCCAGGCGTTAACCACGGTTTCCATAACGACACCACGCCTCGATACGATGAAGCCGCCGCCAGGCTTGCCTGGGACCGAACACTGGCCTGGTTTCGGCGTTACTTGGCTTGATTAATCAAATACGAATAATGGCGATAAGGAACTTAACGTTTATGAAGAAGTAACTGAACAGGTATTCCTTCATCGCCAATCTTAATATTGAACCCACGCTCTCCTAACCCATCGCGATTAATAAAATAATATTAAAAATTACTCTTCCATTGTCCATTGCATATTTATCCGCGCCTGCTTAACTGCAAAAACTGCTGATGACAGCAGTGCCCGTAAACACCACGGAAGGAATCGTTATGAGCAGTTCAACTCGCCATAGCATGCCCCCCTATGGGGTGGCCATCCAAAGCGCGATCAAGACCGGCGACCTGCCGCAAATGAAGACACTGTTGAAACAACGCGATGCATCCACACCAGAAAACAAAGAGCTAAGTACAGCTTACGAGCAGTTGGCCAAGGAAGTCGCACGCCTGGAAAAGCACTAACAGCTATTTCCGCTCCCCTTATTGCAATGGAGGCAATAACCATGTCTGGTTCTAATCAGCAACTTGTCGGTTTGTTCCCGCTCGGCTACCGAATTGGTACTTCGATGCCGGGTGCACAAAGTCTGGCACTCAATCTTCTGGTCTTTACCCCTGATGAGACTGTCAACGGCACCGCTGCAATCACTCAGGCGACCAACCCGCCGCTGGATGTGCATTCCGATGTCTGGGGCGAATACACCTACCTGACGGTCATGTCACCCGGCGTCAGCAAAATCCTGATCAGCGTACAAGGCAATCACGGCGGCTCAGGCTCGAATTCCATCGTGAATTTCAAGTTGCAACTGGTGGTGGGCACCGACTGGAAAGAAGGCGTCGCCAACTACTCGTACTTGAATGGTCAGCAGTGGGTCGAGGTCAACAATGCTCCTGCCCATCTCATTGAGGCGGTGCCGTCCCATGTCTCCCCGCTGCCGTTGGAACCCGGCCCGGTGATTCCGCCGGAGTCATCTTATCCGCCCATCATGCCGCTGTACGCCGCACCGATTCAAAGTGCAATGGCCAGTGGTGACCTGGCACAGATGAAAAACCTGTCGCGCCTGGCCCAGCAGCAACTGGATCAGCAACCCCAACTGCAGACGGCGCTTGAAACGGCCAAGGAAGAAATCAGCCGGCAGGAACGCCGCTGACTCGACCACGAAATATGCCCGACTTGTCTTGAATACAAATAAGGGAGTAGCACCATGTCAATCGGACTTTTTCATACCCGCCTCAATGTCAGCAATCACCTGCTCGGCGCACCGGTTTTAACCCTCGATCTGCTGGTGGATACCGCAAAGAAAAAAGTCAGCGGGATTGCCAGTATTTCCCAAAGCACCTACCCCCCCCTCAACTTTCGTGCCCGTGTCTGGGGTGAGTACTCCGAGGCCAAACTGGTTCCGACAGCCGAGAACCACATCATCCTCACCTTGGCCGGCAGCCCGAGCGGCCCTCTCAGCCAGATCGCCCAGACCTTTGGTTTGAAGGGCATTTTAGGCGGCGATTGGGCGAGCGGTTATGCCGACTACAAGTACGAGAATCAGGGCCAATGGCATTACGTGAAACACGCAGCGGTCAGCCAGGCTCCCGTTATTGTGCGCCCAGAGCATCCGCACCATGCGGTGCCGCTCTACGCCGTCGCGGTTCAGCAAGCGCAAACCAGCGGTGACCTGGCGCGACTGAAAGCCGTGGTCAGCCAGGGTGAACAGCAACTGGCCCACAGCGGTGCGCTGCGTAATGCACTGGATCAGTTGAACGTTGAAATCGCCCGGCTGGAGGCTCGCTAACCCCAGGGTAATAAACGCAATTCCTGTGGGAGCGGGCTTGCCCGCGATGATGGCAGCACATTCACCATTGATGTGTCAGACAGGTCGCTATCGCGGGCAAGCCCGCTCCCACAGGTTCCGTGGCTTAGGCTTAACTGATGGGCATTGGCCAAGCCCGGGCTTCAACAACAAAAGGTAAATCCGGTCGCGCCACTGTCCCAAGGAAGGCGCGAACACTTCGATGGATTCGTGCCGCGCACGCGTTGTGCGCAAGGATTTTCCATGTCAGACAGTCGCCCTGCCCGCTACCTCAGTGAAACCGACCTCAAACGCTACGTGCCAGTGCATGTGGTCTGGGAAATCACCCTGGCCTGCGATCTCAAATGCCTGCATTGCGGCTCACGCGCCGGCCATCGACGCCCCGATGAATTGAATACCCGGGAATGCCTGGACGTCATCGATTCCCTGGCCGCCCTCGGCACTCGCGAAATTACCCTGATCGGCGGTGAAGCCTATTTGCGCAAGGACTGGACCCAACTGATCCAGGCCATCCACGATCACGGCATGTACTGCGCCATACAAACCGGTGGACGCAACCTGACACCGGCGAAAATGCAGGCAGCGGTGGATGCCGGACTCAATGGCGTGGGTGTTTCACTGGACGGATTGGCCCCGCTGCATGACGCGGTGCGCAATGTTCCGGGCTCGTTCGACAAGGCGGTAGACACCTTGCGACGGGCCAAACAGTCCGGCCTTGCTGTAAGCGTCAACACCCAAATCGGCGCGGCCACGTTGCCCGATCTGCCCGAGTTGATGGACCTGATCATCGGCCTCGGCGCCACTCACTGGCAGATCCAGCTGACGGTCGCGATGGGCAATGCCGTCGATCACCCGGAGCTGTTATTGCAGCCGTATCAACTGCTGGAAGTGATGCCGTTGCTGGCGCGTCTGTATCGCGAAGGCGTCGATCGCGGCCTGCTGATGAACGTGGGCAACAACATTGGTTACTACGGTCCTTATGAACACATGTGGCGTGGTTTCGGCGACGAGCGCGTGCACTGGAGTGGCTGCGCCGCCGGCCAGACCGTGCTGGCACTGGAAGCCGACGGCACCGTCAAGGGTTGCCCGTCATTGGCAACGGTGGGGTTTTCGGGCGGCAACGTACGCACCATGAGCCTGCACGATATCTGGCACTACAGCGAAGGCATGCACTTTGGCCGCCTGCGCGGGGTCGACGACCTGTGGGGTTACTGCCGAAGCTGTTACTACAACGATGTCTGCCGTGGCGGCTGCACCTGGACGTCGCACTCCCTGCTCGGCAAACCCGGCAACAACCCCTACTGCCATTACCGCGCGCTGGACCTGCAAAAACGCGGGCTGCGCGAGCGCATCGTCAAACTCGAAGACGCGGCAAAGACCTCCTTCGCCGTCGGACGTTTTGACCTGATCACCGAACGCATCGACACCGGCGAGAAGGTCAGCAGCGTCAGCGACAGCGGCCAGGTGATCAAACTGGCCTGGGCGAACCAGGGCCAGAAATCTCCAGACGAAGGACGTATTCCACCGCAATTGGCACTGTGTCGCGGTTGCTTGCAGTACATCCATGCGCACGAAGTGACCTGCCCTCACTGCGACGCCGATGTCGCCGCCGCAGAAGCCGTGCACCAGACAGACCGTGCGCGGCAACAAGCGATAATCAACACCCTGACCGGCCTGCTGGGGATGCCGCACCGCTAAGACGCATTATTTGTAGCAGCTGTCGAGCCTGCGAGGCTGCGTTCGGCTGCGCAGCAGTCGTGAATCCGGTAGACGCGGTTTGCCTGATGCACCGCAAATTCTGGTTTGACGACTGCTGCGCAGCCGAACGCAGCCTCGCAGGCTCGACAGCTGCTACAGGTGGTTTACGGCTTAACTGACCAAGGTGGTCCTTGCGCAAATCTGGCCTCCAGCCATTCCTTGAAGGCCATGAGCGTCGCCGGAGTGAACGCGGCGGATGCTCGCACCAGATAAATCCCGCCCTGAGCATCCAGGTCCCACTCCGGCAGAACGCGAACCATCTGGCCGTTGGCGATTTCCCGGCTCATCAGCCACTCGCCAGCGCCCAAGATACCGACGCCAGCCTTGGCCGCGGCGAGCAATGCCTCGCCGTCGTTCGAGGTCAAGGATCCCTTGGTGATGACCCTCTCCTGCCGATCACCCTTCGACAAACGCCATTCAGGAAATGCCGCAAGGCCGGTAAAGCCCAGGCAGTTGTGCTCGGTCAGTTCCTTCGGACTGGTCGGTAAACCATGCTGTTCTATGTAACTCGGTGAAGCACAGAGAATGCGGCGATGATCGCTGAGCTTCTTCGCAACCAGGCGGTTGTCGTTCAATTCGCCAATACGAATCGCCGCATCGAATCCTTCACCGATAATGTCGACGACGCGATCGCTGTAATCCACCTCCACGGAGACCAGTGGATGAGCCGCCAGAAATTCCGGCAACATCGACGCCAGCCACAAGCGCCCCATCGCGGCAGGAAAAGCCAGGCGCAGGACGCCACGAACCTGCGCCGCGCCCAGTGACGCTTCCTGCTCAGCCTCGATGATCAACCCCGTGGCGGAGCGCAGGCGTTCGACGAGACGGCTGCCGGCATCGGTCAACCGCACCTGTCGCGTCGTACGCTCCATCAGCCGCACGCCCAAGCGCTTTTCCATGGCCGCCAGGCGCTTTGAAATCACCGTCGGATGCCGTTGCAGCAGACGTCCGGCGGCCACGAACGAATGCGCCGAGGCGACCGCGAGAAGCGCTGCAATTTCATCGATGTGGCGGCTGTCCAGTGGGTTCACAAAACACTCTTTTTTCAAGTAACAGACGATCAGGGTTTGAGGACGATCGCTCCGCGAGATTGGCCGCCTTCCAGATCGGCATGAGCCTTGGCCACATCGGCCAATGCATAGCGGCCCCAGATGCCGGGCTTGATTATGCCCGCCTCGACCGCAGCCAGTACATCCTCGGCCCGTTGCCGGTATTCGGCGATATCCGTGGTGTGCGCGGCGAGTGAAGGACGGGTCAGGAACAACGAGCCCTTGGCATTGAGCGTGCCCACTTCGACCGCTGTCGGCGCTCCGGAGGATGCCCCGAAAGACACCATCAACCCACGCGGTCGCAAGCAGTCGAGCGACGCTTCGAACGACACCCGCCCGATGGGATCGTAGACCACATCGGCTTTCTTGCCGTGGGTGATCTCCGCGACATCCGCGGCCAGTGTCTGGGCATTGAACACCAGCACCGCATCACAGCCCAGCGCCTTGGCTGTCTCGATACTTTCGGCCCGGGACACAATGCCGATGACAAAAGCGCCCAGGTGTTTGGCCCACGTTGCCATGATCTGCCCGAGGCCGCCCGCTACGCCATACAGAACCAGGGTGGTGCCGGGGCCGACCGGATAAGTCGTCTTCAGCAAGTACTGCGCGGTAATGCCTTTGAACAATACAGCGGCGGCCTCTTCAGCCGTCAACGCGTCGGGAATCGGCACCAGCCGCTCGGCCGGAAACAGGCGCGCACTGGCGTAAGCGCCAATAGGCCCTGTTGCGTAGGCCACCCGATCACCCACCTTGACGTTGCTCACTCCCGCGCCGATGGCGGCAACCCGGCCCGCCCCTTCAAGGCCCAGACCCGACGGCAATGGCAGCGGTACGGCACCCTTGCGCTGACTCACATCGAGGAAATTGACGCCAATCGCCTCCTGCTCCAGCCAGACTTCACCCGGCCCCGGCTCACGCGTCGGCACTTGTTCGATGGTCATCACCTCAGGTGCGCCAGTGTGTGCGATACGAACGACAGAAACCATTGCCTGACTCCTTCACTTCAGCGCAGCCCATCTGCGCGATGTGATTGAAGTATCGGCATTCAATTTAAAGCGAACAATATAGCTTCATTGCAGTTCATTACTGCATGCAGTGCAGCAGTGTGAAACTCGCAGCGTCAGCGCGACAACCAGGGCCAGGACGATCAAGACCACGGCGACGGCAAACGTTATCCGCATACCGTTGGCGATGGCGGCGGGAGATGCCGTGGTGATGTCTGCTGTCGCCGAGGCAAAGGCAAACACAGCGCCCATGACCGAGGCCCCGGTGATCAGCCCGAGATTGCGCGACAGGCTGAGCAGGCCGGAAATCACGCCGCGCTGATCCGGACGGATGTCGGTCATGATCGCGGTGTTGTTGGCCGCTTGGAACAACGCGTAGCTGGCCGTGATCACCACAATGGGCGCGAGGTAACCGAGGATGCCGAAACCCGCCGGCATCATCGATAAAGCCCCCGTGCCGAGCGCCATTGCGACGAGCCCGACGAGGGTCATGCGCCGAGTGCCAAAACGGTCCACCAGGCGACCGGCCGGCACCCCGGTCAGCGCCGCCACCAACGGACCGACCGACAAGGCAAGTCCGACAAGCGCTGTACCTAGGCCAAGCGCACCCGAAAGATAAAACGGCCCGACCACCAGCGTCGCCATCATCACCGTCGAAACGAGCGTGCTCATGGCCAGGCTTGCGCTCAATCCCGGCTCCCGGAACAGCGCCAATTTAATCAATGGCGAGGCAACCCTGGCCTCGACAAATATGAAAATCCCGGCGCCGACAACAGCCGTCAGCAGCAGCGCAATATTGAGCGCCCCCAAATCACCGTGCCCGATCGTCATGGCCAGCGCATACGCCCCGAGCGTCAGCGCCAGCAGCAACGTGCCGGCCTTGTCGAAACCCTCCCGCTGCGTTTTCGACCGCTGAAAATCCGCCGGCAAATAGCGATACACGAGCCAAATATTCAGAACACCCAGCGGCACGTTGATCAGAAAAATCGCCTGCCAACCAAGGCCCGCGATCAACATCCCACCGAGTGACGGCCCCAGCGTGGTGCCAATCGCCGACATCGTGCCGAGCAGCCCCATGGCACTGCCGGTCTGCGCTTTCGGCACCGTCTCGCCGACAAACGCCACGGTCAGCGCCAACATGATCGCCGCCCCGAGCCCCTGCACCGCCCGGGCACCGACCAGCCACCAAAGCGACGGCGCGGCACCACAGGCCAGCGATGACAGGGTGAAAATGCCGATGCCCGCCAGCAGCAAACGTCGACGACCGACCATGTCGCCCAGTCGTCCGACGCTGACAATCAGCGTGGTGATCGCCAGCAGATACGCCAGAACAATCCATTGCACTTGCTGAAAGGAAGCATCGAACGCCTGGGCCAGTGTCGGCAATCCCGCATTGGCGATACTGGTGTCGAGTGAGGGCATCAACATCGACAGCGAAAGACTGGCGAGCGCCCAGCGGACCGAACCTGATTGGGTGATGAGTTTCATTGTCTGGCCACATCTGAAAGGTAGATCAGCAGCGTATGCCCGGGCGTGATATGGCGGAAGACGCATGATTTGCACTTGATAGTTGCGTTTGACGCCATATCACTCGCACGCCGTGCTAACGTTGAGGGCATGACGACTCCCGACCTGAATTTGCTGATTACCCTGGATGTGCTGCTCGCAGAAGGCAGCGTCGCACGCGCCGCCCAACGACTGCGCCTGAGCCCGTCGGCCATGAGCCGGGCGCTGGCGCGATTGCGTGAAACGACGGGCGACCCGCTGCTGGTCCGGGCCGGACGCGGGCTGGTGCCGACGCCCCGAGCACTCGAACTGCGCGAACACGTCAGTCGATTGGTGCAAGATGCCGGAGCCGTTTTGCGCCCCGCCGAACAGCTCGACCTCAAGCAACTGGTGCGAACGTTCACGCTGCGTACCAGCGACGGTTTCGTCGAAAACTTCGGCCCGGCGCTGATTGCCCGCGTCAGTGAACAAGCACCCGGCGTGCGCTTGCACTTTGTGCAGAAGCTGAACAAGGACAGCGCCGCGCTTCGCGACGGTTCCGTCGACCTGGAAACCGGCGTGGTCGGCGGCACGACGAGCCCGGAAGTGCGCACCCGTGCGTTGTTCGAAGATCGCTTCATCGGCGTTGTGCGCACGGGGCATCCGCTGAGCCAGGGCGAGGTCACCGCCTCCCGTTATGCCGCCGGCAGGCACATCCTGGTCTCGCGACGCGGGCTCGATAAAGGGCCGATGGATGAAGCCTTGAAAGGGCTGGGACTGGAGCGCGAGATCACCACCATCGTCGGCGGCTTCTCGGCCGCGCTGGCGCTGGCTCGCGCCTCCGACCTGATCGCCACCGTGCCCGCGCAACACACCCGAAACCTGCGCGCCGGTCTGCACAGTTTCGCCCTTCCGTTCGACCTGCCGCCGATCACCATTTCGATGCTCTGGCACCCAAGAATGGATGCCGACTCTGCACATCGATGGCTGCGTGAATGTGTTCGGGAGGTTTGTGCGCAGTCCTAGAGTTTCACCCTTGACCGCTTCATTTTTTCTGCAGCCCCTTCAACCGCAAACTCGCCCGCTGCACCGCCGCCATTTTTTCCGGGCGCTTCATGCGTTTCCATTTTCTGATGTCGTCCTTGGTGCGGCCACAACTGACACACAGTTCACCGCTCAGCTGGCAAATGGAAACACACGGATTTTCGATATCCTTGGCCACGTTTCAACCCCGCGTCGAGCGCTTGGGCGCCAGGCGTTGCTGCCAGTTGCCGGCATTGGCGCGCTGACATTGTTCTTCAGAATCAAACTGCACATGGGCCGCTACCGGGCTGACGAGAACGTCCGCTTCGCTTAACGCCACGGCCGTCAGTTCGACCATGCGCTCGCCCTGCCCGCTCGCCAGTGCCAGGTCTTTATTGGCCTGCGTATCGAAGACCCAGATCACCCGCAGGCTGGAAGGAAAGACCGCGTAATCGATTTCGTGGGTCAGCCAGCAGAACCCGACTATTTCCGCTTTGGCGGTTTCACACGCCTCGGTCAGGGTGGCGACCAGGCGACGTTCGATATGGGCCTGATCGCGTTTGCTTAAAGACATCGAGTAAGGGTCCTTGGGTGGGCGTCGATGGAAGGGGCTCATCATACGATACCGGGCTGATCCGAGAGTTGCTGTGTCTGTGCCGCCGTCATCGCGGGCAAGCCACGCTCCCACAGGTTTTGTGTTGAAACACGATCATACAAACGACACAAAAACCTGTGGGAGCGTGGCTTGCCCGCGAAGAGGCCCAAACACTCACCGCAGATCCCAGCCATGGAAACGCCGATGATTAATATTGCGAGGGGCCAGACAAAAGAAAATGCCTATCACCCCCCAATACTCCACCTATTAGCTGACTGCTTTATAGGCGTCTAACCTTATTGGAGCGCTGGCGTTAGCTGGCCGGTTGAGACTTGATAAAAGATACGAATGAGTCAGAAGCGTACTAGGCTTGCCGTGGGCCACCGTGCTGGCAACTCGATTGCTGCTCTCCAGACTTCCCGCGTGACCACGACGATCAATTGATCGAACTGCTGGCCCTGCAGCCTATGTCATTGATTTCGCTCGTCGCTATTGCGCGCCCACCCCGGGCCGGATAGCCGGATGAATACGACCAAAGGTAGCGCACACATGGCAAATGAATCGAAATGCCCGTTCAATCACGCCGCCGCGGGCGGTGGTACGACAAACCGCGATTGGTGGCCGAACCAACTGAATCTGAAGATCCTGCACCAGAATTCGCGGCTGTCCGACCCCACGGATGAGGGCTACAACTACGCCGAAGCGTTCAAAAACCTGGACTTTCAGGCGCTCAAGCAAGACCTGAACGCGCTGATGACCGATTCGCAAGACTGGTGGCCGGCAGACTTCGGTCACTATGGGCCGCTGTTTATTCGCATGGCCTGGCACAGCGCCGGCACGTACCGCACCGGTGACGGTCGTGGCGGTGCCGGTTCCGGTCAGCAGCGCTTCGCACCACTCAACAGTTGGCCGGACAACGTCAGCCTCGACAAGGCGCGCCGGCTGCTTTGGCCGATCAAGCAAAAGTATGGTCGCAACATCTCCTGGGCCGACCTGATCGTGCTCACCGGTAACGTCGCGCTGGAATCCATGGGCTTCAAGACCTTCGGCTTTTCCGGCGGTCGGCCAGACGTTTGGGAACCGGATGAGGCCGTCTACTGGGGCTCGGAAAACAAGTGGCTGGGCGGCGACACCCGCTATGAAAAAGACAAAAAGGAACCCATGCAAGAACCCGGCGAAGGCCCACTCGTTGCTGAGCCGGGGGAAAATGAGGACAGCCGTACCGACGGAGGACGCAACCTGGAGAACCCGCTCGCCGCGGTGCAAATGGGCCTGATTTACGTCAACCCGGAAGGCCCGGAAGGCAACCCCGATCCGGTCGCTGCTGCGGTGGACATCCGCGAGACCTTCGGGCGCATGGCGATGAATGACGAAGAAACCGTGGCGCTGATCGCCGGCGGCCACGCCTTCGGCAAGACCCACGGCGCCGGCCCTGCCGACAACGTCGGTGCCGAGCCCGAAGCCGCTGGCCTCGAAGCTCAAGGCCTGGGCTGGAAGAGCACCTTCGGCAGCGGCAAGGGCGGCGACACCATCACCAGCGGCCTGGAAGTGACCTGGACCACCACACCCACCAAGTGGAGCAACAACTACCTGGAAAACCTGTTCGGTTTCGAGTGGGAACTGACCAAGAGCCCGGCGGGCGCCCACCAGTGGACGGCGAAAGGCGGTGCTGGTGCGGGCATTATTCCGGATGCTCACGACCCGTCGAAGCGGCGTAATCCGACCATGCTGACCACGGACCTGTCCCTGCGATTCGACCCGATCTATGAGCCGATTTCACGGCGCTTCCTGGCGAACCCGGACCAGTTGGCCGACGCATTCGCCCGCGCCTGGTTCAAGCTCCTCCACCGCGACATGGGCCCCCTCTCCCGCTACCTCGGCCCGGAAATGCCCAACGAAGAACTGCTGTGGCAAGACCCGATTCCGGAGGTTGACCATGCCTTGGTCAACGACAGCGACGTCGCCGCACTCAAAGGCAAACTCCTGGCCTCGGGGCTGTCGGTCTCGCAACTGGTGTCGACCGCTTGGGCAGCGGCCTCCACCTTCCGCGGCTCCGACAAACGCGGCGGCGCCAACGGCGGACGTCTGCGCCTAGCCCCACAGAAATCCTGGCAGGCCAACCAGCCTGAGCAACTGGCGAGCGTACTGGCGAAACTCGAGAGCATCCAGAACGAGTTCAACAGCGGCGGCAAGAAAATCTCGCTGGCAGACCTGATCGTGCTGGCCGGTTGTGCCGGTGTCGAACAGGCGGCGAAAAATGCTGGCTACACCGTGACGGTGCCGTTCACACCGGGACGGATGGACGCCTCGCAAGAACAAACGGACGTCGAATCCTTCGGGTTCCTCGAACCCGCCGCCGATGGCTTCCGTAACTACCTCAAATCCCGCTACAGCGTACCGGCCGAGGCCTTACTGATCGACAAGGCGCAACTGCTGACACTCACCGCGCCAGAAATGACCGCGCTCATTGGTGGGATGCGCGTGCTCAATACCAACGTCGGACAAACCCAGCATGGCGTCTTCACCAAACAGCCAGAAGCGTTGACCAACGACTTCTTCAAAAACCTGCTCGATATGAGCGTGGAATGGAAACCAGTATCGGAGGCCAATGAAGAGTTTGAAGGACGCGATCGGAAAACCGGCGACCTTAAATGGACCGGTACGCGTGTTGATCTGGTGTTTGGCTCGAATGCGCAGTTGAGGGCATTGGCTGAGGTCTATGCCTGCGACGATGCGAAGGAGAAGTTTGTGAAAGACTTCGTCGCGGCTTGGGACAAGGTGATGAATCTGGATCGGTTTGATTTGAGATGATCTGAGCAATATTGCTGAAAACCCGCAACGCCTCCCTGTGTGGAGGCGTTGTGGTTTTTGGTGATCTATCGGCCAGAAGCTGCCCCTCAGGCAGCCATTTGCAGGATTTAGTGCGCCAGAATTTTCGATAGCGCATGCTCCAACACCACTTCCAGTGGGTGGCGCAGTTGCCTGTTGGCGAGACGCTTTACCTGACTGCGACAAGAGTAACCCGTTGCCAGTGCTTCTCCCGTCTTGTCCAGCTTACCGGCCCATGACTGCTCAAAAATGGTTTGCGAGGTGTCCTGATTGCGTGCTTCATGGCCGTAGGTACCGGACATGCCACAACAGCCAGTCGCCTCAGTCACCAACTTGAGTCCAAGCCGGGCAAACACTGCTTCCCATTGCGAAGTACTGGCCGGCACATTGGTCTTCTCGGTGCAGTGCGCCAACAAACGGAATGTCTGAGTCGCGGGGTTCGGGTTGTCAGGCAACACATCGAAGAGCCATTCCTGGGGTAGCAAAACCTTTGGGCAATCATTGAGCCCCGGAACTTTCTGGTATTCCTGGCGGTAGACCAGCGTCATCGCCGGATCCAGACCCACCAGCGGTACCTCGCAGTCAGCTAGCGCCTTGAGTTGACTGGCGTTACGGATCGCCGCTTTGGCGAATGCGCCGAGGAAGCCTTGTACATGCAAAGGCTTGCCGTTGGCACTATAGGGCGCCAGAAACACGCGATAGCCCAACTGATGCGCCAACTGGATAAAGCTCGCCAGCAACGGGGTTTCGAAGTAACGCGTGAACGCGTCCTGCACCAACACCACGCTGCGCTGACGTTGCGCGACGGTGAGCTCGCGCAGGGCTGGCACGCTGGCGACAACGACCTTGCAGCGGGTCAACGTGGCCTGCAAGTCGTAACGGTTGATCAGCGGGCTGTCGAGCATGCCGACGTGTCGCTCAAGCAAGCGGCTCATCCATTTTGAGCCCATTACCGCGTTGTACAGGCCCGGCGCGTAGGCCATGTAAGGAATGGTGAACTCCAGCGAGCCGATCAGGTAATCGCGAAGCGGACGTTGATAGCGACCGTGATAGAGCTCCAGAAAACGCGATCGGAATTCCGGGACATTGACCTTGACCGGGCATTGTCCGGCACAGGATTTACAGGCCAGACAGCCCGCCATCGCGTCGTACACCTCATGGGAGAAATCCGCCTCGCCGCGCGAGCGCGCCAGGTTATTGCGTACCCTCGTTGGCAACCCGCTCAACCACGACAACTTGCCCCGCGCCGCTTCCAATACATCAATATTGGCCGCGCCTTGCAGGCGCAACCATTCGCGAATCAATGACGCCCTGCCCTTTGGCGAATGCTGGCGTTCACGGGTGGCTTTCCACGATGGGCACATCGCATCGTCGGGGTCGTAGTTGTAGCAAGCGCCGTTACCGTTGCAGTGCACAGCGGTGCCGAAACTTTGCCAGACACGCTCGTCGATTTGCCGATCCAGCTCACCGCGCAACGTCACTTCGTTAACTTTGAGCAAGCCTTGGGCGGCATCCGGCGGAGTGCAGATCTTGCCAGGGTTGAGCTGATTGTGTGGATCGAACGCGCCCTTGAGCGATTGCAGCGCCGGGTACAGCTCGCCAAAAAACGCAGGGACATATTCCGAACGCAATCCCTTGCCGTGCTCGCCCCACAGCAGGCCACCATAACGCCGGGTCAGCTCGGCCACGGCATCGGAAATCGGCTTGACCAGCGCGGCCTGGGCCGGGTCTTTCATGTCCAGCGCCGGGCGCACATGCAACACACCCGCGTCGACGTGACCGAACATGCCATAGGCCAGGCCATGGCTGTCGAGCAAGGCACGGAACTCAGCAATGTAGTCGGCCAGTTTCTCCGGCGGCACGGCGGTGTCTTCCACAAACGGTTGCGGACGAATCTCGCCCTCAACGTTGCCCAGTAGCCCGACCGAACGTTTACGCATGGCGTATACACGGGTCACTGCCTTGGCACCTTCGGCCAACGTGTGGCCCAACCGCTCGATCGTCGTGTCGGCCTGCAGATGCTCCACGAACGACGCCACGCGAGCGTTCACTTGCGTCAGGTCTTCCCCGCTGAACTCCACCAGATTGATGCCCAGCGTCGCGCGCTCGGCGTCCGTCGGGAAATACTCGGCGACGCTGTGCCAGACAATGTCTTTCATTGCCAGCATCAACACTTTGGAGTCCACGGTTTCGATGGACAGCGGCTTGTGCGCCAACAGCGCGTTGGCGTCGCGCAGCGCATCCATGAAGCTGCCGTAGCGTACGTTCACCAACACCGAATACTTGGGAATCGGCAGCACGTTGAGCTTGGCTTCGACGATGTAGCCCAACGATCCTTCCGCACCGCACAGCACGCTATTGAGGTTGAAGCGTCCGTGCTCGTCACGCAGGTGCGCCAAGTCGTAACCCGTCAGGCAGCGGTTGAGTTTGGGGAACACCGACTCGATCAGGTCAGCCTGGGTTTCCTGAATGTGCCGCGCGGTGCGGTACACCTCACCGATGCGGCCGGGCTGTGTACACACCACCTCCAGCTCCGCGTCGGACAGAGGCTGGCTGTGCAGACGCTCACCACCGAGCAGTACGCTGTGCAGTTCCAGAACATGATCGCGGGTCTTGCCATAGGTGCAGCTGCCCTGGCCGCTGGCGTCCGTGTTGATCATGCCGCCCACGGTGGCGCGGTTGGAGGTCGACAGCTCCGGGGCGAAAAACAATCCATGAGGCTTGAGCGCAGCATTCAGCTGGTCCTTGACCACGCCCGCCTGCACCCGCACCCAACGCTCGGCGACGTTGATTTCGAGGACAGTGTTCATGTGCCGCGACAGGTCGACCACGATGCCATCGGTCAATGACTGGCCGTTGGTCCCGGTGCCGCCGCCTCGTGGGGTCAGCTTGATCTGGCGAAAGCGTGGTTCGGCCATCAATGTCGCGATGCGCACGATATCGTCCGCGTCGAAGGGGAACACCGCCGCTTGCGGCAGTCGCTGATAAATCGAGTTGTCGGTCGCCAGCACGGTCCGAGTGGCATAGTCGGCGCTGAGCTGACCACGGAAGCCGCTGGCGCGCAGGGCTTGCAGAAATTCCGGGTACTGTGCCGCGGGTTCAACGGTCGTCAACTGGGCGATCATCGCAGGATGGTCTCTTGTAGGTCTAATCACGGAAAAATCAAAACACTTGTCGCCTGAGCATTAATAGGTCAGCCTCAGGTCGTCGGCTGCACCAATGATCCTGCAGGTTCTGGTGCCAGACAAACGGATAATCCTGCCGCTATCGATGACTTTTACGAATGAATTACCGCCACCTCACCCCCTCGATGTCGTTGCTGCTGGCCTTTGAAGCCGCCGCCCGACATGAAAGCTACACCCGCGCCGCGATGGAACTCTCGCTGACCCAAAGCGCAGTCAGCCGCCAAGTCCAGGCGCTGGAGCAGCAACTGGGCCTGACGCTGTTTCGCCGTGAAGGTCGACAGGTGCAGTTGACCGATGTCGGTCGTCTTTATCAGCGGGAAATGAGCGAAGCACTCGGACGCATCCGCAGCGCCACGTTGCAGGCCATGGCTTATCAATCAGGCAGCGGCACGTTGCGCCTGGCCACATTGCCGACCTTCGGCTCGAAGTGGTTATTGCCGCGCCTTCATGATTTCTACAAAACCCATCCCGGCATGCTGGTGCACATCAATTCCCGGATCGACGCCATTGACTTTGAAACCAGCGGCATCGATGCCGCGATCGTCGTCAGCAATGCCGACTTACCGGGCTTGATCAGCCATCGCCTGCATACAGAAGAACTGATGGTGATCATTTCTCCACAAGCGGCCAAGGCCCATGACGCCTGGACCCCGGAGCGCATTGGCGGGCAGACGCTGCTCAACGTAGCGAATAATCCCAACGTCTGGGGCGAGTGGTTCAGCCACCACGGCTTGCCCCATCGAATGATGCGCCTGGGGCCGAGTTTCGAACTCACCTCACACTTGATCCAGGCCGTCAGAGCCGGCATCGGAATAGGTCTGGTGCCTCGTATTCTGGTGGCCGACGAATTGGCCAACTCAGAGCTGATCAGCCTGGACCAGCCCTTCGCCAGTCAGCGCAGTTACTACCTGACCTACCCGCCGCGCAACGAAATGCTGCCGTCACTGATCGCGTTTCGTACCTGGTTGCTGGAACAGATATGAACGCGCGCATGAGCAACCAACCTCTCCTTACACCGGAGAAATCGTGGCAAGCGCACCAATCAAAATGGTCAACACCAGAAATCCGCCCAGGAAAAATGCCATCTTGCCCATGGGGCCTCCTACGTTATGAGTTTGCGGTGCAGCGGCTACCGCGACTGCTGACCGTGCTGTCATTGTGAGCCGGAGGCTGATCCCATTACAGATGCAGATAGCCTGGAAAAATACGGATCAGACCGACGCCGAGCCCGAACAACCCCCGAATTTCCTGTGGCTTTACATCCCGGTAGAGAACTCTGGTCGATGTTCGATTGCAGGTCGTATGGTGCGTAAAGCTGCATCGTATTGGCCAAGTATTTGCAGAGTCCAGTCGGCCCGTTCCCGAATCCGACTATCACTTTCATCTGAAGGCTCTTCGCTGTTTAACATCGACTCTACGTTTCTGATGATGAGTTGTTCAGGCAAATACAGGATCCGGCTATTTTTGTAGCTCGATGCACGTAACTCGGCAATTGGATAGGCCCCACCAAGTCCTGCCGAAACGCCCACCAACAGCGCAGGCTTATGTCCAAGTTCACCGAGCCCTGCGTACAAAAAGAAGTTTTTCAGGGCTGGGCAAGCCATGCCATTCCACTCAGGGCTGATCACGATCAGTGCCGTCGCTTTTTTGAGGATGGATTGCTGGGCACTCCAGACTCTGTCGGTGTCTTCTTCTGGCCAAAGCGGTAGCCGACTGGAAGCAAGGTCTATCAGTTCGCTTGAGTCACACAGCTCAAGTTTCTCTAATCGGTCGCGCAGATACCTGGCGACCTTGATTGACTGACTGTTTGATCTGTTCGATCCAGACAGCAGAACGATATGACGACTCATCGCGCCACCTTCTGGTTAGCGTTTACCTTGGGTGCGGAACGGCGGGAACGCACGATGGGCCAGAACAATTCTTCTTTCCAGCTTATCGGTGGCAAGTGTTCGATTCCGTAGGCTGGCGGACGCCGACGGGTGATTTTTGCGGTTCCGAACAGTACGTCCCAAAGAAATAACAGGTTGCCAAAATTGCCTTTGTAATGGGTAACGCCATCCTCGGCAGTCAAACCGTGATGCGCAGAGTGAGTGGAGGGTGTAGAGAAGGTTCGCTCCAAGACCCAAACAAGTGGGCGTAACGCGGGGATGCGATAAAGTCTGTCGTCCCACGCAATGCTGCTGTGTGCAGCGAAGATCACGGTCATTTTCAGAATCAAATAAACGTAATAAATGGGTGCAAGACCAAGATATATCAGCATGCCAGACAGCCAAATGCCGGGCATTAGAAGATAGTAGAAACTGTTGTTGCGATAGACGATGCGGACACTCATATAGGGTGCGGAATGATGTGCACGGTGCAATGCATAAAGTGCGGGAACCCGGTGAGTCAGGCGATGCCACCAGTATTGGGTCATGTCATCCAGCAGTAAAAACAATACAAATCCTGCAATCCACGGGATTCCAGCCAACGCGTCCTTCATCTCCGGTACAGCCTGACTTAGTATCTTGCCACTTAGCCACATGACTAAAGGGAATGTGACCGCCACCAGTATGCCGGAGCCGACGACTTCAATGAGTACGTCACGCTTACCGCCTGACGACTGACGAAACGAGGAGCAGGCAAGCTCTAGCAAAATGAAGGCAAGGAAAATCCCGGCCACGATTACAGCAGGGTTATTGGCGAGCATTATTGTATTCATGGCACTCTCGATTTAGGCCCTTGCGGGCAATGCCATGTCATTAGAAACCCAGGAGTCAACCCTCCCAATGCGCGAAATGGACAGAATTGAGCTAGAACCGGCCAATCGCCCGCCCCAGCGCTTTCATCGAGGCAGGCTGGGCCAAGTGCTGGAGCGCTTTCTTGACAGCCAGGTTTCCCGAAAAAGCACGGATTACAGCCTGATCGAACTGGATCAGCTTTGGCGCGAGGCGGCGCGCATTGATCCGGCGATCGGGTTAAAACTGTTCGCCCTGTTCACGCCTCAGGACTGGCACGTCCTGGCTCATCTTTGCCTGTATAGCCCCGACGTTTTGTCGTCCATGCACCTTTGGGCGCGGTACGCACCGCTTGCATCGGACACCGACAATGTGAGGTTGGTGAATGACGAAAACGGCGTCGGAATCGAGCTATGCGTCGATGCGCCAGGAGAGTTGGCGCGGTATGTCATCGAACACTACGGCGTGATGTCCATCGCGCAATTGCGACGTGGAACGGGGCAGGATGTACAGCCGATTCTGGCAAAATTCATGCATTCGCGTCCGTCGTATTACAAGCAATATGCCCAGTGGTTCGGAGACCGCATCGAGTTTGACTGCCCGGTTAACCGCTTCTATTTCCATGCGCAAAGCTTGAGCCTGCCAATGCAAACCCGTCATCACGGGATGTTGGAGTTATTGACTCAGGAACTGGATCGACGGATTGCCGCGCATCGCAACTTCAGCGGTTGGTCAGCCAAGGTTGCCGAAGGTGCGCGACGATCTCTGGCGAAAGGTGAAACTCCAAATCTGGACAATCTGGCAAAGGCGCTGCACCAGACGCCCAGAACATTACGCAGACGCCTGGAAGAACAAGGCACGACCTTCAGGCAATTACTCGATCAGGTTCGTGCAGAACTGGAACTGCATCTTGAGTTGCAAGGCGAGTCGTTGACGGAGATTGCAGCTCAATTGGGCTACAGCGATTTGACTGCCTATCTCCATGCCCGAAGTCGATGGCGGGACGCTAAATAATTGGCATCTGCGACACCGCTGAAAATCAAAAGATCGCAGGCTTCGCCAGCTCCTACGCCGACCGGATGCTCCCCTGAGGTACGCCATCTCCGTAGGAGCTGCCGCAGGCTGCGATCTTTTGTAACCATTCGATCATTAGCGTATCGACTATCCGATCGGCATAGTCTTCATTGGGGTAGGAACCTTCCGATTTTTTCCATGGGCCTCTGAGAGGTCTTCGGCCAATATGAACCCTCTGCTCGGCTAGCCGTCAGGGGTTATTTGGTTTTGGAAGGTCATATGAAAATTGTTAAAGGGACATTGTTCGTCATCCTTATCGTTGCCTTGGCCATCGGGGCGTTTAATTTGATATTCGTGGCAGCGTCTAGCTACTTTGGGCCGTTCTACGAGGGTGATGCGGACCAAAGCCGGAACTTTGCAATTTGGCTTTTGGGTAATGTAGGGGTTGGGTTGCTTTCGGTTGTTATGGGTGTTGTTTTGTATCGGCGATATCTACGCAGGGCACCTGTTTGAATGAACAACTTCGGCACCGATGGTGGTGAGCGACCGATGCCCCTCGTGCTGTTGCCCACCTGATAGAAAACTAGTTGCCCCGCCCGCCACCAAACGACCATTCATCTGCCGCGGTAGTGGTAATCACCACCATGACGTCCTCAGAGTCGATGCCTGGCGCTCGGCTCAGTCTCTCGACCAAGGTGCGATAGAAACGCTGTTTCGTCTCGATGTCTCGAGGGCGACCGGCAGTAATTGCGATCAGCACAAAGTCATGGCTGCGCGGACCGCCCAGGTAGCCGGGATCAAATATCAGTTCGCCCACTTCATGTTGGTGAATGACCTGGAACCGGTCGGCCATCGGCACTTCGAAGCTTTCTACCAACGCGTCGTGCAGCCCCTGTGAGAGGGCCTGTAAATACTCGGCAGACTTTCCCCGGTGCAATGAAATACGTGCAAATGGCATAACGGTCTACTCCTGAAAAACCCACTGACAGGAGAAAACTATCAAGTCGCGACAATTCCGAATATCCGATTTAATGGCGACCATAGTCCTGAATGAGTGGATGATTCGATGCGCCGTCCGACCTTCGATCTTGATGTGCTGCGTACTTTCGTGACCGGTGTGGAATTCAACAGCTTTGCCAAAGCGGCGGATCGGCTCAATCGCTCGACGTCTGCCGTGAGCGCACAACTCAAGAAGCTTGAGGAACAGATAGGCGCGCCAGTGCTGTCCAAATCCGGTCGAGGGCTGGTGTTGACGCCGGTGGGTGAGTCCCTGCTCAGCCATGCCCGCCAACTGCTTGAAATGAACGACAGCATTTTCCAGACCCTGCACGAAAGCCAGACCGCCGCAACGGTACGTCTGGGGCTGCAGGAAGACTTTGGCGAACACTTTCTCAGCGACATCCTGCGACGCTACGTCAAGATGTACCCGAAGGTGAGCCTCGAAGTCAGGATTGCGCGTAATACCGAATTGCTTGCATTGATCGACAGCGGTGGCCTGGACCTGGCCCTGACTTGGGACACAGGGCACAAGTCCCCTTATGCCACGCGCCTGGGTGAAACGCAGATGCACTGGATCGGGCTTCGTGACACGCCACCGCTCAACTGCGATGTAGATTCTCCCCTGCCATTGATCATGTTCGACGCCCCTTGCGTGTTGCGCAGCGCGGCAACCCAGGCACTGGATGAGGCGCGGATCCCTTGGCGAATCGCGCTGACCAGCCCCAGCGTTGCTGGAGTCTGGGCGGCCGTTGCTGCCGGTTTGGGCCTCACGTTGCGAACCCGCATTGGGCTGCCAGGACATCTCGCCGTCATTGCCGGTCTGCCCACACTGCAGACCCTCGGCTATGTGCTTTATCGTGGAGCAGAACACCTGGCGCCTGCCACCCGACAACTGGCTGCGTTGATACAAACCAGTCTGGAAGAGCAGGCGTTCAGTATCACTGCAGGCGCCTCCGTTTGATGCGGCCTAAAGCAAGTCGCCCAAGGTGTCGTACTTGTAATACTGGCTGTAATTCAGCACATCCCGGGGCGTCACCTTTTCCGGGAAAGGGCTGTACATCGGGTCATCAATCCGATGGAACTTGAGCGTATCCGGGGCATTTCCCGCCGGTACGTATGCTGCGGCGGGATGTTTCGCTTGCCATGCAGCCCAGAGCCGGTCGACGTTGCAATGATGTAGAAAGAACACTGGGTCGTTCGGCGAGGACGACAACCCCATGTCTCCACCGACCCACACATGAACGTTGTTATGAATGCGTTCTTCGCCCGCCCATCCCTCGATGCTATTGCGCGCACCACCGGTGGATTGCGCCGCGTTGTAGGGTGCTTTGTCATACACCGGATTTTCATGGATGACCTTGCGCACATTGGCTCGGCTGGGCAGCGACCCACCTCTTCCCAGATAACGCACCAGGGGGCGGTTTACCCCGTCGAGTTCCATGGTGCGGCCATTACCCGTCAATCGCACCCGCCACTTCCCATTCACGAACTGTCCAAGGTACTCATCCGACCAGATGAGTGAAGTTCTCGGGTCCTGAAGTTCCGCGTCAGTATTCCAATCCCAGTACGGGACTCGAAAGTGCGGGTCGTTTATCGCCTTGCGAATCAAGGTTTCCAGCCGCACGAGGAAGTAGCGATGCCACGGCAAGAATGATGGCCCGCCATGCGCAGCGTTCCTGGCCATCTGTCCAGCAGGCGTTGAAATCATCATGGCCCGGTGGTGCCAGGCCACGAAGGAGTCATAAATCGAGAGGTTGGCCTGCCCGGGCCAGGGATTCTGAGCGGGGTCCTTGAGGCGCTTTACCCCTTCAACGTATTTCTTAAGCGCCGGGAGATCATTGACAGCATTAGACCTGATCATGATGTGCTCCGTGGGCATGGTGGCCGGGCTGCTCTCCCCCATCGCCATTGCCCTTGGCGAAGGATTCTGGATAGGCATCGATCACGGCTGTCATCAAGTCGAGAGCCGATCCGTAAGTGACGAATGGGGTGGCGTGCGTATGGACCTGGCCCGCATCGTCCACAAACAGATGCGCCTGGACCGGAGCCCCATCAACCTCCACCTGGTAGGTGGTGACGATCCGGACAACGTGCCCTTTGTGGTTAATCTCGCGAACCGTCCTGGCTTCATGTCCTGCATGCGGGTCCACGTACTCAGGGAACTGCGCCTTGATCCACGCAGGGTGCGTTTTGTCAGGGTCGGTGATGGATATCTCTGCGAGAGCACCTATGTCAGGCGGGCTCAATAGCACGTTGGGGTTTGTGCCCGCTGGTTCGGGGCTGGAGACGTTCTTCCGTGTCATGATTCCTCCTGGAGTGTGCCCTCGGACGATTGTCCAGATTGGCTGGAGGAAGTGTAGTTGGTCGCTGGCAGGCATGCCGCTGAACCCATCCGCCGGGCGGACTCGCTGTGGATTCCCCCGGCAGGCGCGTGAGGATGTCCTTTAAGTAAGCATACGGATCATGCCCATTGAGCTTTGCTGATTGGATCAGGCTCATGATTCACTTTTGCAGACGCATTCCCATCTCGTGAGCATTGAGTGCACCCTAACGATTAAGTTAACAGGCGAGCAAAGCGTAGCTTTTGCGAGTCCAGTGAGCGAAGCGAGCGGTGTTGAGCGCCTTGTTAGGCGTATTCAACGGAATGTTCCATTTAAAAATTTTCTGCCTCGGGCGCACGGAAGGCCTTACTGTAGTAGCCAGACTGGTCGAAACAGCAAACCTGCTTCTTGCCGGATGCAAGCATATCGCAGGCATCACCAATTCGTTTTGCGCGCGTCTTAAGTTGCTTGGCTGAAGTAATCCAGTGTATCCAGTCTACTCGTGCGATGGTCGTCGTATTGTTCCAAACTTTACGAGCCTCAGGAGTCGCTGCCAGTGCCTCCTGAAAATCTGGTGGGATGTCAGGCTCGGGTTCCTTCTTCACAGGGGTTAGCTCTAGTGTAACGATATCCCCAACGGCCGCGCCTGCAGCTTCGTGTAACTCTCTACTTACCTGCAGCCAATGGCTCAGCTGACCATCCGGCTCAAGGGTTGCCTGGAAATGGTGCCCATTGATTGTACCTTCAACTGTCGTCCTTCCTCGTCTCGGAAGCTGTTCACTCGCGTCTCTTGGCAGTACTACGAACGCCCACGACGTATCATTACCAGGCTTTGCCGGACGAAGAAGCTTTGCTTCGAATCGGGATTTCACATCGATTGTTGTCATTGCAACTCCTCAGGGAGAAACGAGACATGGATGACGCCAAGCTCAGCTGCGGTAAAGATTCAGTGCAGAAGGTCGACGCTAACTATTTGCCACTAGTCTGTCCAGCGGCTGCTATCGGTCGATTAAAAGTCATTGGCTAATCGTTCCGCTTTGCACATCACCGCAAACCCGTAGCCGTTGGCAAAACACGCTCTCTAGCGCGAAGCGGTGATCCCTTTGTTCATCCGTGATTTAACGGTATGTTGAAGTCCTCAACTCAAGGACGACCCATGGCCATCCACGCACCCACCCCCACGCAAAAACACTTGGCAGTGTTAATCGACGCCGACAATGCCCCCGCAGCAATTGTTGAAGGTTTATTCGAAGAAATCGCCAAGTACGGTGTCGCCAACGTCAAGCGGATCTATGGCGACTGGACTGGCCCTCAGTTGGGTGGATGGAAAAAGGTGCTACTCGACCATTCGATTCAACCTATCCAACAGTTCGCGTACACCAAAGGTAAGAACGCAACAGACAGTGCCTTGATCATCGACGCAATGGACTTGCTGTACACCCGACGCTTCGACGGTTTCTGCCTGGTTTCGAGCGACAGTGACTTCACCCGCCTCGCTTCGCGGTTACGAGAAGAAGGTTTGACGGTCTACGGGTTTGGTGAAGAAAAAACCCCGAGACCGTTCGTGTCGGCCTGCGACAAGTTCATCTATACCGAATTGCTGCGCGGTGAAGTGCTTGTTACTGCAAGCAATGGACATGGTCGACCCGAACCTGAGCCACCCGCCGAAATCGAGGCCGTCAAAGTCGCCAGTACGCCCGAAGTAAAAAAGCTACCCAAGGCACCAGTAAGTTTCATCGCAAAGATCTTGGATGACATTGCCGACGAGGACGGCTGGGCTCACTTGGGTGCGTTGGGCACCAACATCAGCAAATTGAGGCCTGAGTTCGACCCTCGCACCCATGGTTATAAAAAGCTCAGTGAGTTGATCAAGGGGTATCCGGATACGTTTGAACTGCAAACTAGAGGAACGTCGGGAGTGGGTGGTTCAATACTCTATGCCCGGCACCGACAGCCGAACTCGTAGCCCCCGTCACCAACGACCGCTCTGGCCGAAATCGACCCAAATCGGGAGATCACCGAGGTCGACGGCCCCCAGATAAGCGTGGATCGCTTGTCAAGTATTCACTCAAAGGATGAACACGATGGGCCGCACCAACCATATATGCCTGATGGCGATCTATAACGATTGGATGAACGCAAAGGTCTATGAAGCGGCCAGAAATCTGACAGATGAAGAGCTGTCAGTGGATAGGAAAGCATTCTTTGGTTCTATTCTCGGGACGTTGAACCATCTGGTGGCCGGGGACACTATCTGGCTAAAGCGATTTGCCAAGCACCCAGCGAATCACTTGGCACTGGAGCCGATTCGACAGCTCCCTGCCCCACAAAGCCTCGACCAGTTACTGCTCTCAAATATCCGAGAACTTTCGGCACATCGCGTTTGGCTCGATCAGGTAATTGTCGAGTGGTCTCGCTCCATTACAGAGTCGGATTTAGATCACACCCTCAATTACACAAGCATGAAAGGAGCCCCCGCTGACAAGAGCTTTTATGGCTTGGTCATGCATTTCTTCAACCACCAGACTCATCACCGAGGCCAAGTTACTACGTTGCTGTCACAAGGTGGTGTCGACGTAGGCGATACTGATCTGGTCGTCCTCATTCCTTCCGAGTCCCGCACATAATCTAAAACCAGCACCAGACCGGGATTTTCACATCATGCCGGGTCGGTAAACCAGCGTGGCCATCTTAAATGACTACTGTGCCCTGAACGGACGCTAGGGGTGATCGGCTCATTCGTCATCGACCGCTTATGGCCTTCCGGTTGTCTGTCCGCAATCCAAGATGTCTTGAAACGCACGGGGCCCCACAATCAGTCCCACGCGGTGGCAACAAGTGTTCCGCTCACCAGCAGGCCAGATGTCTCTCGATCAACCTCGCCACCTCGGCTGCGTGAGTAAAGCCCAGACTGTGATCGGCGCCAGGGAAAACGTGTAGTTCCGCGCGGGGTAACAGTTGAGCAAGGCGCTGGCCGACGCGAACGGGGCTGATCAGATCAGAATCTCCCCAGAGGAGCAGGACTGGCATGCGCAACTCGACCAACCGGAGCGTGAGGTCGGTGCGGTCGTCGAGAAACCACCTCGGCAGTGTCGGGTTGGCGGCAGCAAAATCCGGGCGCCAGTCATGCGCGTCCAGAGCAGACATATCCACCCCGCCAGAGGTGACGGTCAGCGTCAGGTGCGTGATCAGCTCAGGGCGTTCAAGCGCTGCAAGCACAGCGACTATACCGCCCATGGACTGCGCCACCAGCGCTGTGGGCCGGTCGATCTCGGCCAGCACGCGAGTCACCAGATCATCCATGCCGGTCACGCTAGGCAAGGGCGGAGTGTCTCCAAAGCCGGGCCAGTCGATATGGACCTTCTGCGCCGGGTGGGCCAGGCGCTCAGCAACCGGATACCAAAACCGGGTGTTACCTGAGGCTCCGGGCAGGAAGAGGAGTTTGGCGGGGGATGCAATCACAGGTTCGGTCCTTGAAGTTGGGATTGAAGGAGTAAGCAGAGGGCAAAATGGATGCCGCAAGGTTTGATGACCACTTCGGAACGAGAGCCGCCGGTAGTGAAGGGCCGCTCGCGCCCCAAAGCAGACGGCGGCAACAGGCAGAAATCGGCTAAACGTAGACATTCATTCGTGTCGGCCAAAAACGAAATGAACCTACGATTGAACAGATAATGATGCGGTCATCTTCGCATGACACACCGCTAGAATTTCATCCGCCAGCGCCGAGTCGTCAGGACAGGCGCGCGATAACATGATCGCACCGACCGCGCGCGCCAGCAGGTCGATCATTTTCTCCCTGGCCTCACCCACTGGCGCATCCGGCCCGGTCGGGTATTTTTCGCCGAGAGTTTGCAGCATGCGCTCAATGCCCTCAGCGAATGCTGACTTCAAATCGCCGGACTGACGCGCAGCGTCGCCGCACAACGCCGCCATGGTGCAACCCGTGGCGCGCCCGTCGCGATGATCCCTGGACACATACACATCGATGAAATCCTTGATGCTCAGTGTTTCAGCGCTGATCAGCGATTGCGCAAGGCTGTTGGCCGAGGCCTCAGCCATCAAGTCGGCCTTCGAACCGAAATGTTTGTAGAAACCGCCATGGGTGAAACCGGCAGCGGCCATCAAGTCGGCCACGCCGACGCCGTCAAAACCGCGTTCGCGAAACATGACCGAGGCCGTTTCGACGATGTGTTCCCGATTTGCCTGGGCCTGGGCCTTGGTCACTCGCATGTTCGATACCTCGTTACCGCTTGGGAATTCATGGGTTGATGATACATAGATGTTGCCCATAATCAAAATTGTTGACAGTTTAGATTTCGATCATCATCCTAAATGCCAGCAATATGAAATTTACCAACGGGCACGGAACAAGCACCCATGAGCGACCAGAATCTGTTTACCCCTTACACGCTTGGCACGCTGAAATTGTCAAACCGTGTGGTTCTCGCCCCGCTGACGCGCAATCGCGCAGGCAAAGGCTTTGTACCGAGTGAGTTTGCTGCTGCCTATTACAGCCAGCGAGCCAGCGCGGGTTTGCTGATTTCCGAAGCCTCACAGATATCCCGGCAGGGACAGGGCTATCAGGACACGCCAGGCATTTACACACCGGCTCAGATAGAGGGATGGCGCAAGGTGACCGATGCCGTGCACGCCAAGGGCGGGAGAATTTTCCTGCAACTGTGGCATGTGGGCCGTGTTTCCCACGTCGATCTGCAACAGCACGGCGCGGCGCCGGTAGCCCCTTCCGCGCTTCGTCCCGCGACCAAAGTGTTCGTCAACAACCGCTTCGAGGACGTTTCCGAGCCGCGAGCATTGGAAGCTGACGAACTGCCGGGCATCGTCAACGATTTCCGCCAAGCGGCGGCAAACGCCATTGCGGCAGGCTTCGATGGCGTGGAAATCCATGGTGCAAACGGCTATTTGCTGGATCAGTTCATCAAGGACGGCGCCAACCTGCGTACTGATGCCTACGGCGGCTCAATCGCAAACCGTGCGCGTCTGCTGCTGGAAGTGACGGCTGCCGTGGCCGCCGAGATTGGTGCTGATCGCACGGGCATTCGCCTTTCGCCTGTCTCGCCGGCCAATGGTGTATCGAGCACTGATCCACAGGCTCAGTTCGATTACATCGTCGACCAACTCAATGCTATGGACATCGTTTATCTGCACGTCGTCGAAGGCGCGACCGGTGGACCCCGCGACGTGGCGCCCTTTGATTTCGACGCCTTGCGCCAGCGCTTCAAGAACACCTACATCGCCAACAACGGCTATGACCTGGGCCTGGCTACGGAACGCCTTGCGCATGACAAGGCCGACCTGATCGCCTTTGGCCGTCCTTTTATCAGCAACCCTGATCTGGTGGAGCGGCTCAAAACCGGTGCGCCACTGTCCGCCTTTGACCCTTCCACACTCTACGGCGGCGGTGCGGCGGGATACATCGACTACCCGACGCTTGCCGAATCCAGCGCTGTCGCGAACCAGGCACAAGCTGATCGGGCCTGATTTTGATCGTGCATCCATCCCCATTCATGTTCCCGAAAAAAGAGCTGACATCATGACTACTCGCCCTACCGTTCTCATCACTGGCGCTTCCACTGGCATCGGCGCGGTTTACGCCGAGCGTTTCGCCCAACGCGGGCATGATCTGGTGTTGGTCGCCCGCGACCACTCGCGCCTGGAAACACTCGCCGCAAAGTTGCGTGGCGAACACAACGTCGCCATTGAAGTACTTCAGGCCGACCTGACTCAACTCAGCGACCTGCACACCGTCGAAGCGCGCCTGCGGGATGACGCGCGCATCGGCATCCTCGTCAACAATGCCGGTGCCGCGCAGTCAGGCACCTTCATCGAGCAAAGCACCGACAGCGTTGCGCAACTGGTGGCCCTCAACACCACTGCGCTGGTGCGACTCGCCAGCGCCATCGCGCCACGCCTGGCCAAAGCAGGTGAAGGCGCGATCATCAACATTGGTTCGGTGGTGGGTCTGGCGCCTGAGTTCGGCATGTCGGTCTATGGGGCGACCAAGGCGTTTGTGCTGTTCCTTTCCCAAGGCCTGAGTCTGGAACTTTCGCCTCAGGGTGTTTATGTGCAAGCCGTACTGCCCGCCGCCACCCGCACGGAGATTTGGGATCGCGCCGGTATCGACATCAACACCTTGAGCGAAATCATGGAAGTGGGTGATCTGGTCGATGCCGCACTGGTCGGCTTCGACCGTCGCGAACCGGTGACCATTCCTCCGTTGCAAGAAGGCGAGCGCTGGGATGCCCTGCAAACCGCACGTCAGGGTCTTTTGTCGCAGATCAGACAGTCCGCCGTGGCGCAACGCTATTTGACTCAAGTCTGAACCCTGTCGAGCAGGTCGGTCTCGCCCCGCAATCGGACGAAATAAACATGACTCTTTTGGCTAGAAGCAATCATCCAGGTTCGCAGTCGTCATTTATCAACGCGGCGAACCAGTCTGTTCTGGTTGGCGGGATACCTTTCGCCTATCGTGATCTGGGACCCAGAACGCGGGTCCCGCTGGTCATGTTCAACCATTGGGGGGCAGTGCTGGATAACTTTGACCCCAGGATCATTGACGGTCTGGCAAAAAACCGGCGTGTCATCACCACCGATTACCGCGGTATCGGTGGCTCGGGCGGCGCCGCGCCATTGACCGTCGGTGAGATGGCTGACGATGCGATCGGCCTGATTCGTGCGTTGGGTTTGGACAAGGTTGACCTGCTCGGCTTTTCACTCGGCGGCTTCGTCGCTCAAGACATCGCCCTGAAAGCTCCCGAACGCGTGCGCAGGCTGATCCTCACCGGAACCGGACCGGCCGGCGGCACAGGCATCGACAACGTCGGCTCGGTGACCTGGCCGTTAATGATCAAGGGGCTGCTGACGCTACGAGATCCCAAGTTCTACCTGTTCTTTACCACCACGGCCAATGGCCAACGCGCCGCGTCCGAGTATTTGCAACGATTGAAAGAGCGCCGGCAAGACCGGGACAAAGGCCCGACACCCCGCGCGTTTTTACGGCAATTGAAAGCCATTACTGCGTGGGGCAAGCAGGCGCCGCAAGAACTCGGTCGCCTGCGTATGCCGACGCTGATAGCCAACGGGGACAACGACATCATGGTGCCCACTGTCAACTCGCTTGAGCTGGCAAAGCGAATCCCCAACGCGCAATTGATCATTTACCAGGACGCCGGACACGGCAGCATTTTCCAGCACCATGCCGATTTCGTGGCCAAGGCTTTGGCGTTCCTCGACGCCTGACAGCCGGAACGTCTCATAGCATCAACGTTGTCGGGGCCGTGCCCCGTTCTCATTCCACCGACAAGAGCAGCTGCAACATGAAGGCATTTTTTATCGACCGCTACGGCAAGCAGAACGGAATGATTGGCGAAGTGCCCGACCCTGCGGTCGGTGTGCATGACGTTCTGATCCAGGTGCATGCAACGAGCGTGAACCCGTTGGACTCGAAGATCAGAACCGGGGAATTCAAACTGATCCTGCCCTATACATTTCCATTGGTATTGGGCAATGACCTGGCGGGTGTGGTCGTTCGCACGGGCTCGGCGGTGAAGCGATTCAAGCCAGGAGACGAAGTCTATGCACGCCCTCCCGAGGATCGGATCGGGACGTTTGCCGAACTGATCGCCGTGAACGAAAACGCGCTCGCGCTGAAACCCTCGAACCTTGACATGGCCGAAGCGGCGTCCGTCCCCTTGGCCGTCTTGACGGCCTGGCAGGCGCTGGTTGAGACCGCCCAGGTGAAAAAAGGCCAGAAGGTGTTGATTCATGCCGGATCTGGCGGTGTCGGCACGTTTGCAATCCAGCTCGCCAAACACCTCGGCGCCTTCGTTGCGACGACCACCAGTACGGCGAATGTCGAATGGGTGAAGGCGCTTGGGGCGGATGTGGTCATCGATTACAAACAGCAGGATTTTGCAAACGAGTTGCACGATTTCGACGTGGTGTTGAACAGCCTCGGCGCCGATGTACTGGAGAAATCGGTCAAGGTTCTCAAGCCCGGCGGACAGCTCATTTCCCTCTCCGGACCACCGACAGCAGAATTTGCCCAAGAGCAAGGCTTGTCCTGGATGCTACGGCAAGTCATGCGCCTGCTGAGCAGCGGTATTCGTAGAAAAGCCCGCAAGCATGGGGTGAGCTATGCATTTTTGTTTATGCGTGCCGACGGGGTACAACTGCAAAAAATCACCTCGCTTATCGAAGCTGGCGTCATCAAACCGGTCATCGATCGTTCCTTCCCTTTTGAATCGACTGCAGAGGCGTTGCGGTACGTCGAGCAGGGCAGATCAAAAGGCAAAGTCACCATAACAATCAAATAAGCGCACTATAAAAAATGTCCGTAGATAACGAGCATGCCGCCAAGTATCAAATTCCAGCGCCTGAACCAGAGGAGCAGCCACCGCACAACAGACACACGCAGGAGCAGTTGCAACCGGAAGTCGCACCTCTAGAAAAGCCGATGATCATTTGGCGTAGCTTGTTGCTTGAGCAGTAACGAGAAATGGTTGAAACCACAACCCATTGCAGACATTGGCAATGGTGGTTTACCGCGGCTCGTCCAAGTGGAGCGACAATTGCCGGTATCTGCTTTTGACGAGCGCGAAACTGAAGCGTTAAAGGCCCTAAAAATCGGTAATTGTCGTACCAGCAATGGTCTCGGCGAACTCTAAGCCGAAGACCCGTGCCGGGGTTTCGAAGCCGGGTCGTCGATCACCACCCAGCACCCGACAAGCAGCCTCCACCGCTGCCAAAGGTGTGTAGCTGTAGCCGTTCACGGTCTCTATTACTGATCGCACAACCGTGCCGTCAGCGCCTACCACTTCAGCCACTGCACGGGCACGATGACGATCACGCTCTTGAATGCCTGGGCCGTCCGGGAGCTGTGACAGGTCCCCTTCCGGGAAGGCTTCACCGACAATATGCACAAACATGGCAATGTTCGGGATGGCGGTAGAACGCCAACCGGTGACCAGGTCACCGAATGATAGCGGGGCACACAATACCGGGCCCTGGCCAAAATCGAAGTGTCGCGGTTGCGCATCCGGTGTTGCTACAAGCAGTCCATTCACTCGCGCCATAAGACCCGCACCAATGATCTCACTGACACTCATAGCCGATCCCCGTGACATTGAGCCTGCGACCTGAAGCACAACGCTCAACGCTTGCGGATTCTGCACGCGGCGAGCGACATGCATCGCCAGACAGTCTGTCGGCACCACGTCCCAGCCAACCCCAGGCAGCAACATGACCCCGGCCTCCGCAGCTTGGGCTCCCAACCGTTCGGCCAGCCGATAGACATTGATCTCAGCCGTGATATCCAGATAGTCGACCCCGGCCTTGATGCAAGCGAGCATCAAGTGCTGCGCCGTTTGAGCGAAAGGCCCGGCAAAATTCAGAAGTACGCCGACCCCTTCCAACGCTTCTGCCCCCAGGGCATCAAGGCTAAACACTCGATACGAGACATCAAGTTGCTCAGCGAGTGACTCCAGCTTTTCGGCAGTTCGCCCAGCGATAACAACGTCCAGCCCCAATGCTTTGGCATGCTCGGCAGCCATGCGACCTGTATAGCCTGTCGCGCCGTAGATCATTAATTTATTCATTGCGCGTGCTGCCAGTTTTTGTAAACAAATTCGAGACTATAGCCGTCCGGGTCAAGGACATTGGCGGCGTAATAATTGGGGTCGTAATGCAGTCGTGCGCCTGGAGCGCCGTTGTCGATTGCACCATGCTCCATGGCGGCTGCGTAGGCGGCATTAACTTCAGCCTTGCTGTGCGCCACGAAGCCAACATGCGCCGCGCGGCCTTCCACCACACCTTCGCGCAACCAGAAAAATACCCGACCATTGGCGCCAAAGCCCTTGAGATCCGGATGGCCTGGTGGACCGTTCTTGCCGTCGTAATCGAGCCGTCCGGTGATGCCGAGCGGAGCCAGCGCTGCGGTATAGAAATGAATGGAACGTTCAACGTCACTGACTGAGATAAAAATATGATCAAGCATTGCGGATGCCTCGCTTTCAAAGGGTGATTCAAATGAAATATCCGCCCGAGACCTCAATGGTTTGGGCATTGATCCAACTACCTTCTTCAGACAGCAACATAGCGATAACACGAGCGACGTCCTGCGCTTCGCCCACTCGGCCAAGGGCTGTTTGCGAGGCGAGTAATGTCTCGAACTCCTCGTTTAAACCGCCACCCAAATCTGTACGAATCGCGCCCGGCGAGACTGAATTGGCACGGATGCGCCGAGGACCAAGCTCTTTGGCCATATAACGAGTAAGCACATCGAGTCCACCCTTGAAGGCCGCATAAGGCGCGACACCCGCCGTGGCCACGCGTGTTGTGGCGCTGGTCAAGTTGACGATACTCGCGCCCTCTTCCATCAACGGCAGCAAAGCCTGGGTCAGAAAAAATGGCCCCTTGAGGTGGACGTTCAACAAGCCGTCAAACTGCGCCTCAGTAACCGTATCCAAGGGGTTGAACAAACCATGGCCGCCGTTGTTCACCAAACCGCCGAGGGTGGTCACTCCCCAAGTTGCCTGTAGGGTGCGTTGAACCGCTTCGCGAAAACTGCCGAAACGGCTTATGTCGGCAACGTCGAGTTCAAGCGGCACCGCCTTGCCACCCGATGCCAGGATGCGCTCGACAACAGATGCTGCCGAGTGAGAATCGCTCTTGTAGGTCAGAATGACGCCCATGCCACGCCGGGCGCAGTGCTCGGCGGTACTGGCGCCGATGCCCCGGCTGCCTCCTGTAATAACGACAACGCTCATAAGGTGCTCCAATGTCACTGAAATGAGTCATTACAGTAACCATTGCCTTCGCCATGAACGCAGCCGTTCCTACTCGAATCCTGCCTGTTTCTGCTTTTTGCTTGCGTGAGTGCATCTGCCTGAGTTCAGATGCCGCTTATGACGAACCCACTGAAAGAACTACGGGCTTTAGCTGCGCAAGCCGAAAATCGCCGCACGGAGACGGGCATCCCGCGTGTGGCCATGGTGCAGGGTGAAATTCCTGAGCATTTGCTGGCGGCGGTTTACGAGCCGATGATCAACCTGATCCTGCAAGGCAGTAAATCGATGACCATCGCAGACCGTACGCTGCGCTACGATCCGGCGACGTATTTTGTGATGTCCATTGAATTGCCAGCAGTAGGCCAAGTACACCCCGGTGCCCACGGTGAGCCTTACCTCGCTGTCAGCCTGACGCTCGATCCGACAGTACTGGCAACCTTGTTAGCCGATCTTCCAAAACCCGGCGGGCAATACGACAAGAATGCGGGCTTCTCGGTAGCCCCGGTCACACCTGATTTGATGGATGCCTGGTTACGTCTATTGCGCTTGATGAACCAGCCCGAAGACATCGCGGCCCTGGCGCCTGTCTACGAGCGTGAGATTCTGTATCGTGTTCTGCAAGGCCCCCATGGCTGGATGCTGCGTGACATCGCGGCCCCCGATAGCGCCATGGCTCGGGTCAGTCTGGCCATCCAGTACATTCGTCGTGATTTCGCTGAATCCATACGGGTGGAGACACTGGCGCAACACGCTGCGATGAGCGTTTCAGCCTTCCACCGCCACTTCAAAGCCGTCACAGCACTGAGCCCGTTGCAGTATCAGAAAAGGGTTCGCCTGCTTCAGGCGCGGACGCTGATGGTCGCCAACGCCAAAAGTGTCACCAATGCGGCGTTTGAAGTCGGTTATGAAAGCGCTACGCAATTTAGTCGCGATTACGCACGCGTGTTTGGCTTACCGCCAGCGCGAGATACTGCAAGGATTCTTGGGGAAACCCGAGGCGAGAAAAGGTAGGCCGATTTACTGTTTAGCAATTGAATTACCAAGTCTTAACGCGCCTGGAAAACGAGTTGATTCAATGGGCATCAAAATTGACTGTGTGTGCCGACACGATGGCTGATATCTTTCCCGCGCACCAAATCGCGTCCAGTCGACGCTGATCCCATCAAGGAAGATAAAAAAGAATGAAAATATTGTTCATCGCTTCGCTAGGAATTTTATCGCTAATTCAAACATCACTATCCTTCGCGGATAATGTTAATGGAAAAAATCTCTATTTACAGCGATGCGCCATGTGTCACGGAATAGATCTCAAAGCAACAGGACCATTGGCTAATAAAAGCAATCCTCCTACACCTGATCTAACAACATCCGCTTTCAAAAAACGATTAAATGATTATCCGGGCGTAATTGTATCATCGATAATACTTCGTCCAAATAGAGACTTGATTCCAAAAACTTTGCGAGAGAATGGTGTAAAGCTATCGCCGTACTCATGGAGGATTCAAGATCTGCGCGATTTAAATCAATACATGGGTGGTGTGATTTCAAAAAATCGATGATTTTTGAGATGAGAGGTACCGTGTCCACCGTCCACCTTTTGGCCGTTTTCTACCTGGTGCAAGAGGTTGCTATGGGTCGATTGCTGCCCGTGGTGACAGGTAGTAAATGGCCAGAAGTCGGCTCTAGCATGCCCTTTGAGCAAAACCGCAGACAGCAACAACGTTAGCGGGATTTAGCGCCCCCAATGAACTAGCCGCCCATAGCGATTAGACGATAGCTAAAACTTAGTGCCAGCGCTTGAATGCCCGCTGTCCTCGCAAAACGCCCCATGTCAGAGCGAGTCCCGCACCGCTGGATGTTTAAGGCGTCCAAAGCCGAAAATTACCCTCTGGTACTGCAGGAAGGTGATCTATGCCTGCAGAAAAATACGCTGCCGGCCGCGCTGCAAAGTTTGATTTACGCGGTGCAGGCCGACGCCTACAGCAACCTCAAGCACTTTCCAGAAGCCGTGACGGCCAAGGAAAAATCCATGCAAGTGGCGGTCAAGCCTGATCCGCGCGCCAACCTGGACTTAAGCTCCATGTATCGCGACGCTGGCAACCCGAAAAAAGCCCTTGAACTCGTGCAGTACAACCTTGACAACGGGCTGGGAGAAGCCGGAAAGGGTTCCGGCTTCCACATGCCGACCTACTATCATCTGGGCCTCGCGTTGACAGACCTGGGTCAGTACCGAGAGGCCGCTGAAGCATTCAGCACTGGCCTTGAGCGCCAGCCGGACTATGCCTGGGCCTTTTACGCGCGCGGGATCGCGTACGATCATTTGGGGGACAAAGACGACGCCAAGGCCGACTTCATGAAGTTCTCGCAGATCGCCAACAAAAATTACGTGCTGGAGGAGCACAAGGCCAAGCTCGCCGAGTACAGGATTTCCATGCCGTAATATGAGAGCCGGCTTAGTGGCGAACGCAGTGGGTCAGCGACAGGGGGGCGCGGAGTCCCGCTACTGGCCGATTTATGCCTATCGCGAAGGGCAAAAATCGGCCAGAAGCGGACATTAACCACACGCATCTACAAAGCCAATTTCAGAATCATTCTGTCGGATTGGGGACTGATAGTGCGTCGCCAATGCCATAGAAATTCCCACCGGCGATGTAATGCAGACTTCTTAAAGTGGGATCTGCTTTTTCGAATTGCCAATGCCCATTCTTGAATACACGGGTATCTGACCATGCGCCAACGATCTCGCCAATGAACAGGTCGTACGTCTGCTGGTTATGTGGCTCAGTAATCAGTTTGCAGGCCAGCCATGCTGAGCATCCCGTAACGAATGGCTGGTCGTATTCATCAATCTCGAATAACTCCGCCCCTGCACGCGTCAGCTTATCTGGTTCGCTGGCAAGGCTATGGGTTCCCAATTCATGCGTCAGTTTCAGCTGCGCCACGGTGGGAATCTGTATGACAAACCGGCCGCTTTTTTCGACCAGTTCACGGGTCTTCGCGCTCTTGTCCAGTACCACTGTTAATTTGGGTGGTGCGTAATCCAGTGCACAAGCCCAAGCTGCAGCCATCACATTATCGACGCCACCATGACGTGCTGATACAAGCACGGTGGGACCGTGGTTAATGAGGCGATATGCTTTTTCCAGTACAACGGAAGCAATATTACTGTCCATTGATATTCCCAAGAATGACAAGTATCTAATTCAACACCAAGGCGATGTATCAGGCCAGACGATCAGCGCTAAGACATGTATGCCCGGGGCAGGATTGATCGCTGCCTCTATGAGCGCACTGGCAATATGTGATGCCGGATTGATGCGCCGTAGCCTCACCTTGCGCCCCCTTTATGGCTGATACCTTGCATTGCCAAATCGTCCAGTGCTTACTACTGGACGATTTGGCAAATGCTGTATTCGGCCTTCGAATTGGTGGTACACGCTGGCAATGACTTGCCAAGTGTTATTCACCTTAATCAAGGTCAGATAATCATTGTAGTTTGCACCAATCGCGTCCCTCTCCATATCGATACGAACAATCGCAGTGCTCGGTGTAATTGCAAGCATATCGATGTGTGCCGTAAGTCCTTGGTAATGATTTTTCTTTTAGATGTACTTGTGAATTGAGCGTACTGATTGAGGATTTAATTATTTGGATGTGTGTAGTAAATCTTGCTAACCACAGTCCACTTTCCTTCGACCTTTAGCAGATGGAAGAAGTCGGTGAAGGAGATGCCTGACATGTCGTTGGCGTCGATGCGAGCACTAGCCGCCGTACCAACGATCTCGATGCGGGCTATAGTGGCCTGTGCATCAGGAGATGGGCGAAAACCCTTGTCGACCCCATCGAACAGGCTTTGAATCGCGCCGCCGACCAGCTTGCCATCGGCACCGACGCTGTACATCGTCGCATTCTGGCTGAACGCGGGCTTCATGATGCTGCTATTGGCCTGCTTGCAGCCCTCAATGTACTTGTTCAGCACCTCGGTGATGGCTTGGTATTCTTGTACGTAAGTAGGTTTGCTCATGGTTTTATTACTGATAACTTGTTGGCTGCGCGGCAGGTCTTCTGCTTGAGCAGTCGCGCTCAAGCCCGTAATCATTGCCACGAAAAATAAAGCTTTGATAATAGCCATTTTCATTTATTTTCTCATAACTAAGGGTTGCAATTACTGATTGATGTTCAACTGCAAAAAAACGCAACAGACATTGCGAGAAACTTTGATGCTTCTATATCCTCGCAATGAAATGAACGGCGTGTTTTCTGTCATGAATCCCGCAGATTTGCCGTGACCTGCGAATTCCTTGTCTTTAAATTACTTGCCCAGGTTGGACTTGAGTTCTTGCGATGCCTGCGCGATCGCGCTGCGGGGCGCCGGCAGATGGCTGAACGCGTTCGACAGCCCAAAATCGTGAATCATGCCGTTGTAGCGCACCGACTTCACATGCACACCCGCAGCGTCGAGCTTGCGGCCGTAAGCTTCGGCTTCATCGCGCAGGACATCGAATTCGGCGGTCTGGATCAGCGTCGGCGGCAAGCCCTTCAACTGCTTGGTTGTCGCCTGCAGCGGCGAAGCGTAAATCTGCTTGCGTGCCTCGGAGTCGGGCGTGTAATTGTCCCAGAACCACACCATCAAGTCCTTCGTCAGGAAGTAGCCGTTGGCAAACTCCTTGTACGACGGCGTGTCGAAGTTTGCATCCGTCACCGGACATAGCAATACTTGCGAACGCAGTGCAGGTGTGCCCTTCTCGTTCGCCATCAAGGCAACCACGGCAGCCATGTTGCCGCCTGCGCTGTTGCCAGCGACGGCGAGGCGCTTGCCGTCGACGTTGATCTCCTTGCCATGCTCGGCCACCCATTTCGTCGCGTCATAGGCTTGCTCGATGGCGACGCCGTATCCCGCCTCAGGCGACAGGGAATAGTTGACGAAGACCGCCACCGCGCCCGAGCCCGCCACCAGGTCACGCACCAGCCTTTCGTGGGTAGGAAAGTCGCCCAGCACCCAGCCGCCGCCGTGGAAGAACATGAACGCGGGCAGGGTCTTCTGTTTGCTGCCGGCCGGGCGCACGATGGTCAGCTTCAGGTCGCTACCACTGACACGGATCGTCTTCTCGCTGACGTCAGCCGCCGGCAAGGCCACATTGGAGCTAGCTTGCGCGCCCACCAGCGCGGCGCGGGCGTCTGCGGGCGTCATGGTATCGAGCGTCTTACCGCCTTCAAGGGATTGCAAGAATTTTGCTACGTTGTGTTCGACGCCGGGCAGGTCGGCTGCAGAAGCATTACCAAGCGACAGGGTCACGACGGAAAGGGCAAGAGCGGAGGTGAGGGTTTCCATGATGTTTCCTTCTTATTGCCTTAGTGTTTGCGTCATTAAATAACGAGCTACTTTTTTGTTGTGTTGCGTCTTCGATCAGACGGGCGAAGGCAGGGTCTTCCTGGCGGTGTGCCGGACGCACAGTTCCAGCGCCGCTCGGCTGCAAAGAAAAACAACAGGCATGGCGGGAAGCCTCATCTGCCGCGTATTTAAGGAAGACCGGAGGTTCAAGGCGCGACGTGGGTGTGGAAGATCTTGCTGACTACCGTCCACTTGCCATCGACTTTCAGCAGATGGAAGAAGTCGGTGAAGGAGATGCCTGACATGTCGTTGGCGTCGATGCGAGCGCTAGCCGCCGTACCGACGATCTCGATGCGGACGATAGCTGCCGGCGCGTCAGGAGATGGGCGGAAACCCTTGTCGATCCCATCGAACAGGATTGGAATCGCGCCGCCGGCCAGCTTACCGTCGCCATCGACGCTAAACATCGTTGCTTGCTCACTGAAAGCTGGCTTCATGATGCTGCTTTTGGCCTGCTTGCAGCCCTCAATGTACTTGTTCAGCACCTCGGTGATGGCTTGATATTCCGGCACGTAAGTAGGTTTGTTCATGTTTGTACTCCTGATTGTTAATTCGAGTCGTTGTAAAAAATCCGGCCACTCTTGGCTCGTATAGAGATCAACTCTGCGATTATCCGCAGCGGCGTCCACTGTTGGGGGCCAAGGCCCCAACTGGTGAAGTTTGGTTTCGCGCTTGTTAGCCGGCCCGAATATTCCAGGCGGCATACGCTGCATTGGGGCTAGCAATCCCCAACTTCTGTTGTGCATGCGGCGGCAAGTGCGGATCGCGAAGAGCTGCATGACCAAGCGCTACCAGGTCAGCCTCGCCAGAGGTGATGACAGCTTTACCCGGCTAGCGCAGGCCAATCGGTGTAACCCTTTGCGCCGTTGCCGTAATAGGTTTCGCGTGGCGCGATGGCAAGCTCAGCACCATCTTGCAAACGACGCACCAAATCTGGATTGGCAATGAACGGACGGCCAAATGCCACTGCATCAACCTTGCCTTCAGCACGACGAGTAACGGCCAGCTCAAGGCCGTAATTGTTGTTGCCTATGTATGGCCCTTTGAACAGTGCGCGTAATGCATCGAGGTCTACGTTCTCAGGCACGACGCGCGACGTAGCCGTAGCGCCTTCGACAAAATGCATGTAAGCGAGCTGGAAGCGATTCAGTTGCTCAATCAGATAGCCATAGGTTTGCATTACCTGGCTGTCCAAGGGCGTGTTACCCGCATCTGGCGTCACGGGAGAGAGACGAATGCCAACGCGGTCATGACCCCAGACCTCGACCACTGCGGCAGTTACTCCCAACGTGAGTCGCGTGCGATTCTCGATCGAACCACCAAATTGGTCGGTTCGCTGATTGGTAGAATCGCGCAGGAACTGATCGAGCAAATAGCTATTGGCAGAGTGCACTTCAACACCATCAAAGCCGGCGCGTTTTGCGCATGCGGCGGCGTGTCGGTATTGCTCGATGATGCCTGGGATCTCGGATGTTTCCAGTGCTCGCGGCATGGAGACATCCATCATTCCATTTTCGGTGTAGGTCTGCCCTTCTGCTCGAATCGCGGATGGCGCTACCGGCGCCGCGCCATCCGGCTGCAGGTCCACGTGCGAAAAGCGCCCCACATGCCACAGTTGGCAAACAATAAGACCACCAGCTGCATGCACCGCATCTGTTACCAGTTTCCAGCCCGCTACTTGCTCTTCAGTCCAGATGCCTGGCGTCAATGCATACCCCCGCGCCTGTGCGGAAATATTGGTCGCTTCACTAATGATCAGACCTGCGCTGGCACGTTGTGCGTAGTAGCGAGCGTGCAATTCGTTGGGTACGCCATCTGGCCCCATGCGACTGCGCGTTAACGGGGCCATGACAATGCGGTTAGCCAGAGATAAGGCTCCTAAAGTCATCGGAGAGAAAAGATCCGTCGATGGGCTGTTGAGTGTCATTGTGATTCCTAGTGATAACTGTTCTGCCGGATGAAATTCCTTGCTGTACAAACTATGGAGATCGGTAATAATGACGTAAATAGTCATAGGCGGACATACAGTATGAACAATAAGGTCATAATGCGCCCTGCCTCTCGCGCTGACGACGTAAAAGACGGACTTGCGGCACCATCGGTGCACCTTCCTGGTCTGTTGACCTTCGAAGCTGCTGCAAGGCATTTAAACTTCGCGCGGGCTGCAGCGGAATTAGGGGTTACGCCAACAGCGGTATCACGCACTATCAAAAGCGTGGAAGCACAACTGAATGCGCGACTGTTTAACCGCACAACACGCAGTGTCAGTTTGACCGAAGCTGGGGCTTCATTGAACGCCGAATTAGCGCCTGCCCTGGCAATGATCAAAAGCTCCTTGTCACAGGTTTTAACAGCGACGGATCAACCGTCCGGCACAGTGCGCGTCAACTCTTCATACGTTGCATACCGTATCTTGATCGAACCGCATCTTCAGGCGTTTCTGGAAAAATTCCCGCTGATTGATGTCGAGGTATCACTGGATAACCAACTTAGCGATATCGTCAATGCCGGTTTCGATATCGGCATGCGCATGGGGAAAAGAGTGCAAAACGACATGATCGCCGTACAGTTGGGAGCGGTACAAAAAAGAATTGTGGTGGCTGCGCCGGATTACTTCAGCAAGCGGGCTGAGCCACAGACTCTGGAGCAACTGCTGAAGCACAACTGCATTCGCCAGCGGTATTCAGTTGGCGGAAGATTCTTTGAATGGAAGTTCGAAGATAGAGATCAAATGGTTCAAGTCGATGTTCAAGGGCGTTTTATTTTTGACGAAATGAGATCCGTCCTTGATGCTGCAATACAAGGCCAAGGCATTGGTTTCGTTTTCGCTGATTTCGCGAAACAAGAGTTAGAAAAAGGCACCCTTCGGCAGATATTGAAGCAGCACAGCGGCATGGACGATGCGTTTCATCTTTACTACCCGCATCGTAAGCACATGCCCGGAAAGCTGCGTGCGTTTGTTGATTTTATGCGTAGTGCTAATAAGACGGAGAAATTTTGATTTAATTTTCCCAATGCAGCATGTTCGGAAATATTGAGTAATCAGCACAAATGAAGTGAGGAGATTAATTTTTTGAAATCCCACGAATATGAATAGTCGGTAATGTCCGCTTCTGGCCGATTCGTGCCTGTCGCGAAGGGCTGTTGCCGACCCAAAGCCGACATTCATTTTGAGTCGCTCAATCGCTGGCTCAGTGGACAGTGTCGTCACGTAGAAATAAACAAGGCCGCAATCGCAGCCTTGTTTATTTCGGAGTGTTACTCGTGCGAATGGCCGTGCTCGGCACTCTCGGAGGTTGTGCCTTTTTCGCCACCGCCGCATGAAAGCGACGAGTTTCCAGTTTGTAGGAGATTTTATATCCCCCCTAGGGGGATGTGGGGCCATCCGAAACCAGAGCCAGTGGTAGCTCAAGAAGTAGGCGCTCAGCCGTTCATCTAATGTCGGGAAGACAGTTAGGAAGTCGCTTGCCCAATGAAGGCAATTAGCCATACGCTGCGAAGCGTGAGATATCTCACGGATAAAAAAACGTGAGCATGGAGCAAGCCCTGATGAAACTGTCCGCCATTTTGATCGCCGCTTTACTTTCGATTACGTCCGTTGCTGTCTTCGCGCACAGTGGCGGTACTGATTCAAAAGGTTGCCATCGCAACCATAAAACGAACGACTACCACTGCCACTAAACAGCAAGAGCACACCTTGCGGCTGGGCCGCAAGGTGGCTTTCTCACATTTGTGGAGCCCAGTTAAAGAAAGGCTTCTCATGCGCTTCAGACTTTAAAGTGAAGGGCCGCTTTTGGCCGAAAGCTGGCGGTAGCGACAGGATGCTATCCACCCGTGAAGCGGACACAAAACTCCTCTGAGACCGTGTCATGGCGTCCCGTTTCTTCCGTACAGGCGGTAGCCTGGTCGACGACTCAAGCGTTCGTAATAGTCGCTCACGGCAGGAAAGTCCGGATGAGCAAGCGGTGTTTCAAACCACCGATTAACTGACAGGCCGATCGGTATATCTGCGAGAGAAAACTCATCGCCGCTGACGTAGGCCCCGGTTGAATCGAGCTGTCGATTGAGGATCTCCATGTACCTCGACCAGTTGTTGCACGCGGCCGCCAACGCACGGCTGTCCTGATGCTCAGGCGAATGCCTGACCAGCGACATGAAGGCATAACTCCACGACTTGTTGAGATCTGACGCTTGCCAATCGATCCATTGATCCACCCGCGCTTTGGCTCTCGCTTCAGTCGGGTAAAGGTGAACGCCGTTGTAGCGCGACGCCAGGTAGCGAATGATCGAGTTTGACTCCCAAAGAATGAAGTCGTCGTCCTGGATGACCGGCACCATGGCATTGGGATTCAGCGCCAGGAATTCAGGTGTGTGCGTCGATCTGAAGTCAGAACCCCAATCCACCCGCTCAAAGGGAATTTCAATCTCGGCGCAGGCCCAGAGCACCTTTCGTACATTGATCGACGATGCCTTACCCAATATGCGCAACATTCCATGTCCTTATCGTTCGGGGTAGTTGGTCTGAACTACTGACTCTATCGCCTTGTGGAGCGGATTGTCCAGAGTCTGCTTTTGGCCGTTTTCTGCCCTTCGCGATGGGCATAAATCGGCCATTAGCAGTCGCTCGGAGGTGTCTACTAAATCAGGGAAGAGTCAATCACAAATGCCCTGGGTGGCTCAGGCAAATCGGGTGTCACCTAGCCTGATGCGACGGATAAATACCGGCAAGCCGCGCTATCACGACCCCCACGTAAAAGACGCCTGAAAACTCTTCGACCATCACCAGTGAGCGGGCATGGTTGGTCAACGGGATTACATCCCCGTAACCGGTGGTCGTGAGCGTCGTGAAGCTGAAATAGATCAGTTTGAAGAAAGTGCCGGGTTGTCTGAAATCGAAGTGGCCAGGGCCGAATGAGCCAGCGGCGGAAATCTCGACCAGGGCATAGATGAAGGACCAAACGAAGGCCAGCATGATGTAACCCGCAAGTGCGCCATGCAGCTTGTCCGCTGTAATCGGCCCGCGCTTGAGAAGGTAGCGCAGCACCCCGCTGAAAGAAACCGTAAGAGACGCCGCATAGGTTATCCCGGCAAGTTCAAGAGTCGCGATACTCTCGGTCCACAAGGCCGCCCATTGAAGGCCAATCCCAAGCAACGCCAGGCACAGTTTGAGGATGAACCCCGGTCGGGTCTGCCGGGTGGCGAAAGCGCCCACGAGCAGCACGGCCGAAAACAGAATGCCGAGCAACATGCGAGCAATCAGACCCTCTTCAAGAAAGGGGAACAGGAGGATCAATCCCAGTAAAAGCAGCAACAGATAAGTGCAGGGCCCCAGCCCTATTACCATCTGAGCTAAATCCGCGTCGGATTCGGCTTTATCTTGCGGACTTGTCATACCAGTTTCCCAGAGGCTGAAGTAACGCTCGTGACTTGACATTGCACCGTTGAAACAGGACCTGATTTTAGAATCTGGTTTTAGAATAGTCGGCAGTGAAACTCTAGTCGCGAATGCATTTGAGAGGATTCAGCCTGACAGACAACTCTGGGTCGGTTTCAGCCGGTCGTGGCAGGCAGAAATCGACCCATTGCTGCCGGTCGAGACGAGCAGCAACCGGCCAAAAGCCACCAGTGGTAGATATCCAACTACGGGATTGGAAAGGTGCGTAGGTCGGGCAGCTACGGTTATGTCGGACTACGTCCAATGATCATTGCGTGCAGTACCGCACGGGTGTGATCGATAACCACGCGCGTTATTAGATCAAGCCGCTCCGCATCAACCTTGTCCCAGTTCAATGAGGTGAGCGCAGTACGGCGCATCATCTGAAAGACTGCCAGTTGGCCGCTCAACGCCATTGATCGGATCCGCGTTTCATCATCGTTGGCTGGCCGCCCCAGCAAACGCCCAATGATGGCGTTTGTTACGGTAGAAATTGGCTCATTGAGGCGATGATTTATGATCTGAAAACCGGCGGCAGGCCCCTGGCCGCTTTGTCCGTGGGCAATGAATAGCTGCCATTCGGAGGACTCTCGCGACTTGAACATGAACTCCACGACGCGCGCCTGAATGGCACAGAAGGCATCGATCAGAGCCTCATCACTTTCATTCTCCGCGATCACGTGCTCCCCATGGGCGACCACCTGTGACAGGTACTCCCAAACGCGCGACGCAATGTGCTCGGCACACGCAAGGTACACCCCCTCCTTGTTATCGAAGTAGTACCGCAACGCTGGGGCATTTACGCCAGCGGCGGTTGCGATGTCGCGAGTTGATGCTGCCTCGAAGCCCCGTTCGCCGAACAGCTTCAGCGCAGCAGCAACGATCCGGGCACGAGTGTCTTCGCCGCGTGCATATCCCCCACCCTCTGGATGCCGATGCAGGGCACCTCTGATCATCGAGCTCAATTGTTCTACTCAGAAGAAAAGAAATTTATAACAGTTGACACCAATTTTGTCCATGTGGAATAGTTGTTCCAGTTGGAATACATTCGAGCTCGCGGCGTCCCCATTAAGGCTCGTCCTCTGCATCCGGGCGCAGTCATGGCATTTACTCACGTGCCATTTTTCTTTCTTTTCACGTTGAGCAATGACACCTATGGATTGTGACAATGAAACGGTTTTCTCGAATTCCAGTAACGCTAGCAACCAAACCTTCACAAACCTAAATTTTCAGGGCCGAACAAAAAATGACCTGACACTCACAAATTGTAACCTGCTGAATTGTAACTTCGGTGGGAGCGACCTGAGTGGACTGCATCTAAAAAACTGCAAAGTGCTCAACTGCAATTTTGGAAGTGCGAATTTGCAAGATTGTTGGTTTTCAGGTTGTTCGTTTTACGACAAAGAGCAACTCGTCGGTTGTCAATTTAAACTGGCTGATCTGAGGCGGGCTGAGTTTTATGAGTGCGATATTTCTTTAAGTACGTTTAATCGCGCGCAATTATTTAAGTTAACGCTTGATCATTGTCGCGCGGTGGAGGCGGATTTTAATCTGGCCACTTTCAATATCGCCATAAGTCGAAAGCTGGTAATCAGTTCGGCGCAGCTCACTAACACAGATTTCAGGTATGCCGATTTCAGCTCGACCAATCTATCTAAATGCAACCTTTCACATAGTAAATTTTCGTCGGTTATTATGACGATGACCAATCTAGATGAGGCTGACCTAACTAATACTGAATTTTCACCACTTCATTATTCTGGGCTTTCTGTATCCAATACTGACTTTCGTAACGCGGAATTAAGTGGTATAGATTTTCGAAAAGTAGACACATCAGGTATTAAGATTCTTGAATGGCAGCAATCAGCTCTTTTGGAGAGCTTCGGATTCGTCCTCTACCCAGACAACCGCTAGGCCCCGCGCACTACGTAGATAGTCTCGCAGACCAAACGAGAAAATCCAATCCCCGGACGGTATGTGCGGGTTACGAACAGTAAATGCCACAGGAGTTCTCATGATCGAGAAAGCTGACTACCTTATTATTGAATCTGCCAAACTGGATCGATCGGAGGTTGAGGGCTTAATTAATATCCGAATAAAACCCTTATGGTTATCTAATGTTGACTTGTCAGGCGCTGATCTTAGTCGCCTAGACTTATGCGACACATATTTTGAGCGCTGCAACCTGACAGAAACGGATTTCACTGCCACAAAGCTTGAGGCTACTACCTGGAAAGGGTGTAAGGGGGCGAAAGTAAAATTCAAATCCGCTATGCTCAATGAAGGAAAGTTCGAAAATTCAGACCTGAACAATAGTGACTGGCAGAATTGCCGACTGGGTATAGTTTCATTTACAAGCTGCAAATTAACAGGCTCTAATTTCAGCGGGGCCGCCTCATTAGGAGTTACCTTCAAGGACACGCTGCTGGTGGGGACATTTCTCCTTGGGTTTTCCTTTCTCAAATGTGAGCTGGACAATCTGGACTTCTCCGACGCGGACTTAAGAGATGTCGACTTCCGTAACACGGTATTCAAAGGTGGAAGCCTAAGCAATGCCCGGGTTAATGGTGCCCGTTTTGATAATGCCGACCTTCGTGAAGCCAGCTTGCACGGTCTGAAACTTATGGATGCCAAACAGTTTAAAGGGGCAATTATATCTAAAAATCAAGCTGCGATGCTATTGTCAAGTCTAGGGCTTACCGTTGCTTGATTTAAAACTCGTTTTCAATACACTCATTCGCCGTAGCATATTCAATGATTTGCTTCACACAAAAGCTTACTCGATTAGTCGAGAAAGCTATTTAAGTAACAGACTGAGTTTTTGTGCAAGCATTGCTGGGCGTTCACCAAAACAAAAACGTCCCAATACAGTACTGCTGCTGTGTGCTATACAAACACGTTAAGTCTTCAGAAAAATAGTGTCTAAGAATTAGTTATTTGAGT
>NZ_JAGYGK010000025.1:0-74182 GCF_019947395.1 Pseudomonas sp. BF-R-26 | reverse complement strand
CACGGAAATCAACGCCCCGGCCGCCTTCCCCGCCACTGCCGCCACGGCACTGGCCGCGCCTCGGGGGGCCATTTCGGCTTGTATTCGTCGGCTGGCACGCTTGGCCACTGGCGCCATGCCGGCATCCGTCGAAGCAATGCCCTTCTCGCCGCCCGCCGTGTGGATCTTCTCGATCAGCGCCTGGTAGGCCGGCAATTTGCTCAGTTCGGCATGCACCACCTGATATAGCGAAGCGTCACGGGCGCTTGGCGGGCCCAGCGAAATAGCCGGGATTTTCTGAACGCGACCGTTGAGCTGCGCCATTGGCACGCCATGACGTTTGGAAATAACTTCGAGTTGCTGCCCCATCAGTTGCACATAAAACTCTGTCGCCTGGCCGAGGACCGCGTCGGGATCGATCTCCACCGCCACCGGTTCCAGTACTCGCCGGTGATATTGCTCCAGCAGATAGGCCGCCAGGCGTTTGGTCGTCGCATCCTGCTCGTCTCCGGCATTGATGGTGTACCAACTGACTTTCATCGACAGCCATTCCTGGGTCCAGTAGCTGCTGAACCACGGAATGAAGACTTCTTCGGTTTGCTGATAAACCCGGGTGCGCCAATGCTCCATGGACCCGCGGGCGTAGACCCTGGCCTGTTCGGTGGCCTGTTGCGAAGCAGCGACAATCTCTCGGTCCACCTGCTGCCAGGTGCTCTGGGACACCACTACTGGCACCACGATTACCGGGGCACGCGTGGGCGCGGCGCATCCCGCCAATATCACTAACACAGCGACGATCAGCGAACGCAGGTTCAAGATCGCGGTGTCCTACAGTCCTCGTCGAACGGAGTGTTCGACGCTAAAGAGCGTGCTGATTTGAGTATAGGTCGGGGTCGGGGGCCGTCCGTCAGATGAATGGATGGAGCCCTCAAGACCAATGCAGATCGCCACCATCATTCACGTCAATATTCACCATCGCCGCGAATGCCTTCCGCAAAAAAACCGTCAGGTGCAGGATCAATCTCATCCCATATAAACCCCGCACCGGAGGGGCAAACCATGTTGATCCATCTCCTGACCTGCCTGGCCCTGACGGCCGTCACCCTGACCTTATTTTCCCGCTTGGTGCTGGATATCGGTCAAACCGAGGAGCCGAAATCATGATCCATTCTGTCAGCCTCGCCGTGAGCTTTCCGCTATTCGGCACCAACTACTATTCGCAGCAGGTCGTGTCTCGCAAAGCAGTCGCGCTGGTATTCGACGAGCAATTCGAGGCCTTGCTGATGCCGGCAGCGGCCAACCACTTCAGTAACGAAGTGGTCGGGCTCAACGATCAGTTCCGCTTTTTGAATGATGTGCTGGTTGAGCATTTGCTGGAGACTGAAATGGCTCAGCATCCGTCACGGGCGGGACAAGCGTTCACCTTCTGACATGCTCGCGCCCCTCTTGCTAACTGGTACTCAGGATCCGCACCGGGCCTTGGCGATTGAGAACTTCGATCATGACGTTTTCTCCCGAGCGCCGGAGCATTAAGTCCACGGATTCAGCACCCACTGCCAAACGCCGCAAGGCGATGGTGTCCAGAAATGCCGGGAGCACCGGTTCGTCGAACAGGATGTTGAGTTTCCTCGGCCTGAAGCTCAGCCCCAGGCACGACTGAATCATCGACAACGGCGCAGCGGCGGCCCAGGCCTGGGGCATGCAGGCGACTGGATAGAACGTTGGCCCTTGGGTGCGTTGCCGGGCAAAGCCGCAAAACAGTTCGGGCAGGCGCCGCAGATCGATGTAGGTCGACGCGGCGAACAGGCCTTCGAAAATCCGCGCCGCGTCCCGACGGTAACCGTAGCGGGCGAAACCGGCAGCGATCAGCGCATTGTCGTGGGGCCAGACGGAGCCGTTGTGATAGCTCATCGGGTTATAGCGAACCTGGGAGGACGCGACGGTGCGCACGCCCCAGCCGGAAAAGGATGAGCGGTCCATAAGGGCGTCGACGACCGATGCCGCGCGTTCCGGGTAAGCGATGCCGGCGAACAGGGCATGACCGGCATTGGAGGTACGGATTCGACAGGGTTTCTTGTTGCCGTCCAAGGCCAATACATAAGTGCCCAGTTCTTCGTCGAAGAAGCGGGAATCGAATTCTTCACGCAAGCGTTGAGCCTTGTATTTCAGGCGCTGAGCCCGCTCCGGATCACCCAGCCGACGAGCGATTTTGGCCGCACCAGTCCAGGCGCCATACACATAGGCCTGAACCTCGACAATCGCAATCGGGCCCACGGCCAGTTGCCCATCGGCATGGAAAACCGAATCGTGACTGTCTTTCCAACCCTGGTTAATCAGCCCCTCGGCGGACTGCCGGCCATACTCGACAAAACCATCGCCATCGCGGTCGCCGTACTCCTCGATCCAGGTCAGCGCCGCCTCAATATTCGGCCAGAGCTGACGCACTGTGCCCAAATCATTGGTGCGCTCCAGGTACGCGGCGGCCAGCATGACGAACAACGGCGTGGAATCGATGCTGCCGTAGTAACGTCGGAACGGCACCTCGCCCAATTCGGCCATTTCCCCCAGCCTTATCTCGTGCAGGATTTTACCGGGCTCGGAATCGGCGTGGGCGTCGACGATGGTTGCCTGGTTGGCGGCCAGATGCCCGAGCACGCCTTTGGCAATACCGGGATCAAACCACAGCATCTCCCATGCCGTGATCAGCGCATCTCGTCCGAAAACGGTGCTGAACCATGGAATGCCAGCGTAGGGATATAGCCCCTCGCGGGTTTTGGTCATGAGCATGTAGAGGTCGGAAACGCTGCGGCTGACCGCCTCGTTGAACACATCGTGGGAGCTCACCACAGAGGCCGCCCGCGAAGAGAACGTGCGTAACTCGCGTCGGGAATCGCGCAATGAAATGAAGAACCCGTGGCGCACCGTAAACGGCGGATTTTGCACGCCGCAATTAATGTCCATGAACAGCGACTGGCTTTCCCCCGGGGCCAGCCGAACCTCGAACAACGCCGAATCGCAGGTCAGGCTGGCCGGCACCGGGGCGAAACGCAGGCGGGTCATGCGCCGTTTGTGGTCCAGACCGGTGTAGGAAAGCACCACCTCTTCATCGGTAATCTCTGCCCGGTGCCCTTCGCCGCGTTGCGGACGCCGGGCGCCGCGAACCTCGAACAGGTCTTTGAAGTCGGCCGCGAACTGGATTCTCAATTGCAGATGCTGGGGCGAATCGTCGAAATTGCGCAGGGTCAGCCGTTCATAACAGGAGCCATTCCACAAGAATCGTGAGCGGCGCAGATGGATCAAATCGTGGTGCAGGATTTTTTCACCATGGGCGTCGAACAGATCCGGGTTGGTCAGGTCGCACGTGAGCATCGCGTTATCGTCACGCAGCGTCGAACTGAGCAACAGCGGCCGCGCGCCGTTAAGCGTCAGGTAGAGCCCGGAAAGGTGTCGGGTATCGGTATGGAAAATCCCTTGCGGGCTGTCGTCCGCAAACAGCACGTCGCCATTGGGATCGAACACCGCGAAGGTGTCGTTGTTTTTCAGGTTGCGCAAGCGCAGCTCTTGCAGCGACGCGGTGGCTGGAATATCAAAGGGCGTGGAGGGATGGCCATAGGTGTTGCCCGCCGTCAGGTGGCGATACAACTCCAGATAGTTGTTGGTCATGCGCTCGACCGTGAACCGTTCGTCGAACCTGGCCCGCACCCTGCGCCGATCCAGCTCTGCCAACCGCTGCACCGCCGCGACCGCCCCTGCGACGCCATCGACGATGTAACCGGACACGCCCTCGTCGATCACTTCCGGCACCGAGCCCTGACCAAACGCAATCACCGGCGTGCCGCAAGCCATGGCTTCGATCATGACCAGACCGAACGGCTCGGGCCAGTCGATGGGAAAGATCAAGGCGCGAGCATTGCCCAGCAAGTCTGCCTTTTGCGATTCATCGATCTCGCCGAGAAATTCGACATTCGGATGGGCGGCGATCATCGGTGCGATAACTTCTTCCCAATACACCTGATCAGCCCTGTCGACCTTGGCCGCGATCTTCAATGACAGCCCCGCCTTCAAGGCAATCTCGATGGCGCGGTCCGGGCGTTTTTCGGGAGAGATACGCCCCAGAAACACCAGATAGTCGCCGCTCGGTTCAGGGTTGAAGGCCAGCAGATCACTCGGAATGCCGTGATAGACATTGCCCACCCAATTGACGTCACCCTTCACCGGGGTGCGTTGCGCCTTGGACACCGAGACCAGCGGCACCTCGGGAAAGTGAGGGTAAAAGGATTGGTAGTCCGCAATGTCCAGACGCCCGTGAAGCGTGGTCACGCTGCGCCCGGCCAAGTGCCGAATCAAAGGAAAATGGAAGATATCGACATGAAAATGCATCACGTCGAATTGATCCGCCTGACGCAGGACCTGATCGAGCATCAGAATGTGATGAGGCGCCCCGTCCTTGATCCGTGGATCGAACCGCAGGGCCTGGGGCGCACCTGGTTCCAGGCGTGCCGAGGTTTGCGAATCGCCACTGGCGAAGAGTGTGACATCGTGTCCCTGTCGTACTAACTCTTCGGTCAGGTAGGACACAATCCGCTCAGTGCCACCGTACAAACGGGGCGGACAACGTTCGGTAAGCGGCGCGATCTGAGCGATCCTCATGGAGAGGCCCTCCGTCATGGGGTCGAAGGATAAAGGCTTCCTGCGTCTCGGCGTTTCTGTTCGCTGAGGTCTGGCGGCCCTGTCCTCGATTGACGGTGCGCCTGCTGCAACAGTTCCATCCGGTAATACGCCCCGGGTACTCAGCGGTCGCCGCTCTCCAGACTTCTGAGCAACTGGCCCAGACCGTCTGCAAAACAGGTCGGCTCCGTGCACCGAAAACGTTCAAGCAAACGCTGGTTATCGGCCCGGGAATGGCGGATGTCACCGGAGCGCGGGGCAGCGTAATTCAACGCCAGAGGCCGGCCCAGCAGCGTACTCAACGTGGCCGCCAGCTCGTTGATGCTGGTGGAGCGGTTGAAACCGACGTTGACCGGTTCGCCGCTCGGCTCCGATTCTTTCACCGCCTGTACCAGGACCTTTACAAGGTCCTCTACGTAGACGAAATCCCGGGTCTGTTCACCGTCCCCGTACACCGTGACGGGCAGGTGCTTCTGCGCTCTTTCGCTGAAGATACTGATGACCCCGGAGTAAGGCGATGATGGGTCTTGGCGCGGTCCGTAAATGTTGAAGAAGCGCAAGATCACTGGCTCCAGACCATGCTGGCGGCGGTAAAAATCAAAGAAATGCTCACTGGCCAGTTTGTCCGAGGCATAGGGCGTCAACGGGGCTTTGGGCGTGTCTTCGGTGATGGCCGAGCCTTCGCCGTTGTTGCCATAGATGGCGGCGCTGGAGGCGAACACCACCCTTCTCAGGCCGGCCTGTCGCATGGCCTCGCAGATATTCAGCGTCCCGATGAAGTTGCTTTGATGGGTGGCGATCGGGTCTTCGACCGACGCCTGAACCGAGGCGACCGCGGCCAGATGCACCACCGCGCTGCAATCTTTCAGGGCGCGCTCCACTGTCGGCGCATCCGCGACATCCCCGACTGTCAGGCTCAAATGCGCCCGATCCACCGGCAGATTCGCCAGTTTGCCGGTTGAAAGATCATCCAGTACCCGCACGCCATAGCCGTTTTCAAGCAAGGCTTCGACCAGGTGCGAACCAATGAAGCCCGCGCCACCCGTCACAAGAATTCGATCAGCAGACATGGCAAATTCACTCTGGAGTAGTGGTTGTAGGTCGATCCATCGCGACGAACTCCTCGACTTTTTCCATCAACGCCCGGCCGGCACTGAACATCTCTTGCCAATCGGTGGGGAAGCGGACATTCAAGGGCAGTTGATCGATTCGCCAGCGCGACGGCAGTGGGTCATCAAACCGGGCGGCGACCTGCAAGCCCATTTCACTGGCAGCAAACGGCCCGCGCAGCACCGTCGGCGTGCGCCCGGCGCTGTCTACCGCCTGAACCACGTGAGCCGCCAACCATTGGCCATCCGGCATGCGCACGCGCAGCGGCTGACCGATAGCGGCGTAACTGATATTGAGCGGTTCCAGATAAATCCATAGCAGCGGGTCCTCCAGCCGCTCCAGGCGCATCAACAGCGTGCCGGCACCGACGTTTTCGCCCGGAGTCACCAGCACTTCCGCGATCCGGCCGCTCTGCCCGGCCTTGATCGACAATGCGGCGAGACGCGTCTTCAACCACTGCTGTTCGGCGTTCTGCTGAATGATCTCGCGCTCAACGCTTTGGGTGGGCTGACGCGCCAGTTGCTCGCGGCGTTCAAACGCCAACAAGTCCGCTCGAAACCCGTCGAGCTCCGACTGCGCTGCCAGCACCTCGCCGCGAGCTGCCGCGCCTCGTTCAACCAAATACTCCAATTCCTGGATCTTTTGTTCCGCCCTGCCGATTCGGGTCTTGAGCAACTGACGCTCGCGGCCGCCCAGTTGGGCAGTGCCTTTTCCGGTGCCCGTCGCTTTGGTCGGCATGGCGGCCAGTTGCGCCAGTCGGACCCGCCATTCCGGGTTGTCCAGAGTGACCAGCATTTGATCGGCCTGGACTTGCTCACCGGCCTTTGCAAACAGCTGATCGACCCGGCCGGCATCGCGCGCGCGCACCTCGTAAATCGGCAGGCGCAATTGCGCCGGCGCGTCGATCATCAGCATGCTGTATGCCAGCTTTCCACCCAGCCAGATCAAGGGGCTGGCGACCAGCAACAGAATCAAATACCAGCGCGCGCGAAAGGCCATGCGCTTGCTCGGTGCGTACAGCACGCTCAAGCCCTGTTCCTGGGCGGGGTTCAATTCTTTGCGACTATCGAAACGAATTTTCATGACGGCTCACCGTTTGGGGAAGTCTCGCCAGGCCTGCCAGTCGATACCGGCAACCCCCCGCGGTTGCAATTGTTCGCGCCAGGCGCTGGCCTGGTGTTTCAACTGGTCAGTCGATGCACCCGCCCAGCTTTCCGTGGCTGGCAATTCGGGTTCTGTGCTTTGGGCCAAACGAAATTGCAGCGCCGGCCAGCGCTTGGCGATCTGCTCCGTCATGCGTGCGCTGTTTTGCGGGTTGCGGGTGTAGATCATCAGGCTGACCTGACGCACGCCGGCCTCGGGAAGTGCGCAAGGCACACAGGTTTGCCCAGGTTTCGGTTCAGCGAACCAACGATGATGGCTGGATATTTCCACGGGCCATGGGCTCTCGCTGGACGCCATGCGCAAGGTATCGAGCCAGTTTTTCAGGCGTTGATCAGGGACGGGCATGCCCAGTTGTTCGACCTCGAGGTCCAGATGCAGGCTGCTGAATGCAAGCCCCTTTAATTTCTTCAATAAATCGCTGAGCTGGTGACGGTCCGTCGGTTCGATCCAGCTCGAATCGCCGAGCAACAGACTCACTTGCAGATCTTCTCGGGCCGCGTCCTGAAGCAGTTGCTCCAGCCGTCGGCGAGTCGTGACCAAGTCATTGACCTGTGCAGCCTTGAGGCCGAGGTAGATCTTGTCCATCCCGGCCTTGCGCAGCGCCTGAAGCTCCGCCTCGCGCCGATCGGGATCGAGCAACGCTTCGCTGTCCCAGACATAACTGGCCTGGGACCATTTGCCCGAACTCGTCCCCGCCTCTGCCCCTGCTTTCGGCGCTGCCGTTGATGTGGACGCCAGCAAGAAACGCGGTTGCCGCAGGTCGGCCTCGCCGGTGCGAAACATGGGGTCCGATTGCTGCTTGTCGATCAAATCCTGAAGGGGCAGCGGTTGTGCAACGAGCGCCGCAGGGGGCAGCGACAGTGTCAAGGCTAGAAGTACGGATCGCATATCAAAACCTCGTGGCTCGTTTAAGAACCCACCACGGCGCCATCGAGGTCTCTTCATGGCCTCGACGAAACACCTCGTTGAGCATGGCCACTGCGCTCCAGCACCGAATGAGTAGCATGAACAGAGGGAAGACAGGCACCAACAACCCCAGGGTCACGTCCTGTCGAGGTCGGTCAGACACCATCGACAACATGGCGCCGAACAGCAGCATGGTGATCATCAGGTACAGCAGGTAGATCAGCGCAAACAGAAACAACAGCGTCTTGCCCGGCAGAATGAATAGCGCCAGCAAGGTGTAGATGAAGATGATGAACGGCAGCACCAACTGAAAAAAGAAGCCACTGACCAGGATCATCAGGAAGGTTCTCCAACCCAGTAAATCCGGGTTGATGTTGTGGTTGTGCTTTCTGACGTACAGAAAAAACAGATCGCCGTCCCAGCGCAAACGCTGCATCAGAAACTGCCTGAGCGTCGCGGGTGCATCGGTATGCCCGATCGCTTCCGGCTCGAAGGGAATCCTCAAGTCATGTCGCTTGAAGTAACTTTTGATGCGCAGCGTCAGGTCCAGATCTTCCGCGGTATGGGTGTTCCAGCCGCCGATTTTCACCAGGAAACTGCGACGGAAAGCGCCAAAGGCACCCGAGACGTTATTCACCAGGTTCCATTCGGCCAGACCGATTTTCGACATGTGAATCGACAACACGTATTCCAGCGCCTGCATCGCGGTGACCCAGGAGCCCCAGACATTGCGCACCCGCAGGCTGCCAGCGACCGCAGGTACCGAGGGGTCTTCGAAATTGCGCACGATGGCACTGACCATGTTGTTGTCGAAGGACGTATCACCGTCGAGCGCCATGACGATGTCGCCGCTGGCATGGGACAAACCGGCGTTCAATGACGACACCCGTCCGCCCCTTTGCCATTTGGCGATCGGGCGCAAATGACGCCGGGGGTACAACAGCGGGTCCACGTTGAAACGGCGAACGGCGCTGAGCGTCGGTTGATTCATCGTGGCGCCGTCCACCACCGGGATCATCTCGATGTGGCCGGGGTAGGTCTGCTCGCACAGGCTTAACAGCGTGGTCTGGACATCCATTCCTTCGCTGTAGCAGGTAATGATGCAAGAGACCTTGGGCCGATAGAGGCTGGTCTTCGGCACGCTGCTGCGCCGACGGGCAAACCAGCGCAATACGCCGAGCAGCACCATGATTGTCAGCGGCAATTCAAACACCAGAAACAACGGGAAGAGCATGTAGAACAACCGGCTCAAACCGTCCGTCCCCATGATCGCACTGAGCATGCTATAGAGTTGCTCCATCAACGGGCTCATGGCTTAAATCAACTCACTGGCAAGACGGGCCAGCAACAGCTCACCGTCTTCTTTCTCGAGCAAATCCCCGGGGGCCGTGAAACTGACGACACGCAGGGAAATGTCACTGACCTCCGGCGCGGAAAACAATTCGGCGACCTGGCTCAAGCGCTGGGCGACGAACTCCAGCCCTTTGCCATCCGTGTGCGGCAGCATGATCCAGAAGAACTCTTCGGTGCTTCGCGAGCAGCGATCGGTTTCCCTGACGGATTCCTTCAGCCGATCCGTCAGGCTATCGATGAAGGCATGCCCGCGGTGCTCACCAAGACGCGCCAGCGTACCGGCCAGGTTGACGAAGCGCAGGCCGATCAACGAGAACGCCGGCTGCTTGTAACGACGCACCACCTGAAGCTGCCAGGTCAAAAGCTCGAAGAAATCCTTGCCGCCCAATAAATTGAGGCGGCCGAAATGGTCGATCGATCGATCGTTGAAATCCTGGCGACAACGAAACCGCCCCGCTTCCGTCAGATGAAAGTCTCGAACTTCGCGTATGCGCAGCTTGTCGGGCGCGTGTGACAAACCGCAATCCAGGCAACGCGCCTGCACATCGGCGTCGACAAAAAACGCCTGGCATGAGCGGCAGCGGTAGTTTTCCAAAGGGCGATCGTAGTCACTGCCAATGTGCCGCAAACGGTTCAGACAGTTGGGGCAGAGCAACACGCCATCCTTGAGAAACGACTCCTGATGGCCCACGTGACCACAGGTGAAGCAGTGCAATGAAGGTTGCCGTGAAATGTCCATCGCCTGGCATTCGGCGCACACATCAATGTAATTGAGGCGCCCCGAGCCACAGTCCGAACACAGACGTACCCGATCGACCAGCACGCCCTCTTCCAGCCAGTCGTGCTGCACCATCAGACTGAGCCAGACAAACGGGTTGACCTGCTCGGCATCCGCCAGTGCTTCGAGCAGCGGATAGCGATAATGCTGGGGGACTTCGGGGTCGCGCAGGGCATACACATGAGCGTCGGCACGCAACCACAGCCACGACAGCACCCGACTTTCAAACCGCTCGGGCGCAGACCCCTGCCGGAACAGGTTGAAGCGTTCTCGCCAGATCTCCCAGAGCATTTTAATTTCGCTTGTTTCGGCAGGGCATGTGCCATCACCCAGCGCTTCACACCAGCTGTCCAGGTCTCGACAGCAGTAAACGAGCTGATAGCGATATGCCGGAGTCGAGCGCAATTTACGCAACACTCGCCCGGCATAAGCCGCTGGCATATCAAGCAATAGAACATCGAATACAGGCGCAGCCAATAAACTGCTTAGATCCGAAAAGTGTTCAAGTTCCGGGATATTAGAACTGGCAACCCTATTACCGAAAACTGCAATACGAGGATTTGGAGTCGACATGATGCACTCCCCCTAAGAAGCACCCAAGTGTGATCCAACACAAGACTACCAACACTAGCACCCCGTCAGAAAAATGCCCGACTAATTATCGGGTTATTTTTTGACACTACCACTGCCAAAATATCGCCACAAAACAGGATGACTCGCAATTATCAATAACATAAAACACTAAGCAAATAACCAAAATAATATTACTTAAAATCAATAATTTACAACTATAAAAAGCCAAACAAAAAGGCCATTTGTATGAATATACAGCGCTATTCAACCACGCCTTAATGCGTCTTGTTATCAGATAAAAACACCTGCCAAATTGCAGGCACATTGCAATAAAATTGATACTATCCAGGATCAAATAAGTTCAACGCAACTCGTCGGAAAAACAACTACTGCGCGCATACCCCAAGTGTTACATCAACTTTACATTAGCGGCTTATCGACATCATTCAATTAGAACACTCTATAAATTTTATGAATTCTTTTCGAGGGCATTTAATTGAGCGTTTCGATGAAACAACCGTCGCCGGAACCAGACAACCAATAACGTGAAGAACGCACCGCCCACTGCCAGTGCCATGTCGGCCTGAGAGTCCCATGGGTCATTTTGTGCAGCGACAAATGCCTTCGCCGTGTCTTTTCCCAGGAACTGCCCACCTATCCATTCCACGATTTCATAGACAGCCGAGGTCGACAGCACGATGTTCAGCGCGACAAAACCAATCCAGAAACCGCGCAGCGGCGTGATTCGCACAAGCACTTCCCGAATCGGATACACCATCAAGAGTCCATACGTCAGATGGACCAGTCGATCGTAATGATTGCGTTCCAACCCAAGGGTTTTGTTCAGGCTGACCCCGGTCAAGGCGGAGCACCAGCGGTCGTAGGGCACCAACGCATAGGTGTAGTGCGACCCGAGTTCATGAATACACAGAAATACGAATACCAGAGTGATGGAAACGGCAGACAAACGGAACCGTTGGGAGACGCCCACCAAGACCATCACCAGCAGCACGGCCAGCAGATTTTCCAAGACCCAATCCACTCGGCTATGGGGTGAAATACCCAGCGCTGCGACGATCAAAAGAAACACGATCAACAGCACCAGGTCGTATCGCGGATGTTCCTTCGGTTGCATGGCTTGAGCCCCTCAAAAGGTCTCGCTCGGCCAGTGTAGATTAGTTCCATTCGCGCACCGCGGTACGACCCGATACTTGCGCCGCAAAGGCTTATTCAGGCCGGCGCACTGCCCTTACCTTCCCGCTGTTGCCGCCGCCACAGAAAAACCGGTCGTGGCCATCGAACTCAAGTCCCGACACGCCGACGCCAGCCGGCATCTGGACGCTCTCCAACACCTCGCCCGTGGCTGGGTCGACTCGCCGCAACTCGCTCTCGTCACCTTCCCATGTGCCGTGCCATAGATCGCCCTCGACCCAGGTCACACCGGTGACGAAGCGGTTGGATTCGAGGGTGCGCAGCACTGCCCCGGTCTGGGGATCGACCTGATGAATTTTGCGCTCGCGATATTCGCCGACCCAGAGCGTCCCTTCGGCCCATGCAAGCCCCGAATCACCACCGCCGCCGGGCGCGGGGATGGTGGAGAGCACACGCCCGGTCTGCGGGTCGATTCTCTGGATGCGATCCTCGGCGATCTGAAACAGGTGCTGACCGTCGAAAGCTGTGCCGGCATGGGCGGCGACATCGATCGAGCGCAGCGTCTTGCCGCTCTCAGGATCGAGCGCGTTGAGTTTGTCACCGGAGGCAAACCAGACCTGCTGGCCGTCATGGGTGACGCCGTGCACGCTGTCGACGCCTGGAAAAGGTCCGTATTCGCGGATGATTTCAGCTGTTGAATGTTTCATGTTTTGCTCCTCGTTCACTGACTGCATTCACTGGGTTGGTGAAGTGGATGCTAGTCATTGGGCAGCAACCCTGTGAGTAACAATACCGTCGCGAATCCCGGAACCGGCGGGGTCATCCAGCGACGGGCGCGGCCATGACCGAATGACTGCACCTTGCCGACAGCCGCCAGCGTGTCGAGGGCTCGTTGCACGGTGCGCTGACTGGCGCCAAGCGCCAATGCCAGGGCCGAACTCGACCACGATTCGCCGTCGGCGAGGAAGGCGAGCAGCGTCGCATGCTGCTCTTCGACAGGCCGCGCCAGCACCACGACGTCACGCGCAACGTGCGGCACCAGCGCAAACCCTCGCGGGGTCGCGACTACATCGGCGATCAGGTGCAGCGCCGCGCGCAGCCGCCCGAGTTCGACGCGCAACCGCGCGCGATGGGAGTCATCCGCGAACTTCATCCGAAAGGCGCGCGCAATCAGCGTCTCCCTCGGCACGTCAGCGGGCCACGCTTCGCCCAACGCCCGGGCGAGCGCGAATAGCACCGGCCGCCGGGCGAGTGAAACCGACGAGCCTGCGGCGCGCACGACATACCGGCAGGCGTCGACGACCAGTGTAGGGGATGCCAATAACGCTTCAATTTCATCCAGCAGCAGCGGCTGTTCCCGGCCGCCGACAATCAGCCGCGCCGCCGGTGTGTCGAGGATGCGGGCGGCGCTTTCGACCTCTGCCGTCAACGCGGGGATAGCGGCGTGTTGTGCAGCACGCTCGGCTCGTTCGAGTGCTGCGCGCGCCGCTTTTGTTTGCAGACGACGCATTGCGATGCCCGCCACGACCAGTTCGTAGGCTGCCCTCGATGCGGGCGGTAACGGCGTCGGATCAAGCTCGGCGAGCCGGTGTTCGGCCTCGTCGAGGTGCCCGATCAGCAGCAAGCGGCGGATCTCGAGGTACCGCGCATGGGCGGCGTTGACCCAGTCGCCGTGCGCCTGAAGTGTCGCCCGCGCGGCGTCGAGTGCCTTGGTTGGCCAGTTCAGATCCCGCGAGGCGAGCGCGATCTCGGCCTCGGCGACGACACACCGCGCCCGGGCCAACGCCTCTTTCGGCCCGAAAGCACGTGCGGCGCTACGCACCAGCGCCTTCGCGCGCACAAGGTCGCCCAACTGCGCCATCGCGATGCCGCGAAGCGCGAGGGCTGGCGCATCGTCGCGCAAGGCGATGCGGTTCAGCGCGCCGAGGGGATCACCCACCGCAAGCGCACGGGCCGCCGCCGTGATCAGCGAATCCATCTGAAGCGCGCCACCTGTCACCCCTACCGTTCGATGCCCGCTGATCAGTCTATCTCACGACCGCATAGCCGCACGCCGATCCGCTATGGGGAGCGCTTACTTGATCCGGTAGTGAAAGGTATTGCGCACGGCCGGCACTGCCACCGCGTGGCCGTCGACGATTCTCGGCTGGTAACGAAAGGTGTTGGCGGCGGCCAGCGACGGACGCATGAACAACGGATGGCAACCGTCCAGCACCTTGGGGTTCTCGATTTTGCCTTGGGGATTGACGGTGTATTCCACGGTGCAATCGCCTTCGATGTTTTTATCCAGTGCCCGTTGCGGATAGTCCGGCGCGTCCTTGCTCAGGGGCAGGTATTGGCGGCTGTCGGCAGCTACTTGGGTGGCCTGCTGACGCGCGCGTTCGGCGGCCAGGCGCGATTGTTCGGCGCGTTGGGCCTGCTCTTGGGCCTGGCGTTGCTGCTCGAGGTCATGAGTGCGTTTTTCTGTCTCCTGACGCTGGCGTTGTTGCTCGGCCTGAAGTTCGCGTTTTTTGTCTTCGACGCGTTTGCGCGCAAGAACGGCCTGTTCAAGTTTTTGCGCCTGGATCTGCGGATCGATCGCAGGTTTGACGGGCTGGATGGGCGCCTCGGCCACTGGCTCCGGTAGCGGCGGCGCCGCTACCGGTTCAGTCGCCTGTGGCTGCGGCGCCGGTGGCAGCATCACCAGTTGCGTTCTCAACACCGCCGGCTGTTCGACCGGTGGTTTCTCCAGCGACCAGCCGTGCACCAACAACGCCAGCACAATGGCATGCAGCCCTACCGCCAGGCTCGCCGCCAGACTGTTTTTCCAGAACCCGCTGCGGGCAGCATCCCGCAACGTCATGGATGGACTGGGCATGATCATCGCCGTCATTGCGGGGCCTCGGTCACCAGCCCGAGGTTGCTCACACCGCCCTGCTGCAACGCCGCCATGGCTGCGACCACACTGCCGTAACCGGCGTCCTTGTCGGCGCGAATGTAAACCTGAGTGTCACGGCGTTCGGCAACTATCTGCGCGACCTTGGCGCGCATCTCATCGAGCGCCACCGCACTGTCGGTCTGGTGCTGCGTATCCAGTTCACCGCCGAGGTTCCAGTAATAACCACCCTCGGCCTTCACCGACAGGGTAAGGATTTGCTGGCGAGTATCGGTGGCCAACGCTTCACTGGCGATCTTGGGCAGTTCGATCTTCACGCCCTGGGTCAGCATCGGCGCGGTGACCATGAAAATCACCAGCAGCACCAGCATCACGTCGATGTACGGCACCACGTTCATTTCGGCCTTGGGCCCGTGCTTGCGTTGCGGTCTGACGAGCATCTGTATTCTCCTCTCAGGCTGCGACGGCCAGGTTCATCGGCGTGCCATGCAAGGTGCGATGCAAGCGCACCTGCAATTCATTGCCGAAGGCGTAGTAGCGAGTCAGCAGGGTTTGGCTGTGCGCCGAAAAGCGGTTGTAGGCGATCACTGCCGGGATGGCGGCAAACAGGCCGATGGCCGTGGCGATCAGCGCTTCGGCGATGCCCGGGGCCACGGTGGACAGCGTCGCCTGCTGCACCTGGGACAGGCCGAGGAAGGAATTCATGATCCCCCACACCGTGCCGAACAGGCCGATATAGGGGCTAACGGAACCGACCGTGGCGAGGAACTGCAAGCCCTTCTCCAGGCGGACTTCTTGCTCGCTGATGGCGACGTACAACGCCCGTTCAACGCCTTCGAGCACCACGTCGGCCGCATTGCCCGAGTGCTGTTTGAGGTGGCTGAATTCCTGAAACCCGGCGTGGAAAATCGGCTCGACACCGGCTTCGCTGTCAGTGCTCTGTGCGGTTTCGCGGTACAGCGGCAACAGGTCCGCAGTGCTGCGAAAGCGCTGCATGAAGTTGTTCAGTTGCCGCTCGCGACGTTGCAGCACGCCGCTGCGCTGGATGATCAGGTACCAGCTGAGCACCGACGCCAACAACAGGATGAGCATGACGGCTTTGACCAGCAGGCTGGCATCACTGATCAGGCCCCAGATGGTCATGTGTTCCAGTGTCGCTTGCATGGTGAAACTCCTTGTCTGGCGCTCTCGGGCTGTCGATGCGCGACGGCCGTTGAGCTATTCGATGAAATAGTGATGACAGGTTGATGACTGGCCGGGTCAGGGCAATTTCAACGCTTTGGTGACCTCGACCCAGGGCACGAATTTGAAGTTCTGGGTTTGCTCGGGCATGCGTTTGCGGCCGTCCTGCACCACCAGCATGCCGTGGCTCCAGGGACCGCCGAGGTTGGCCGAGGTGACTTCCAGGCCATCGGTTTCCGAAGCGCCGTCGATCCCCGCCGCCGCGTTCAGCCCGACGCGGAATGCGCCGCGAGACGCGAACGGCGGTTCAGCATCGAGCACCACATAGCTGTCGTTGCCCTGGCTGGAGATCACTAAATAGTCCTGCGCCGCGCTTTGATAGAGCGCCAGCCCTTCCACATCCGCCTGCAACTGCGCACCGACTTTGATCACGCTGCTGAGCGTCGCCGGTTGATCGGCGCGGGCGTCCACCGCCCAGACGCCGACGTCCTCTTCACCGAGAAACAGGCGCTGGTGCTGGTCGTCGGCAACACAGCCTTCGGGCTGGCTGTCGACCTTGAACTGGCGCACCAGCTCGCCCTGTACGTTGCCGTTCGGCGCGCTCAAGCGGTATTGCAGGAAGGTGCCGTCCTTGCCGTTGGCGATCGCGTAGATTTCGCCGCTGGCCGGTTGAAACAGGCAGAGGCCGTAGATGTCCTTGAGCGGCGTGGGAATCTCACCGGCTTCGCGCAACTCACCGCTAGTGCGGTCGATGCTGAACAGGCTGAGGCTGTTGTGATCGCGATTGCTCGCCACCGCGAGGTCGACGGTCTGCTGACCGAGCTTGAAGTTCGGCCGTATATCGACGTTGTTCAGTCGCCCCACCGGCAACTCCTGTAGCAGCTTGCCTTGCAGGTCGTACGCCATCAGCCCCTGCTTTTTATTGGTGCCCAGCACCCGACTCAGGGCTGCTTGCTGCGGATGAATCCAGATCGCCGGATCATCCGCGGCATCGCCCTGGCGCCCTACCGGGTCGCTTTGGCTGATTGCTTTTACGTTCGGCAGCACCGGCGCCAAGGGCACCGGCGTGGCTTGCCAGTCGAGTTCGCCCTGATACAGACGACCGTCGTCATCGTCGCGCAGCAGTACTTGCAAGCCTTTGGCCGTCGGGCGCAGAGCGAGGTTTTCCGGCTCGTTCAAGCCTGGCAACGCCAAGGTGGCCTGAGCCGTCCAGCGTTCGCCCTGCTGCTGATAGAGATGCAACTGCGCGGCTTTCGGATCGAGTGCGACGATGCCACCCGGCTCCAGCGCCATCGCACCCGCTGCCTGTTTGATCTCGCCGAACGGTTCGCGCATGGCCACCGGTGTGCGCGTCACATCGGCTTCGGCATGCGCCGGGTAGGCCCACCAACCGACGTTCTCCTCATTGACCACCAATTGATTGGCCGCATCGTCGACCTGACAGAACTGTGCCGACGGCGGCAGCGGCAGACCGCGCACCCGTTGCGGTTGCGGGTTCAAAGTGGCGCCGTTGCCCACCAGCCATTGCTCACCCTTGCCCTCCTCGCCCACCAGAAACAGGAATAGATTGCTGGCTTCGTCGCGGTACAGGCACAGGCCGTTCACCGGGTAATCCCGCGTCGGCAGATACACCGGTTGCCCCCAACTGCGCTTGGCCGGATCGAGGCTGACCAGCAACGCTTGTTGACGGGCGTTGTCGAGGCTAGCCACCAAGACGTGTTGGTCGGCGGCGCGGCTGTCGAGGCTACTGAACGAACCTTTCAGGCGTGCCAGCTCTTTGCCTTGCGCGTCGAGCAGCAGCAAGCCGTCACGCTCGCTGGCGGCCAGGCGTTCGGGGCCGAGGTCGGCGGGCAAAAACGCCACCGCGTCGACCGCCAGGTTCGGTGCCCAGGGTGTGAGGCTCAGGTTCGGCGCGGCCGCCATGGCCTGGCCGATGGTCAAGCTGATCAGGGTGGTCAGCAGACCGTGTTTGGGTAACCACGAAATACTCATGAACAGGCAAAGTCCTTGTCGTGCATCCATCACGGCGGCAACACCGGGCTGCCGCCCCGGGGCTTAGAAGTGGGTAAAGGTCAGGCCGAGCTTGTAGGTCGGGCCGTATTCTTCGTATTGGCCGTTGTAGGAACGGTTGCCGGTGTAGACGAAGTACGGCTCGTCGGTGAGGTTCTGCGCCTCGAAGCTGACTTGCAGGTTTTTGGTCAGCGAGTACCGCGCGCTGAAATCGACGAAGGTCTGGGCATCGACGTGCAGGTCGTGGGCCTTGTCGTTGATCGAGGCCAGCTCAAAGAGGTAATCGGATTTGTAGTTGGCCGACAGACGCAGGCTCAACTTGTCGTCTTCCCAACCGAGCATCAGGTTGCCGACGGTGTCGGACTGATTGGGCAAATCGATGCTGCGCTTGCGGTTGATACCACTGGCGGCGTCAAAGCCTTCGATCTCGGCATCGGAGCGGCTGAAGGTGGTGTTGGCGCCGAGCAGCAGACCGTTCCAGGGCGCTGGCAACCAGTCGAATTTTTGCGAGTAGGCCAGCTCCAGGCCATAGAGTTTGGCGCTGTCGCCGTTAGCGAACGTATGAGCCTCGGAGAAATCGGCCCAGGCGCCGGTGCCGGCCAGGTCAGTGTTGTAGACGAAGTTCTTGATGTCTTTGTAGAACACGAACGCCGAGACCGTGCCGGCATGGCCCATGTAATGCTCAATGCCCAGGTCGAGGTTGCTGGATTCCAGCGGCTTGAGGTCCGGGTTGCCGAAGGTCGCCTCGTCATCGTCAATGACAAAACCCGGTGCCAGTTGGCCGAAAGTCGGACGCACCACGGACTTGGTCCAGGCCGCGCGCACCTGGGTGTTCTTGTCCAGTTGATAGCGCGCATGCAGGCCCGGCAACCAGTGGTGATAACGGCGTTTGGTTTCGGTGGACTGGAACTCGCCATCGGTGGCGCCCGTGCCCTTGGCTTCGAACTCGGTGCCTTCGTAGCGCATGCCGGCAATGAAACGCCAGTCATCGATATCGATGGTGTTCATCAGGTAGCCGGCGTTGATGTCTTCGCTGATCTTGAAGTCGTTGACCCGCGATTCGGTCTCGTCATAGAAGTCCGCTTGATTCAGGCCACCGATCAACTGCTTGATGGCGCTGCCGCTGATGCCCGGGCCGAATTGGCCGAGGCGGTAATCCACGGTGCCTTTCTTGAATCGGCTGAGGTTGAGCTGTTCATCGCTGAAACCCAGATCGTCGAAATCTTCATAGACCCAGGCGTCGAGGTTGTTGTCTTTGTTGCGGCGGCTGACCTTGCCGCCAAATTTTACCTGGGACGCATAGCCGCTGAAGTCGTAGTCGCGGGCCAGGTCCAGGCGCAGGTTTTTCTCGGTGTCGGTGGTTTTCTGTTTTTCCCAATCGACCTTGTCGAGGCTGAAGTTGTCCGGGTTGTAGAAGCCCTGACCGATGATGGGCCGAGGCTTGTCGTTGTCGTAGAAACCGCTGTCGGCAAAGTCGTCGGTGCCATTGAACGCAGCGTTGGCGATGTGGCCCGGGCTGTCTTCGCTGGAGCGACTGTAGCCGGCCTGGCCGCTGAGGGTCCAGAGGCCGAACATACGCTCGCCGCCTAATACGTAGGACTGGATTTCCTGGGTTTCTTCCCGTTGTTTGAGTTTGCGTGAGCCTTCGGCGTCGCCCAACTCCCCCGCCGCCAGCGGGTCGGCGAATTCGAGGCTGGTGGAATTACGCGTCTCGCTATCCTTGTAGCGGCTGTACAGGGTGCGCAGGTAATAGCTACTGAGGTCGTCGGGTTTGTAATCGAAGTTCAGGCCGCCACCGGAGCGTTCACGGCTGATGTCGTAGTCGCGTTGCTCGAACTCCTGCAATTTGGCGCCTTGCTCGAAGTCCCAGGCGCCGCCGGTTTCGACGTTGTCCGAGCCGAAGTCGCGCTTCTGCCAGCTCAGCGCCGCAGCGACGCCGAAGTTGTCGATGCCGTCGCCCAGGCTGAAGCGATCACTTATGGCGCCGGAAAATTTCGGGCTGGTCTGGTGGGTATTCTTGTCGTAACTGGCTTCGCTGCTGCCGGTGTAGAACAGCCCTTTGTGATCGAAGGCCGAGAGGCTTTTCACATCCACGGTACCGCCCAAGGAGTTAGCGTCCATGTCCGGGGTCAGGGTTTTGATCACCGACAAGGATTGCACCAATTCCGAGGGCAGCACATCGAGGGCCACGGCCCGGCGTTCGCTTTCCGGCGATGGCACCAGTGTGCCGTTGATGGTCACGCTGTTCAGATCCGGACCGAGGCCGCGCACGCTGACAAATCGCCCTTCGCCCTGGTCGCGCTCGACGCTGACGCCCGGCAAGCGCTGCACCGCTTCGGCAACGTTTTCGTCCGGCAACTGCGCCACGCCGTCGGCATGCACCACGCTCTTGATGCTGTCGGAACTGCGCTGCTCCTTGAGCGCCTGATCAATGCTCGCCGCCTGGCCCACCACTTCGACGTGTTCGGTGTTCGCCACGGTTTCGGCGGCGCTCAGGCGTTCACTGGCGATCGCCATGGCCAGGGCGGTGAGCGTGAAGCCGACCACTCCGGCGGTGCTGCTGCGCTTGTACATGAATGTCCTCCCCCAAGAGTCCGTTAACGCCAGGCAAGAGGCCCGGCAACTGGGAGGGCACGCTAGGGACGGGGGATGACGGTTCTGTGACAGGGGTTGGCGGGAGGTGCGGTAAACCGGGGTTTTGCCGGGTTTCGGGGAGGGAAGTGAGCTGAAATGACTTGTCAGCCAAGCCATTTCAGCTGCGGAGCACTGTTGTAGCAGCTGTCGAGCTTGCGAGGCTGCGTTCGGCTGCGCAGCAGTCGTGAATCAGGTTGACGCGGTCTGCCTGCCACACCGCAATCTCTGGTTTGACGACTGCTGCGCAGCCGAACGCAGCCTCGCAGGCTCGACAGCTGCTACAGATCGCATTACTGCTTGCTGGTCCTCACTCGCCAGAAAATCCCGCAGGACCATGAGCTGATTCGACCTCACACCTGCCTCACACCCCAGTCACCCGACTGTCACAAACATCTGCTGTGCTGGCGCGCATTGCTTCTTCGCCAAAGGATCGCGGCCATGTTCTCAGTGCTCAAACCTCACCGTTGGAAACTCGCCCTGCTGCTGTTGGCCGCCAACCTGGGGTTGCTTCTGCATCTGGCCTGCGGCGAGGTGAAACCGGTCAGCGAATGGGTCTGGCTGGACATCGTCGGTGAAGGTGGATCGGCGTTGCTGGCGTTGGTCTGGCTGGGATTGGTACTCAAGAGTCGTCCGGCCGGCCGCGTCACCAATTACCTGGCGCTGGGTTTGAGCGGGATCTTTTTTTCCTGGTGGATCGACAGCCTCGACGAGTTCATCCGATTGCCCGACAGCATCACCTGGGATCACTGGCTCGAGTCCGGGCCGATGCCGGTCGGCATGATCCTGCTGACCATAGGCATCTATCACTGGCACCGCGAACAACTGGCAATCAGTGCGCAGATGGAGAAACGCGAGCGGTTGTTCCGCGAGCATCGGTTGTTCGACAAACTCACGCCATTGGGCGGCGCCGATTACCTCAAGCGGCAACTGGCCAGCAGCCTTGAGGAAAGCCACCGCCAACAACAGCCGCTGTCGTTGTTGGCGCTGGACCTGGACAATTTCTCGGCCATCAATCAAGCCTTCGGGCATGCCGAAGGCGACGCCGTGCTGCAAGCGCTCAGTCATTTGCTGCTGCTCAATCTGCGGCGTCAGGACTTGCTCTGCCGACTGGCCGGCGACCGTTTCGTGGTGCTGCTGCCCAACACCGGCGAGAGCCAGGCTCGGTTGCTGGCCCTGGAACTGCAACAGGCGGTTCAGGGCCTGGCGCACAAAACCCGGCAGCACGGCGAACGCTTGCAGCTGTCAGCGAGCACGGCGGTGGTGATGGCGCTGAACGAGTCGCCAGACACCCTGCTCAAGCGCCTTAACCTGGCGCTAGCCCGGGCCAAGCAGCCTCTGGCCAGAACGGCCTGAGGCCCGGCCATGACCCTGAAAACCACTTGGTACGAAACCGACAGCCGTTTCATTCCCGGGCATTATCAGCCGGCAACCCTGATCGATCTGGCGCTGTCCCGGGACATCGACAGTCATCGTCTGCTGCGCGGCACCGGGCTGTTTCATGAAGACATTCTGGCTGGCCAGACCCGCCTCAGCCCCCTGCAGTTTTTCGCGCTGATCGGCAACAGCCGACGTCTGCTGGATGCCGACGACAGCAGTTTTCTGTTCGGTCAGCGCCTGCTGCCCGGACACTACGGCGCCGCCAGCCATGCCCTGCGCCACGCACAAAATCTGCACCAGGCACTCGACACCCTGGTGCAGCAACAGGCGCTGCTCAGCCCGTTAATGACGCCGCGATTGGTGCTGGATGAAAAACACGCCTATCTCTATTGGCTGGACAGTTGCGGGGCCGGCGAGCAATGGCGTTTTCTGCTGGAAGCGAGCATGACCTCGCTGGTGGCCATGAGTCGCGCGCTGAGCGGCCAGCGTCTGCCGTGGGAATGCAGTTTCAGCCATGCCGAGCCCCGTTATGTCGAGCAATATTGGGTGCATTTGGGTGAGCACACTCAGTTCAACCGGCCTCTGGACCTGATGCGCATCCCCCGGGAATTTCTCGCCCAGCGATGGCCCGATGCGTCGGCCATTGCTGGCCAGGTCGCCCGTCAGGAAGCTCAGGGGCAACTGCAACAGTTGGGCTGCACGTCGAGTTTTCTCGACTGCATGTACCGCTATTTACAGCGCCACGTGCGCCACACTCCAAGCCTGGAACAAGCCGCCCAAACCTTCGCCATGAGCCCTGCCACCCTCAAGCGCAAACTGCAAAAACACGACACCGGTTTCCAGCAACAGGTGGATTTGGTGCGCAAGCACGTGGCCCTGTACCTGTACCAGATCAAGGGGTTCAGCAACGAAGCAGTGGCCGAGTACCTGAGCTTCAACGATGCGGCAAACTTCCGCCGCTCGTTCAAACGCTGGACTGGCAGTACGCCCAACCTGATCCGTCAGTTGTTCAATACCGGCTGAGGAGTCATGCGATCCGTAGATACTCTGTTCACCGTCAAGCCCTTCGCGTGGAGCAATATTCCACAATGAGCTGAGTGAGCGCTGCCACAATCGCCTGATCCGCTTCAGCAGAGGTGAACAACCGAAACTGCGCATCCGGCAAATCCGGCAACCCTTGCTCCGCCCCCAGAGCCGCCAGTCCCTGCCCCAATTGACTGACCGTCATGGGCGCCACCGCGAAACCAGCCAGCGCCGCCGCCCGCAACCCGGCGGTGCTGGTGCATGACATCGCCGTACGTTGGGCGATCCCTGCCTGAGCCAGCCGCCTCAGCGCTATCTCACGATAAGGACAGGGTTCAGGAAACAGCGCCAGCGGCAACGGTGTCGGTAACCGGGTGACGGGTTGCGCCGACCAGGCCCACACCAGCGGTTCTTGCCACAGTAGCACCCCCGCTTCGCTGGTTTCGCACAGAGAACCGATGACCAGCTCCAGATCGCCTTGCTTCATCAGGCTCAGCAATGTGCCAGGAATACCCACCTGCACGTCGATTTCCATGCCTGGGTACTGCGTCGCGAAATCCTGAAAAGCCCGCAGCAATCGCGGTTCGACAAAATCCTCCGACACCCCGATCCGCACGCGCCCGTGAAACGGTGTGCGCGTCAGTTGCGCCCAGGCATCACGGTTCAACGCGAGGATCGTCCGCGCATAAGCGATCAGGCGCTCGCCATCGGGCGTCAATTGCTGGGAGCGAGTCGTACGCTTCAACAGCGGTTTACCGACCTGTTCTTCCAGTCGCCGCAAGTGACCGCTGACCGCAGATTGGGTCAGGTGCAGCTTTTCGGCTGCGCGGCTGAAACCGTCTTCATCGACGACGGTGACAAAGGTTTTTAACAACAGCACATCGAACATAGTTCTATTCGTGATTAATGGCTTATTAATTCACGATTTATATTCCAAATAAAACTATGTTGCAATGATCCAACTTCCCCGCCCGAGACACGCCATGACCACCCTTCTGCATATCGAATGCTCTCCGCGCAAACAGCGCTCGGCCTCCCTCGAAGTCGCCCGCAGCTTCATTGCGCGCTATCAAGAAAATACCCCGGACACCGAAATCATCAGCCTCGATCTTTGGAACATGGTTTTGCCGGAATTCGACGAGCTGGCAATGGACGCCAAATATGCCGGGCTCAATGGCACGCCCTTGACCCCGGCGCAGCAAGACGCCTGGAACACCTTGAAAGATCTGGCCGCGCACCTGCACCGCGCAGACGTGCTGGTGATGTCCGTACCGCTGTGGAATTTCAGCATCCCGTACAAACTCAAACACTTCATCGACCTGGTGTCGCAGAAAGACATTTTGTTCAGCTTCGACCCGGAACGCGGTCTGGAAGGCATGCTGCACAACAAAACCGCCGTGGTGATGTACGCCCGCGGCCTGGATTTTTCGGCGCAGTCGATCACGCCAGCGGAGCGCTTCGACTTTCAGAAGCCCTACGTGGAAGCCTGGCTGCAATTTATCGGCGTGAGCGATGTGCACTCGGTGATTGTCGAGAAAACCATTCTGGGGGAAGACGTTGACCTGAGTGCGCGCAAGGCCGCGACTCAGCAGGCCATGAGGCTGGCAGACAGTCTCGTGCTGTAAACTCACCTACCACCTCAAACAAGAGATCCCCCATGGCAAACCACGACATCACCTTTCTGCCCGACCCAGACCCGGAATCCATCTCCTCCGACGTCGCCGGTTTCGGCGGCCTGCTGGTCTCCACTCAAATCCCCACCCGCGCCGACGGCAGTCTGGAGCTGGGCGGCATCGCCGAGCAGAGCGAGTGCACCCTGCAAGCGCTCAAAGTGGCGTTGGAGCTTGCCGGCAGTTCGATGGACCGGGTTCTGCATCTGACCATCTACCTCACCGACATGGCTGACCGCGCCGCTTTCAATGAAGTCTACAAGCGCTTCTTTGCCAAGCCGTGGCCGGTTCGCGCCGCTGTTGGCGTGGCCTCATTGGCGGTCGAAGGTATGCGTGTGGAAGTCACTGCGATGGCGGCCAAGGGCTGAGTCCGTGGACTTGTCCGGTGGCCCTGCTCCAGCGAGCGGCTACCACCGGGTCATTCCCGACAGCAGGTTTTTTGCCGCCGGGACCCCTCGCCGGTACTCAAAAAGCGGCTATTTGACGAGCCGTTTTTCCTTGGAAGGCCTATAGCCGAAGTACGAGCTATAACACTTGCTGAAATGACTGGGCGACACAAAGCCACAGGCAACCAACACGTCTACCTGTGACAGCTCTGTGTGCTGAAGGAGTCGACGCGCTTCGGTGATGCGCAGCTCCATGTAATATCGCTGCGGCGTTGTCCCGAGCTGCTCCTTGAACAAGCGCTCGAGTTGTCGCCGGGAACGGCCCGCGTAGACCGCCAGCTGCTCCAACTCCAGAGGCTCTTCGAGGTTGGCGTCCATCAGCTTGACCACCTCTCGCAGCGGCGCGCTCACACAGATATTTTCAGCCGGTTTGATGCGCCGGTAGCGAGACTCCTCGAAAGCAAGAATGTCCTCGATACCCTCGACCAGGGCTTTATCGTGCAGTTCTTTGATCCAGTCCAACGCCATATGAAATGCGCCAGAGGGGCTGGACGCGGTGAGCCGGTCTCGATCGATGACATAGGGCTCACTGGTGACATGCGTCGCCTTGGAGATTTCCGCCAGTGCGGGACGATGTTCGGGGTGAATGGCGCAACGATATCCATCGAGCAAGCCTGCGCTGCCCAGGAACCATGCACCATTCCACAACCCGGCCAGACTGACGCCCTGATCTGCCGCCGCTCGCAACAGGCTGATGAACTCATCAGTCGCCTTCAGTTCTGTCCTGTAGCCGCCGCAAATAACCAGCAGGTCCAGGTCGTGAATGGCTGAAGAGTCGATGCGCGCATCCGGCCGAATGACCAGGCCCAGATCGCTGACGACCTCCCCCTCATTCAAACCGAACGTTCGGGAAGCGAACAAGCCGGGGCGCAGAAGATTCGCGGTGACAATCGTGTCCAGTGCCTGGGTGAACGCGGGCAGCGAGAAATGCTCGAGCAGCAAAAAGCCCGCCCGAGTCATTCGAGCAGGCTCGCCAGTGTTTTCATTCAGATAGCGGAGGTTTTTCCCCTTCATGCCTCCGCTGAATTGACGTCGTTCGATCAATGTTCGACCCACTCGGTTACGTTAGCCAATCTGCCATTTGGTGCGCCTTATAAAGCGTCATGCTACCTGTAGAAGCTCAAAAAGCCCTAGGGGGCGTTCTCAATTAGTTTCACCGCCGCGCCGAAACTAATTGAGAACGCCCCCTGGTACCATTATGCGACCGATCAGGCTAGTTGAAAGCCGTGACGAAAAACCCGAACTCCATCCATACCGTTGTATCCAATGTGTAGGCCAATGGAGGTGAGTGAAATGAACAATGATGATGTTAATGACGACGAATCAGAAACGACCTCGAACGTCCCGCCTGCCGATACATCTGGCAAACCCGACGATGTGGTCGAAAGAGAACTTGAGGACAGCGACAGTGACGCCGAAAGTTTAGATGAAGCGCGAAACCAGGAGCGGGAGGCTGAAGAGCTCAGGCGAAAAATAGCGGAGATAGAACGTAAAGTGGCGGACGGTAACTAGCAAAATGCCGGAGGGGCGAGAGACATCATGATGCAGATGCTGGCCAAGGGTGATCTCACAAACGGGGTTATGCGCTCCGATAATTGACCGTTTTGAGTTGTGGATTCAACCGGTCGATGCAACAGATTGCAATTGGGCCAAAACCGGTCAATATCGCTCCTTTCGTCTACCCTCACAAAGCGCCAGGCATGCTTGGCGCCTCGACATTCTTTCGTTAATACACCGGAGATCTTCCATGCTCAAGCGCACCCTGGCATTCGCCATCGGCTTGACCCTGTCATTTTGCACCCTGTTGGCGCAGGCCGCCGATACGTTGAAAGTCAGCGCGATTCCCGATGAAGCCCCGACCGAACTGCTCCGCAAGTTCAAGCCGCTTGGCGCCTATCTGGAACAACAGCTGGGCATGAAGGTCGAGTTCGTGCCGGTGAGTGACTATCCAGCCGTGGTCGAAGCGCTAGCCACCGACCGCATCGACCTGGCTTGGCTGGGCGGCTTCACGTTCGTGCAGGCACGCCTGAAAACCGGCAATGCCATTCCGCTGGTACAGCGTGAACAGGACGCTCAATTCACCAGCAAATTCATCACCGCCGACCCTGCCGTCAAGTCCCTCGCCGATCTCAAGGGCAAGACCTTTGCATTCGGCTCGGTGTCCTCTACGTCGGGCAGTCTTATGCCGCGCTACTTTATGCTCAAGGACGGCATCAAGCCGGAAACCTACTTTAGTCGCGTCGGCTACTCCGGCGCCCATGACGCCACTGTCGCCTGGGTCCAGGCTGGCAAGGTGGACGCCGGCGTACTGAACGCCAGCGTGTGGGAAAAACTGGTCGCCGCCGGCAAGGTCGACACCACCAAGGTCAGAGTGTTTGCGACCACCCCGGCCTACTTCGACTACAACTGGACGGTGCGCGGGACCCTCGACCCAGCGCTGGCGGCCAAGATCAAGGCAGCCTTCCTGGCGCTCGATCCGGCGAAGCCTGCGGACAAGGCGATTCTGGATCTGCAGGCCGCCAGCCGATTCATCGAAACCAAGCCTGAGAACTATAAGGGCATCGAGGAAGCCGCCCTCGCCGCCGAACTGCTCAAATGACATTGCGTCTGACCCAGGTCAGCCTTACCCACGTCAACGGCGTCCAGGCGTTGCGTGGCGTGGACCTGCACATCGGTGCCAGCGAACAGGTCGCCATTATCGGCCCGTCCGGCGCGGGTAAGTCGAGCCTGCTCAACCTGCTGGCCACCGCCCTGCGACCGGGCAACGGCGAGTTGCAGGTGCTCGGCGAGCGAGCCTGGCAGCTTTCGGCCCGTCAGCGTCAGCGTCTGCGCGCGCGCATCGGCCTGATACATCAGTCGCCTCCCCTGCCACCGCGCCAACGCGTGGTCACCGCGGTTCTGGCCGGAAAGCTGGGTCAGTGGGGTTTGGGCAAGAGCCTGTTGAACCTGCTGCATCCACTGGATATTCCGGGCGCACGCGCGGCATTGGCCAGGCTGGACCTGAGTGACAAGTTGTTCGCGCAATGCCAGCAACTGTCCGGTGGACAGTTGCAGCGCGTGGGCATTGCCCGCGTGTTGTACCAAGCGCCCGAGGTGTTGCTGGCCGATGAGCCGGTATCGGCCATGGACCCCGTGTTGGCCCAGCACACGCTTTCGGTGCTCTGTAGCCATGCCCGGCAGCACAACGTCACCCTGGTCGCCAGCCTGCATGCAGTGGAGCTGGCCCTGGCGCACTTTTCGCGCATCATCGGCTTGCGTGATGGACAGATCCTGTTCGACCTTCAGGCCAGCGAAGTCGACCGTGAGTTGCTCGACAAGCTCTACGCCAACGAACAATTGCTGTCCCCACCGATTGCTCCGGCGCCCTTGAGTGTGCAGATTCCCCGATGCTGACCCGTGATACCCGAGATCCCGCCACCCGACCCCGCCTGCTGCTCACCTTGCTGGCCCTTGCCTTGCTGTGGCCGGGCATCCACTTCAGCGAGTTGGACCTCAGCGTGCTGGTGGCGAGTGACAGTCAGAGCGAGATGGCCCGGTTTGTATCCGCCTTCTGGCCACCTGCTCATGGCGAGGAGTTCATCGAGCTGCTGTTGCAAGCCACCCTGCAGACCCTGGCCATCGCCACGGCGGGCATGGCCCTGGCGTTGCTGTTGGCAGTTCCCGCCAGTCTGTTGGCCAGCCGTGCTCTGTCGCTGTCTGCTGCCTCCCGCGCCGGCCACCCGAGTTATTGGGGCCAACTGCTGCGTTGGCCCATACGCGGTTTACTGATTTTCCTGCGCAGCGTGCCGGAAATCGTCTGGGCCCTGCTGTTCGTGCGCGCCGTCGGCCTCGGCCCGACTGCCGGGGTGCTGGCCATTGCCATTACCTACAGCGGCATGTTGGGTAAGGTTTACGCGGAAATTTTCGAGTCGGTCGACCAGCGCCCGGCCCACGCGCTACTGCAATCGGGCAGCGGTCGGCTCGCAGCCTTTTGCTATGGGATTCTGCCCAATGTCGCTGCGGAGCTGCTGTCGTACACGGTGTACCGCTGGGAATGCGCAATCCGTGCTTCGGTAGTGATGGGCTTTGTCGGTGCCGGCGGTCTGGGCCAGCAAATGGATCTGTCGTTGCGCATGTTTGCCGGCGGTGAAGTGGCCAGTTTGTTACTGACGTTCCTCGTGCTGGTGCTGCTCGCCGATCAACTCAGCCGCCTGCTGCGCTGGAGGCTGGCATGAATCGCCTGATCAATCTGGCACTGCTGCTCTGCATCGGCGCAGCGGTGGTCGCCTCGTTCATCTACCTGGGCATCGACCTCGGCGAGTTGGGCGGCACCGGCAACCTGAAGCAGATGGGCGCTTATGCGCAGCGTTTTCTCAGCCCGGACCTGAGTTCGGGCCATCTGCAAGCCATCGGCCACGGCGCGCTGGAAACCATTGCCATGTCTGCCCTGGGCACCCTGCTCGCGGCGGTATTCGGTCTGCTATTGGCATTGCCTGCGGCCGGGCGCTTCGGCTGGCCACTGCAGAGCGCGTCGCGCCTGGTGCTCAACGCCTTGCGCGCCGTTCCGGAGCTGGTGTGGGCCGCGCTGATGGTTCTTGCCGCCGGTCTCGGCCCCAATGCCGGCACCCTGGCATTAGCCCTGCACACCACCGGCGTACTTGGTCGGTTATTCGCCGAAGCGCTGGAAAACACCCCACCAGAACCCGCCGAAGCCATCCGTCTGCAGGGCGGCAACGCCGTATGGGCTTTCTGTTACGGCACACTGCCCAACCTGTTGCCACAGCTACTGGCCTACATCCTGTATCGCTGGGAAAACAATATCCGCATGGCCAGTGTGCTCGGTTTCGTCGGCGCCGGTGGTTTGGGGCAAATGCTCTATGTCAGCCTCAGCCTGTTCCAGGAAGCGCAAGCCAGCACAGTTATTCTGGCCATGCTGTTACTGGTACTCGCCGTCGATACATTGAGCAGCTGGAGCCGTCAACGCTGGGTCAAAGCTTGACTGCTTTCGGTGCCGGGCAATCGTTCAGTGGGTCTTCGAAGCTATGCAAACCCGAGGAACGACAGAATAACCACGATGATCACGACTACCCCGACGATGTAGATGATGTTGTTCATGAAGGCTACCTCTCAACCTGGACAGGACTGCGACACGAGGGTGCTACAAATACAAGGTACTGCACCTTTGCGCGCAATTCCATTCGGAACACGCATAGGCTCCGCTCTCGCCGAAATCTTGGTTTGATGCCGTGGTAAAGGGGACGAAGTCATTTCCCTGAACGGGTTACTCCGAAACCACCGAGGTGCCTAACGACTTTCGTAAATAGGTTGCCGACGCAGGACACAAATGCTTGAACTGGGCGGTTTGACGAATAGCGAGCGGCGCTTCATCCCTATCGAAAATTTCATACCCAGTGGTTGTAAAAAATCCAGTAGCGCTTTGAGTTAACAAGTGCAACCGAAGCGCACCCTGGGAGGCAGCATATCGTTCCAGCTCAGACAGCACAGCTTTGCTCAGCCCCTTCCCACGTTGCAACTCGCAAACGACCAGTGAGCGAAGCAGCATGTCTTGACCAGCCCCCTCCAGACCGCCGTACGCGATCGATTTACCGTCCATCTCAAAACGGAAAAACTGCCGACCCGGGTCGCTTACATCATCAAAGGGCAATGCTGCTTGACTCAGAGCCTCACGGAGCTGAATCAATCCGTTCGCCTCGATTTTAAACATCTGCATTATCAGCCCTTCTATAGCCCCCAAAGCCCTCAAGGCTAGCAGACCTAGCCGCTGCAACCTTGTCACCTGTCGACGGCGCGGTATTGGCCGCGTTCTGTTGCCAAAGACGAGGCCACCCCCTTTCTTCGATTGTGTTGATAGTAACAATCAGCACGAACTCATTGTTAGCCTACCAACTGGATGGTAGCTTGTTATCGAGTTTCAAACATCACTGTAACCACCACCATCCATATCCCTGTGAGAATCCCATGCAAGACTGGAAGCAAACTCGTAAAGACATCAACACTCGTCTGGTAGAGCTTAACGGCCTTTCTCCGGAAACAATGAAAGGCATGGCGTCACTCGGCGCCGCAGGCGCCAAGACCAATCATCTAGACGCAAAGACCCGCGAATTGATTTCCCTGGCCGTGGCCGTGACCACTCGCTGCGACGGTTGCATCGCCTTCCACGCCGCCGAAGCGAAGAAAGTCGGTGTTACCAGCGAGGAAATCGGTGAAGCGCTTGGCGTAGCCATCAATATGAACGCCGGCGCCGCGCTGGTCTACAGCACACACGTGCTGGACGCATTCGATAAGTCATAAATCAAACGCTGGCTTTCAACCTGTCAACGACGTCGAGTTTAATCATGAATAAGTTGTTCACCCCTTACGATCTGTCCGGTACCGCATTGGCCAACCGTGTTGTCATGGCTCCGATGACCCGCACTCGAACCCTGGAAAACATCCCTAATGAATTCACCGCGCTGTATTACGCTCAGCGCGCAAGCGCCGGCCTGATCATCACCGAAGGCCTGCCGATTTCCGAAGAAGCCCGCGGCTATCTGTATACCCCGGGCATTTACGCCGATGAACACTTGCCAGGCTGGCGTCAGGTCACCGATGCCGTGCATGCCAAGGGTGGGAAGATTTTCGCGCAGTTGTGGCACGTCGGCCGCATGTCCCATGTATCGGTACACCCGGATAACGCGGTCCCGGTTTCTTCAGGTACGCAGCCGGCGGTCGACACCACGGTTTACGCATGGATCGAACCGGGCAAGTCCGGCCACGTGCAACCCAGCGTGCCACGTGCGTTGGAGACGAACGAAGTAAAACGCGTCACCGCCGACTTTGTGAAGTCTGCGCGGCTGGCGATGGAAGCAGGTTTTGACGGCATCGAAATCATGGCGGCCAACGGCTTTCTGTTCGACCAGTTCCTCAGCAGCACCCTGAACACCCGCACTGACCAGTACGGCGGCTCAATCGCCAATCGCCAGCGTTTCCTGCTGGAAACCATTGACGCGATTGCTGATGAAATCGGCAGTTCGAACGTTGCCGTGCGCTTTTCGCCATTTGGCCGTCTTTATGACTTTGGTGTGTACGAAGGCGAAGAAGAGACCTGGATGAGCATGGCGGCAGCGCTCAACGAACGTGAGCTGGCGTACGTTCACCTGAACTATCAACCGACCATCCTCGCCGCCCAGACGCCGCCTGGTTTCGGTGCTGCGTTTCGTGAAGCCTACAAAGGTACGTTGATGGCAGCCGGCGGGTTTACCCAACCGCTCGCTGAATCGGAACTTGCCAAGGGCGAGCTCGATTTGATCGCCTTCGGCACCGCCTATATCGCCAACCCCGATCTGGTGGAACGCATGCAGTACGGCTGGCCATTGGCTGAGGGTGATCGCGCGACCTACTACGGGGTGAGCGAAACGATTGCCAAGGGTTACACCGACTATCCGGCATATGCCGCGGGCGAAGCCTGATATCCAGAAAGTGGCGTTCAATGCTGAACAGAGGAGCCTGGTTACACGGTCACTTCCAACTCCGCAAGAACCGCTTTTTTCAGCGCTGCAACTGAACGGGATCCGGGCATGACCCGGAGCAACCGACCCTCGTGAAACACCGCCAAGGATGGCACTGCACGGATGCCGTACATCTGCGAGATCGTCGGAGACATCGCCACATCGATCTTTCCAAAAACCGCCAAGGCGTGGAGCTTTTCTTCCAAGGCATGAAAGACCGGCTTCATCTCCTGACAAGGCTTGCACCACGACGCGGAAAACAGCACGACGCTGCTGCCTTTGGCAACAAAACGGGCGAACTGTGGGGCACTCAACTCAACGATACGGCTCATTTTTGCCTCGTTTTCGATGCTACTGGAAAGCGGCACTACTCAGTGCCGCACACCTTCTGCCGATCAAGTCTTGCAGCCATCTATACCGCAGATCTGGCCGATGAACGCGTCATCCTCTGACTTCGCTTGCAGCTTGTTCAGCGCTTCAAGAAACGCGGCCTCGGGCTGAGCGCCGGATAATGAGAAGGCATTGTCGAATACAAACAAAGGAACACCCGAACCCAGTTGCGCAGCAATATGTTCGTCCTCCTCCATCTCTGCCCGCAATTCAACGGATGACCACGCCAGTTGAATTGACTCATCCGATACACCAACTGCCTTGGCAATGGTCTTCAGGCTGCTGCGATCAAACAGCGACTTACCATGGGTCGTACTCTGCTCATACAGCGCCTCTACCAGACGCTTCTTCGCTGCCGGATCTTCAACCGCCTTGACCAATACGTGGGCATCAGCGGTGTCGCCAAACAGCATGGTGTCAAAACGGTAATTCAGCTCATCGGCTTGGCCATATTTACTGACGGTGCTCATCATCGCGGCGGCGGAGTCCGGGTTTCCAAGCTTGCGCCCAAGAGCCGCAACCATAGGCTCTGGTGCCTGATTCGCCGCCAGACGATAGGCCCTGACATTTACCTGCACACTGTTTTTTTCAGGAAAACGCTCCAGCGCTTTCTCGAAGCGACGCTTGGCAATCCAGCACCAGGGGCAGACAAAATCAGACCAGATATCCACTGCATATTTTTTTGAAGGGGTTTGCATAATTCATCCTGCACCAAAATTAATAGAGACCGCGTTGCCGGCGTTTCAAGCAAATAGTTGGAGTAACGCAGAAAGCCCCCCAACGGGAGACTTTCATAAGGTCGCGCTTGCTGATGTGGTCAGGCACGTACCGCCATGACCCCGGCGTCCACATCCCAGATAGCGCCGGTCACCCAGGACGCCTTGTCGGAAAGCAGGAACAGGATGGTATTAGCCACATCTTCGGGAACACCGACTCGCCCGAGTGGGTGGAAATCGTTAAGCGACTTCATTGCCTCCGGGATCGCTTCTTTGTCCATGAAACCCTCGTAGATTGAGGTATGGACGATTCCTGGCGAGACTGCATTGACCCGGATTCCGGAGTGGGCCAATTCAATGGCCAGGTTGCGGGTCAACGCATGCAGACCTGCTTTGGCCATGGAATAGGCCGATGCCGGTGAACCGGCCAATGCTGCCTGTGCACCGATGGAGCCGACGTTGACAATCGCGCCTTCGCGCTTCGCGGCAAGCATGTTCTTGACCACGGCTTGCGTAATGAAAAAAGTCGCACGGTTGAGCGACAGGTACATGTCGTACTCGGCTTCGTCGTGCTCAGTGAACGGCTTGGGAATAAAAATCCCGGCAGAGTTCACCATCAGGCTGATATCGCTGTGGTGGGTGTTGATTTCCTGCCGAACGGAATTCATGCCCTCTTCAGTCATCAGGTTTGCGACGATCACGGACACAGAACCCAACGGGCTCAATTCCTGGCGTGCAGCCTCGGCCTTATCCTGCTTGCTTCCGGTAAGCACCACGCTACCGCCCGCCTTGAGAACCATGCGGGCCGTTTCCAGGCCCATTCCGCTGGTGCCACCGACGACCAACAGTTTCCGACCTTTAAAGAAATCGCTCATTTCATTAGTCCTTCTGATCAAGATTCAAAACTTGGCACCAGGACGATTCATCGCCTGCTGGTGCGTGGAGAGTCGGCGAAATCAGCCTTCACGAACTTCGAGGGTGGGCACCATACGGATGGCTTTCGAGAAGTTTGCGTAATTGACCGACGTCTTGAGCACCACTTTGTGCAGCTCTTCAACGCGCTCACGGGAAGCGTCGGTGTGCAGGCGAATAACCACACTTACCTCGTCGTAGCCCGGATTGACACTCTCTTCAATCCCCAGAAAACCGCGCAAGTCGAGGGTGCCATCCGTCTCGATTTCCAGGCTATGAATCTTGATACCCATCATCGCAGCGTTGGCGGCATAACCGACCGACATGCAGGCATTGAGTGCTGCCATCAACAGTTCCTGGGGGTTAGGCGCGGTGTTCTGGCCCAGCAATTCATTTGGCTCATCGGCCACGATTTCAAAATCGCGTGAGTAGGTTTCACCTGCCAAGCTGTAACGGCTGACTTTCGCGACTGAGCGAGTCTGGTGCTCCCATTGGGTCTTGACGTTGAAACTTGCCTTGCGCTTGGTCACATCCTCAGCAACGCCTTGGGCAAACTGCTGGAGTGCGGCTACGTCGATACCATTCAGGTTGTTGCTCATTTATTCAATCCTCTTTGTGGACAGGGCGTTTGGACGCCCGAAAGAGATACAACCCTACCAACTAGTAGGCAGCCATTCAAGAGATCTTTAAACCCATCCCCCAGCTGCCGAACAAATGCACCCGCGACCCGGCCGGTCTGGAATACGCAGACATCATTATTAAAATGTAGGGCTTGCCATCTTATTGGTTATAGCCTTTCCACCTCAGGCCATAGGCATGGGCAGATATCCGCAGCACAACCGGGAGACGAGATAGGCTCTCGTCAGTCCAGTACGCGGGAATAAAATTCAGGAGGTGAGCGACAAGCGGATGGAGCCACTTACTTGGGAGGAACAGCAGACCGAGCTGGCGATGGCAGAATCGGTCGTCTCATAAAGCAAAAAAAGCGGATCGGGCATTAGTGGCGCGGTTCGGCCACCCGAAGTCCATCTAAAATTAAATCGAATCCAGAAGAACGGTCGTACTTGTCGTTCAATGCCCAGGCTACAAAGCTGCCACCTTCCAACGTATTCAAGATGACTCTGGCGATCTTCACGCCGTCCAGCTCAGCTTTGATCTCCCCTGCCGCTTGGCCTAGAGCGATATTGGCCTGAAGCCAGTCGAGATGGATTTCGAAAAAGTCCCGCGTCATTTCCTTCAGGCTTTGCGGCAATGCCAGTAACTCCGCGGCCAAGGCGCCACAGAGCGGCAACATGCCGTTCTCACTGCTTTGCGCAAACATCAGGGCGAAGGCATTGAGACGTTCAATAATGCCGGTATATTCATCATTGATAATCTCAAGCTGCTTCTTGTACCGGAACAGGTAGCTCTCAACAATGGCAATTGCCAGACCTTCCTTGGTCGGAAAATGGTGGTGAATACTCGCCTTCTTGATGCCGATGTCAGCCGCGAGATCGGCGTAACTGAAAGCTGCATAGCCCTTTGTACGCAACAATAGTTCAGCGGTGGTCAGAAGATCGGAACGTGTACTCATGATGCCGTATCCAAATTTATCAATGCAGCATCATAAATTAGTACATCTGCATAAGACAGCGCTCAGGCTTCCTCGACCGCCGCAGTCATTTCATCTTCATACTTGTCCCCCGCTGCTCGCTCATCCACCGCCAGAGGTGTGGCACGGTAGGTCGCGAAGGCATCTTCTGTCCGAGCCAGATCCGTCGCCAAGTTCTGGTAAACACGCCTCTTGTCCGCTTCGGAAACGTCACCAGCGATCAGTACCGATAGGTTGCCTGCACTGAAATTCCATGCGCACTATTTTCGTAGTTGGCACTGTATTCCGGTTGAAGACCGGAGTTGTTCGACTGCTTTACAGAGACTTTGGAATCCCAGAGATAACCATAAGCAAAGTCTATCGTCAGATCGGAATTCGGTGAGTAAGCGCCGCCCAAGGTCACTGCCTGCCGATTCCCGACCGGAACGCGCACGCTCCGATCGGCATTTCTGATGGGCGACGGATCATAGGCGTAGCCTGCGCGCAGCAGCCATTGTTGGTTCAATTGATAGGATGCGCCAACCGCGGTGGACCAAGTGTCGCGCCAGTTCATTTCTTCGGTCACACGTCCCAGGCCAGCCGCCTGGCCCAGAGGGGAAAGACCGCTGTTGACTGCCTCGACCTTCTGGATCCGGCTCCAACGTGTCCAGGTGGCCCCCAGGTATCCCGTCCAGCGACTATTGAAATGATGGGTGATGGATGTGTCCACGGATTCGGGCATCGTGAGGTCTATCTTGTTGTCATACTTTCCGTCCAGGGGGATAACGCTCGGGGAGCCAGAAACCTCAGTATGCCCTTCGAGTTCATAGCTCACCTTCGAGTGATAGGTAATCCCCCAGGTAGTTGCCTCACTCAAGTCAACCAAGAGGCCGACGTTGTAGCCAATGGCCGTGTCATCGCCTTTGATGGTGACCAGTGTGTCCTGACCGTTGTTCAGGGCGCCGGTAGCCAGGTAATTCTGAAGCTTTGCACTGAAATGGTTTATGGTCGGTCCACCACCAATGGACACGTAATCATTGATCCGATAGGCAATGGTTGGCTGCAGGGTTATCTCCTTGGTCGTGCTGTAGGAACCATGGTAGCGGCCCTGAAAAGAGCCCTCGTAATCATTGATCAGACCACTCGGAGCATAGAGGCCCAGACCCATCGAAAAACGATCATCAAGCGGCGTCGACATATAGGCGAAGGGCACGACCACCAAAGGTACCGAGTCCCCTTCATTCGTTCCTGGGGCACTGCTCTGCGCATCACTAATGTCGTTGCTCACCGAGACGACCGCCGCCCCGCCGGAAATCTCACTGCGCTTCAACTTGGTCAGGCCTGCAGGATTTCCATAGATCGTGCTGGCGTCCAGCGCGGATGACGACCTTCCCGCATAAGCAGTTCCCGCACTGCTTGCACTTTGTTCGTTCACGCCAATGCCATTGGCACCTGCAATAGAAGAGGCGCTGAGGAGTGCCATGGCACTGGTGAACTTAATCCAGACAGCACACTTTCGCTGAGCAGAGAGACACGGGATCACACGGCTATTCAGTTTCATTTTCCACCTCTTGTTTATTGTTTTTGTTGATTGCACGCAGGCAAGGCTTCGCCTTCCTGTGCACTTTTCAGTGCCGGTTGGAGTTGATCGAAGTTGTGTTAAACGCCCTGGCCGAACAGCGCCAGGGCACGACTGCTGGACTTACAGATGTGAATCAGAAACTCAATTAAGCCACTCGACTTGAAAGCTATAGCGCCCCAAGAGCGGAGCCAGGATTTCCTGGCCCGTTCCGGCCCTGATGCAGGCGACATGCCCACGGCGATTGTCCTGCACGACCTCAACGGCAATATTCGAAAGACCCAGGCGTTCCACTTCTTCCTGGACTACTTTGGCAATCTCCCGCTGTTGCAAAGCAGGCTTGAATATCTTGCCCACGGCAGTCAGTGGCAACGCCTCGACGATTTCAATGCGCTTGGGGACTGCTGCCCGCTCGCTGATATTGAGATGAGCGAACGCCTCAAGCTCTTCGGCGTTGCAAACTTGCCCCGGGCGCAGTTGAACGTACGCGACTGGCACCTCGCCCGAGTAGGCATTGGGGCTGCCGATTGCAGCGGCCAAGGCGACGGCGGGATGCGCCTGCAAAGCCTCCTCGATTTGCTTGGGATCGATGTTGTGGCCGCCGCGAATGATCAACTCCTTCTTGCGTCCGGTCAGCCAGAAGTAACCCTGCACATCCTGGCGACCCAGATCGCCCGTATTCAGCCAGCGCTGACCGTCGATATCGATCCAAAGGCCCTGGTTATGACGCTCCTCCAGATAGCCATCGAAGAGGTTCGGACCACTGATCGTGATGAGGCCGATCTCATCCACGTTGGCATCGCGCAGGTACTCTCCAGAATCATTGAGCACGATCGCGCGCATATTCTGGTAGGCGATCCGTATCCCGATGGAGCCGATACGGCGCTCTCCATGAGGCGGATTGACTGAGGAAACGCAGGCGCCCTCGGTAAGACCGTAACCTTCAAGGATCTTTAGCCCGGTACGGCGCTCGAACTCCCGGAAAAGCTCAGCCGGCATGGGTGCGGCGCCACACATTGCATAGCGAAGGCTGGACAGGTCGCGGCCCTCACATTCATTTTGCAGAAGTGCGGCATAGACAGTTGGCACACCGGAAAAGAAGTTGATACCGAAGTGCTCGACCATCTCCCAGAATCGCGGGATCACCCCCTCACCACGATACCCATGAGGCGTCCCGAGAATCACATGGTCGCCTTGAGTCCAAGGCATCAGTCCCGTCACCAGCTGTCCATTGACATGAAACAGCGGCAGACCACAAAAGATAACCTGGCCACCGCTGCGTGGCTGCATATGAGCAGCCATGGCCCATGCATTGAATACTTCCGAGCCATGGGTACGCGCGGCGATCTTCGGGAGCCCGGTGGTGCCGCCCGTGCATATGTAGGAGGAGCACTCATCCTGGCGGATTTGACGACCACTCTTCAGGTATGTGTGCGGTTGAGTACTCATCAGCGATTGCCAATCGTGGATCGCGATATCGCGGTGTAAGTCGCGTTCCTTCAGTGCCGCTGCTTTCAGGGCCCCACGCACTGGTTCGGCGACATAGGGCTCCATGCTGACCCAAACGACAGACCTGACCGTAGGCAACTGATCCAGCTGCGAAGCCAGTTTGGGCCAAAGATCGCTGCCCGCCGTCGGGGCGAGCGTCACCACCACGGATGCCTTCGCAGCATTCAGCAAGCCAGCCATCTGCTTGGCCTCGAGCAGAGGATTGATCGCCATGACGATGCCCGCCGCCTCCCCGCCCCATATCGTGAAATGGGTTTCCGGCAGATTGGGCAAGATAAAGGCAAGCACCTCGCCCGGTTTTATACCCAGATCATCGAAGGCATTCGCCGCGCGGGTGATATCCCCGAAGAGCCGGGAGTAGTTCCACTTGTAGGTACGCCTGAAATCCGCGGCATCGGCAAAGAAGCTTAGCGCCGGTGCCTGGGGGGAGCACCGGGCCGCCTGTCGCAGCGCTTCATAAGTGCTGCAAGCCAGGCCACGTTCCGACAGGGGGACTTGTTCGAGGCTTTCAATGTCACTCAGGGTCTGCACAACCATCAGGCTTCCTCCACGACTCGGTTGCGTTGCACACCGAGGTCGATCACACCATCGGCGCTGCGAATGCGCGCCTCGACTACGTCACCTGGCTTGAGATATTGCGTCCGACCTTCCTGCGCCTTGAGGAAAAGCTTCCATTTGGTGGCTTCTGGCATCAGGGCCGCAATACGCTGTTTGGCAGGCGAAGGAATCGTTAGCGCACAGCCGGCAGGCGTACCAGTGGCGATCAGGTCACCAACGGCGAGATCTTGCACGGAGGAGAGCTCGGTAAGGGTTTCAGCGGGGCCGTAAACCAGGTTGGCCGTGCTGTCGTTCTGTCGCACCTGGTCGTTGACCGTCAGGCGCAACTGCAGCTCTTTCAGGTAACGAATGTTCGTGGCATCCAGAAGGCAGAGGTACGGGCCGACCGGACCGAAAGTGCGGAAGCTCTTGCCCTTGTAGAACTGCATCTGGGGAATCTGAATGTCCCGAGCCGAGTAGTCATTGACGATGACGACGCCTGCGATGAACTCATGCAGATTGGCGTCGGTGACAGCAACAGCGCCGGTGATCGCGCGTTTCATCACCAGCCCCAGTTCGATCTCGTAGTCGAGGAAGCGCACGTTACTTGGCTTGATCAGGTCGCTGTCAGCCGCCACCAGGCAACTCGTCGCCTTGGTGAAGATCATGTTGAATTTCTTCGCATCCGGGTCCATGCCCGACTCGATCATGTGCTGACGGTAATTGGCGCCCTGGCAGACGAACTGCTGGTTACGGGTCACCGGCGACAGTAGTTTCACTTCGCTCTCCGCAAGCTCCGTACCTTTCAATTGAACGAGGTCGTCGATACTGTTCTGGCTAATGAAATCACCGGTGGTTTCAAAAGTACCGGGGACAACCGTGATACGGCCCTGGCGTAGCACGCCCCAGTGGATACCATTCTGAAATTCAAAACGGACTACGTGTACTGCAGACATTGAAGGCACTCCTGGAGCAGTCTTTGTCCCGTGCTCGGCGGCGCGAGAACTGTGGTGTTGTTCTGAGGGGGGGCTGGCAACGCTGTAGACCAACGAGCCGCCGACGATCAAGGCGCCGGCTTTGAGCATATCCCGCCGGCCATACCTGGTTGCATTGCCCGACATGGCGGCTCTACCCGAACATCCGCATAAGTGTTATCAACTTGCGAATGCTCAAGTCCGGACTGCGTCGCAGGTTACGGATCAGCGCACGCAGATTGGCCAAGCTCATCTTCGGTTTTGTAAAACGCTTGGGCATGCGCTGCCCCCACTGCGCCATTGCCTCGGGGCTCACGGGATGAATGCCCGTAGGCTGTGCGGCCGTGAAGATATCCCCGTCGCAGTAATGCTCGTGCTTATCGCCCCAAGGGTCTTGCCAGTAATCGAAGATCTGACTGCCCAGAATGTGTCGGCCGATTCCCCATGAGTGCTCCCAACCGCGCTCGCGCAGGACGCGTTGCCCCATTCCCACGGCGTCTGCATCGATGACTTCATAGGCGCTATGGCTGTAGGTCGCCATGAACCCTTGTGCTATCGCGAGCGTATGGTGATCCGCTGGAATGTCACCGAGGTCAAGGCGCATGAAGGCGACGATAGGTGTGCCATCGGGGAGTACCTGCACATCGCTGGGAATCAACCCGAAATGCTTCGTATACCAGGCACAGGTCGCCTGGTAGTCAGCCACTTCGATGACGATGTGGCCCAGTTTTAGTACTTCAGCCGGAGCAATCGGCGGGCGCTGCGTGGCGTTGATTCGCGGTTGTTCCTGCGCCAGATTCCAGGGAAGAGGAGCTCTGTGTCCCAGCGTTATACCTGCCGTCTGGTCGCAAACAGCTTCCACAATGAAACCGGAAGGATCGGTCAATCTGACGTAAGACCCGCCACCAGGATGTTCCGATTTTTCTATCGGTGACGCGCCGGGGATTCGCGTCAGTTTTTCCAGATCCTTGAGCGACTGGACTGCCAGTCCGAACCCGACAAAACGTGCATGTTCTGCACGATGGATGCGGTAACAGTATGCAGTAGGGTCGGCGGCGCGCAGGTAAAGCGTATCGGCGTCCTGCTGACTTGTCGTCAGGCCGAAGTCGGTCAGGAACCGCGCCGCCTCCTTCAAGTCCGGCCTTTGAAAGATCAGGTGAGTCAGATCCTGAGCCTTCACCGTCGGTTGCGGATGCCGGGCAGGTTGTGGTGTCGCTAACCGGGGCATTTCATTTTTGTGGGTCATTGTTCTTGTTTTCCGGGTTTTCAGAGCAAAGCCGTCCCCGCACCCCTGAAAATCAGGGGTGTCTGGTTGGGTCAGTTAACTAACTCAGTCGAGAGAAGGAAGTGCTGGCAACTCTGTGGTCGCCAGCGCACGAGCCTCCTCTGGTGACACACCCAATGCGCGCAGCACCAGTTCGGCCGTGTCAGAGCCCGATTCGCGCCACGTTCTGTGCCCTTCCAGCACCAGGAAAATCGAGCCCAGGACGCTGCTCGATATCAGCGTCAGTACAGAGAGCAATTGCTCCTTTTCAAACGTGTACCGCCCACTGGACAGTCCGCTCAGAAGATCCGTCGTCGCTTGGCTGCTGAACATTTCGCGCAATGAAGAATTGCTCATGGCGAATTTATGTATGAACGCCCCCCACTGGGAGTCTTCGTGCGCTCGACGAATGAACAACCGAATGCCATTGGCAAGGCGCTGAGCCGGATCAGTGAGGGAATTGAAGCTCTTGTTAACGCGCTCATGCATCTCCTTCGCGAGATGGCTGGCGACCGCCTCGAACAGGCTCTCCATGCTGTCGATGTTGCTATAGACCGTTCCGCGCGCCACGCCTGCCTCTTGTGCGAGGTCGAGAATGTTCACTTGTGAGGTGCCTCTTTCAGCGAACAGGCGAAAGGCGGCTTGATGAATGCGGCGCTGTGTTGGATTTAGGGATTCCACGGTTCTCTCTCCAGGATTACCTTATGGACCGATTGAACACTTGTGTTCAGTTTACGTCAACAACGTTTTTTGAATTAAATACGCTTTTTTCAATGAAATCCTTTCTATGGCGTAAAGAACCGGATGGATAGATTGGATATGGCAGGACCGATGAAGGGTTCTATACATTGACACAATTGAACACGCGTGTTCAGCTATGTCGTGTTTCTGGCTCGCCGTCCCGGCAGGCCATCAAGCCGGCCCATCGATGCAAACCAGGACCTCAACAACCTGAGCAAGCACAGTGCAGATAGTGCTCAAACGGTATGACCCTTAGTGATGGCTGGCCGAATTTTCATCAGCTGAAGGACAGAACATGACCGGCTCAAAGCTCTTCAAACCGCTTCGTTTGCCCAACGGCACGGTGATTCCAAACCGAATCGCCAAGGCTGCCATGGAGGAGAATCTTGCCAATGAGGATCACGCTCCAGGGGAAGCGCTGGTTAAGCTTTATCAGCGTTGGGCGGACGGTGGAGCCGGCCTGATCATCACTGGCAACGTCATGGTTGATCGCCATGCCTTGACCGGACCGGCTGGTGTGGTGCTTGAGGACGATCGAAACCTGGGTCAATTCAGGTTATGGGCCGATGCTTGCCGCAGTCGCGGAGCCCAGGCCTGGATGCAAATCAATCATCCCGGACGGCAGCTATTGGCTTCCATGGGGCAATCGGCACGGGGCCCCTCTGCGGTGGCTGTCGACATTCCCGGACTATCCAAGGCTTTTGTACCGCCCAGAGCCTTGAATGAGCAGGAGATCGAAGAGCTGATTGAGCGCTATACCCAGGCTGCAGTGCTGGCTGAGCGTGCCGGATTCACCGGCGTGGAGATTCATGCCGCGCATGGTTACCTGTTCAGCCAATTCCTTTCGCCCTTGACCAACCGGCGTAGCGACCGCTGGGGTGGCAGCCTGGAAAATCGTGCGCAAATTCTCCTGCAAACCATCGATGCAATACGTCAGCGAGTGGCACCGATCTTTTGCGTCGCTGTGAAGCTCAATTCCGCGGACTTTCAGCGCGGTGGTTTCGATGCCGAGGATGCGGCTCGCGTAGTGGAAATGCTCAACGCCAAGGCGGTCGACCTGGTCGAGTTGTCCGGTGGCAGCTACGAAAGCCCGGCGATGCAGGGGCAAACCCGCGATGGCAGCCGCTTGGCTCGAGAAGCGTATTTTCTCGAATGCGCGGAAAGAATAGGAGAAATAGCGCGCATGCCGCTGATGGTCACCGGCGGCGTGCGCAGAAAGGAGGTCGCGGAGCGAGTGGTGAGCGGCTCAGTGTCGATGGTGGGGCTTGCCACTGCACTGGCAATCGAGCCGGCCCTGCCAAGCCAGTGGATGGCAGGTCAGGACACCGAAGTGGAGCCCATCGTCGTCCGCTGGAAGAATAAGGCGCTGGCATCGCTTGCAGTGGCCTCGGTGATCAAGAAGCAACTCGGCTTGTTGAGCCAAGGCAAGCAGACAAAACCCAGGACGTCGCCACTCATGGCATTGATCGGTAATCAGCTGAAGTCTCGTCGCCAGGCGAAGAACTATCGGCAATGGATTGGCCGGGCATAGCCGGCCGAGGATGACATCAGGACTAGGGTAGCGGCTTATCGGCGATTTTCTTGGCTTTAGCAGGTGTTACGCCCAGAGCCTTGAGAATCATCTCGGCGACCCGCTGGTCATGCTCCGCCACCACACGCCCTTCCACAACCGAGCGCATGGCGCCGGTTGTGCACGATACAACCATGTCCAGGGCAATCCCTTCATCCTCATAAGCGAAAGTGCCCGCGCGCAGACCTTCACGCAGATCGCCCAGCACATGAGCAGCCAAGCGCGAGCGCATGGTTTGATCGGAATGGATGATGCGCAGCAGAGCGTTGGCCCATTGATGGTCGTACGCGGCCCGGCATACGAACATGCGCACACCAATCGAAAGCCGCTGTGCACCGCAGTGCACGTCCGAACTCAGGGCGGAAATGGCATCCGAGAACTCGCTCGCCATGGCGATGCCAACCGCCTCGAGGACTTCGTCGCGCGTTCGAAAATAGTTGTAGATGGTGCCGTTGGATACCGCGGCCTCCGAGGCGACATCGAGCAGTGCAATCTCCCCCACCTCCTTACGTGCGACAAGACGCAATGCCGCGTCCACCAGACCGCGACGAGTGCGTTCACGCTTCTTGTGGCCTCGAGTAAGAGGCTCTTGCTCAGTTGTTTCTGAAGGAAAAGTGGGGGAAGGCATCTTCACGCTCTTAATCGAGGAGGCTCGTTGATGGTAATGGAAACGTTGTCGGCAGTGGAATCGGCGCTCCCCATCAGAATCACGCAGTCTCGAACCAGACTGCTCGCCTCTGCGCCGGGAGCGTGGTGCATGATGATGCGGTCAGGGCGGATCGCGACGAGCGTGCCTTTGGCAGCCAGCGGCAGGATGTCATGGTTGAGGTCTTCGATGAAGTCGCAAGCGCTGTCGGAGCGCTGACCGCAGGCTCCGATCTGCAAGAAGTCTCCTCCCATCCTTATCCAGGAAAAGACCTCAGCAGTGCTCAACAGTGACAACGGGTCAACACCCAATCCAACCAGGGTCAGGTTGTGTCCAAGAGCATCGTCGCTCAGTTGGATCTGCTGTTGCGTGTTGCGAACCCAGGCCTGGGGAAACAGGCTGCCACGAACCAGCTTGTCGCCACGACGATGCTGCACGAACAGACCCTGTTTGAAGATGTTCTTCGGCTTGATGTCCAGCTGCTCGAAGTACTTTCTGGAAGCGGGAGTCAACGCCAGCGCGCGCATCATTCCGTGGATGAAGAAAGCGGCGACCTTGTTTCTCGGCATCACCAGACGGCCCATGAGTTTCGCCAGATTGATCATCGCCTGGGCATGGGGGCGACGCTCTACGTCATAGGTATTGAGTATTGAAGGCGCGGCTTGACCGTGAAGGACCCAAGCCAGTTTCCAGGCAAGGTTGGCGCCATCTCGAAGTCCCGCTACGAGACCTTGCCCGACAAACGGAGGGGTGATGTGGGCTGCATCCCCGACAAGAAAAGTTCGCCCCTTGCTGAATCTGTTGCAGCAACGCGCGTGGAATCGATACACCGCCTTGCGCTCGATTTCCAGTTCCTGCGGATTGACCCATGGCGCGATCAGCCGGGCGATGCTTTCCGGGCTTTCCAGCTCTTCCCGGGATTCGCCTGGATGTAGCATGAACTCCCAACGCTCCCTTCCACCGGGCGCGGGCATGTGCGGCGTTGGGCGCCGTGGATCACAGAGAAACTCAACGTGATCAATGGCTGATTTATGCCGGTTTTTGGCATCGACAATCAGCCAATCCTCTGCATAGGTTTGTCCTTCGAATTCCTGGCCAATCAAGGCCCTGACCCTGGAGCTAGCACCATCCGCACCGACCAGGTATCGGGCGCGAATGAAATGCAGATTGCCGTCCTGGTCCCGCACGGAGGCGACGACACAATCCGGTTCCTCGACCAGATGCTCGAGCTCGAATCCACCCAGGCTGGTCACTGACTTCAGCCCAGAGACCTGTTTACGCATCGCGTGTTCGAGGTCGGGTTGATAGAAAGTCACCAGTTTTGGGTGACCGTCGATGCACCCGGCGGTGTTGGCCCGACTGAATTGCCCGAGGACCGGGGAGTGCATCTTCACTTCAGGGATAACGATCTTCTCGAAAGCATCTTCCGACAATCCGGCGAGTTGCAGGATGCGAAGCGCCTCGTTGTCCAGAGCTATGGCGCGGGGCATCAGCAGGACCTCATGGGTCTTGTCCAATACCAGTGTCGTTACCCCATAGCGGCCGAGCAGCGCCGCGATTGTCGCCCCTACCGGACCGTTACCGACGACCAGCACATCGACGGCGGTGGGAGGCAGTTCGGTACCTTTCTTGTTGTTGTTCATCTCGAGCCCTTGTTGTGATTGAAGTCGTGAGATGTGGAGATCTCATCGTCAGGCAAGGTGAAGGTAAGTAAAATTGAGACATTTTTCAATATTGATATTTTTGTCATTAGTTTTTTGGGATCATTAGCGCACCGCGATGAGGCCATGTGGGGCTGTGCCGAGGGCCAGTTTCCGACCGGTGAGGCTTGGCTTCTGAGCCGATCAGCGTTGTTATTGGAATTACCACGTGCCATGCCTCACGAGGGCACACCCATGTTTTAGTTTTCAGGAATCCAACGTGGCGCGTCCGCAGCCTCATCCGACCCCAGTCCAGCTCTGCTTCGTCGAGTTCGAGCTCGACGAAGCCAACGCCTGCTTGTTGCGTAACGGAGAAACCGTGGCGCTGGCGCCAACGCCTTTCACTCTGCTGTGCGTACTTGCGCGCCAGCCTGGGTCGCTGGTGACCAAAGATGCTTTGCTTGATGCCGTGTGGGGGCATCGGTTCGTCAGCGATTCAGTGCTGAAGACGGCCATCAGCGATCTGCGCAAGGTGCTGGGCGATGACCCAAGACAGCCTCGCTTCATCGAGACTGTGTCGCGGCGTGGCTATCGCTTTATCGCCACGCCCTCCCCTGCGCCTTCGATGCCACCGACACCCACGCCGGTGTCAGCGGCCGATGCGTATCCGTCACCGCCATTCATTGGTCGCACCGACAAGCTCTCAAGACTGCAACGGGCGTGGGAGCGGGCTTACAACGGGCAGCGTGCAGTGGTCTGGCTTGCCGGAGAACCGGGGATTGGCAAGACCACGTTGATCGAGCATTTCCTCGCCAGCCTTGGCGGCATCGCCTGCGCACGTGGCCATTGCGTGGAGCACTACGGCACCGGCGAGCCGTACCTGCCGGTGCTGGAGGCGTTGGCCGATCTGTGCCGCAGCGACCCCGCCCTGCCGACGCTGATGCGCGCCGTGGCGCCGACCTGGCTACTGCAACTGCCGTGGCTGAGCACCGCGCAAGAGCGAGACGCGTTACGGCGCGAGCTTGCCGGCATCGGTCCGGATCGCATGTTGCGGGAAATGGGTGAACTGCTGGACCGCTACACCGAACAACGGCCGCTGTTGCTGATAACCGAAGACCTGCATTGGAGCGATCGGGCGACGGTCCAGCTCATCGACTATGTGGCGCGGCGACGTGGCCGCACGCGGCTTATGTGGCTGGCGAGCTTTCGCGTCGCCGAGGTGGTGGCGCTCGATCATCCGCTTAACTCGTTGCGCCACGAACTGCGCCAGCAACGTCTGTGCGAGGAAGTGGTGCTCGATCCGTTCTCGGAAACCGAGGTCGCTGACTATGTCGCGCTGCGTTCGACCTCTCTGGCCCGCGATGAAGCCTTCGTGCGTGCCCTGCATGAGCGCACCGACGGTGTGCCGCTGTTCGTGTCGTCAGTCATCAGTGAAGTGATGGACACCACGGACGACGACGCCACCATCGAGGCCCGGCTGGCGGGGATGGCGGTTCCCGAGAACCTCGCGGCCATCATTGATCACTACATCAGCAAGCTCGGGCCGGAGCAGCGTGCACTGCTCTCGGCGGCAGCGGTATGCGGAGTTGAATTCCGGGTCGAGACGGTTTCGCTGGCCCTCGAGCACGACCTCGTTTCGGTGGCCGACACCTGCGAGGAGCTGGTGCGCGAGCAGGTATGGCTGACGCGGTCGCGGGCCACCGAACTTGAAGGAATGATGGAGCTACCCTACTCGTTCCGGCATGCCCTCTTCCGCCAGGTACTGTACGACCGCACGCCGCGCTCATTGCGCACCCTCCTTCATTGCCAGGTTGGCGCTGCCCTCGAACGCGAGCGCATGGCCGGCGTGCCGGTTGCAGCCTCGGAGTTGGCGACGCATTTCGACCGGGCTCGGCAGCCAATGATCGCGCTGCGCTACTACGCCGAGGCCGCGGAAGCCGCGCTACTGCACTTCAGTCCGGCTTTGTGCATCAGTCTCACTGAGCGCGCGTTGGTCTTGCTGCGCCAAGCGCCAGAAGGGATAGAGCGCGATACGCTCGAAATCACCTTGGCCACGCTGCAAGGCGTGTCGGCGTTCCACACACTCGGTGTCGGCAGCGAAGCCAGGAACGCGTTCGAACGCGCCTACACGTTGCTAGCGGATGTACCCGAGCATCCGATGCGCGGTCGCCTGCTGCACGGATTCGGCTATCTGCTCGGTCTGCGCGGCGACTATACGCAGGCGTTGGCGGTAGCGGAGCGCGCCGAAGCCCTCTCGTCCGAGGCGAACGATCCAGCGCTCACGCTGGTGGCGTGCATCGTGCAGGGCGAGGTGCATCATCTCCAGGGTCGCACGCAGGCGACCCGCCGATGGCTGGAGCGCGCCCTCGCAATCGCCGAGCCGCTAGACATCGGGGCGAACGAGATCTTTGCGGCCGACCCTCAGGTCATGCTGCACGGAATGTTGGCCATAGAACTTGTGCGTTCTGGCCTGGTTGAGCAAGGCCGGGCTCACATGCAGCAGGCACGGACCCGCGCACAAACGCTTCGCCAGCCTATGACCTGGCTGGTCGCCACCTGGCAAGAGGTGTTGATCGAGGTGCGGATGGGGAACCCTGTACGTGTGGCAGCGCTGGCCGACGACATGCAGACGCTGGTCGACGAGTATTCGCTCGCACTCGGGCGCACGGCTTGCCGCTGGTGGCGCGGCTGGGCCGACGCGCGCAACGGCGCACCGCGCGACGGCTACCGCAGCATCCGCGAGGCCTACGACGAACACACCGGACTCGGCATGCGCTCCGGTGCCAGCGAGGTGCTCGGCTACGCCGCCGAAGCGTTGCTGCTGGCGGGTGATTACGACGCTGCGCAAGCCGAGCTACAGGAAGCCTTACGGATGGGGGAAGAGCTGGGCGAGCGCGTGTACCTGCCGCAACTGTTGCTGCTGGAGGCTTCGATTGCGCGGATGCAGGGCCGGCTCGATGCCGGCAGCATCACGGTGCGGCGTGCGGTTGAAGAGGCTCGCACCCAGGAAGCACCGTGGCTGGAGCTGCAGGCGCTGGTAGAGCTGTGTGAGCAATACGACGCCACAACCGAGGACCGCCAGGCCCTGGCGGCGCTGCTTGACCAGTTGCCCGATACGGAGGGAACCGAGCTGGTGAAACGTGCGCGCTCGCTGCTTCAGGCGGCAAAGTCTGGTTGAAGAGTTAAGGGCACAGACCTGTGGGAGCGGCGCTGTCCCGACCGAAGTCTGACCTTTCGCTTACGACTCGCCCCAGGGGACGGCCTACGCTGTCGTCGAACTTTCTTGCCCCCTGGTCTGTGATGAGTCTGAACCCTGAATCCAAGTACCCCAATCGTCGCTCGTACGTCCTGAAGCTGCGCAGCGATGCCACGCCCGGCGCTCTCGTGGGCCGTCTCGAAAACCTGGTCACCGGGCGTCAGCGCGAGTTTTCGTCCGCCGATGAGTTGCTGGAGTCGATTGACTCGGACCTCACGTCGGCGGCCGGCGAGCACGCGGCAGATACCGACGGCGAGTGACGCCTCCAACATGAATGAGCGCTCGATATGGCGACCGAACGGCGACGCTTCGCTGACGACTTCGCGCACACCGGGCCCTACGCTGATGCCACCTCGAATCTACACGAGTCCAATCCGATGCCGCGACTTCAAATCCCCCATCCACTGACCCGCTACGCCGGGCAGACGCCCCTGCAACATGCCGAACGCCTGTTCGGCGTCGTCGTGGGTGCGGCGCTCGCCGCGTCTTTCGCTCTGGTCTTGACCGGTTGTTCCACAGAAGTCGCCAAGCCGTCGGTAGACCTGCCGGCCAAGTTTGCCGCAAGCACGGCCTCCGAGATGGAACCCGAAGCCGCGTGGTGGGAGACGTTCAACGACCCGGTGTTGACGGATCTGGTGCGCCGCGCGATGCGCGAGAACCGTGACATCAAGATCGCCGCCGAGCGTGTGCGCACCGCTCGCGCCGGTGAGACGATCAGTCGCTCCTGGCTCTTTCCGAGTGTCGGAATGTCCGCCTTCGGCTCTGACCGTAGCAGCGGCTACAGCACTGCCAAGAAGCAGGCTTATCCAGATACCAAGACCGTGGGTGCAGGCCTGGACGTCTCGTGGGAACTTGACCTGAGCGGACGCCTTCGCGCTGGCGCGGCAGCAGCCGAGGCCGAGGCACTGGCCGCGGAGGACGGCGTACGCGGCGTGCGTCTGCTGGTGATGAGCGACATCGCCAGCAACTACTTCACGCTGGTCGGCGCACTGCGCCAGGCCGAAACACTACGCGCGATCTCGACGGCGCAAGACGAGACATTGCGCCTGGTTAATGCCCGCCACCGTGTAGGGTTGGCGACCTCTTTCGACGTCGAGCGCGCACAGACCGATGCCGCATCGGCGCACGCGCAGATCCCACCGCTGGAGACGCTGGCAGCCGTATCGCGACACCGCATCGCGGTACTGATCGGTGACCAGGCCTTTAATGCCACGAGCATCCAGCCCTCCCGTGGCAACGCGGTGGCGCCCGAGGCACGCCAGGGGCAACCCGCCACCCTGCTACAGCGTCGGCCTGATGTATTGGCGCTGATGGCGCAGCTCGATGCCGCCAATGCACGCCGTAAACAAGCCGCGGCTGAGTGGTTCCCGCGGCTGTTCCTCGGTGCATCCTACGGCCGCCAGGGCCTTGAGCTGAACGGTCTGGATCTGGGCGCCGCCCGCTTCACCAACGTGGCCGGCCTGCTCGCGATGCCGCTCTTCAACGCCGGGCGTACGCGCGCGATCAACGAGGTCGCCGAGAGCGGCCAGCGTGAGGCGCTACTGCGCGCCGAGGACGGCATAGTGCGCGCGCTCGAGGACGTGGAGAACGCCCTCGTCACGCAGACGCAAGAGCGTCAGCGCGCCCAGTCGTTGCAGTCGGCCACCGAGTCTGCGGAAGCAGCGCTGAGCCACGCGCAGTCGCTCTACGACAGGGGGCAGATCGACCTGTTGCCGCTGCTGGACGCGCAACGGGCGCGTTTGTCGGTGCGCCTGAGCGCCAACGACAGCAACACCCGACTGCTGCTCGATAGCGTGCAGCTCTATAAGGCACTGGGCGGGGGCTGGCAGGTGTTCGAACAACCCGCCACTCCCACCGCAGCGACCAAAGCCGACCGGCCACCACTTTCTTAAGAAACTGCCTTTTTCAAAGAGGAACCGCCTTGAAAACCTCCCTTACTGCGGCCGGCGCTTTGGCCGTAGCCGTCATGCTGTCCGCGTGCAGCCCGGACCAGCCGACCGTTCAGGCGCCACGACCGGTACGCACCGTTGAAATCAGCTACGACAATGCTCGCGACGTCAGTCGCTACGTGGGCACCGTACAGTCGCGACATGAAGTCGACCAGGCCTTCCGCGTGGGCGGCAAAGTCGCCCAGCGCAACGTCGATGTAGGCCAGTTTGTGCGCGAAGGCAGCATCCTGGCTGTGCTGGATGACAGCGACTACCGCCTCGCGGAAGAAGCCTCGCGACAACAATGGGCGGTCGCCGTCGAGCAGACGCGCCAGGCCGACTCGGACCGCCAGCGCCTGACCGCGCTGAAGGCTGACGGCTCGGTCAGTGCGGCCGACGACGAGCGCGCGCATACAAATGCCCAGACCGCGCATGCAACCGCTGAAGCCGAGGCGCGAAAGCTCGAGCTTGCGCGCAACCGGCTCAAGTACACCGTGCTGCGCGCCTCGCGTAGCGGCGTCGTCACGGCCGTGCGCTTTGAGGCCGGACAGGTCGTTCCGGAGGGCCAACCGGTTGTATCGATCGCGAATCCGGATGAATCCGAGATCGTCATTGATGTGCCCGAGGATCAGTTGTCCGTCTTCAAGGAGGCGCGTTTCAAGGCCTCGCTGGCCAGTGCGCCGAACGAGATCTTCGATGCCACACTGCGCGAACTGTCGCCGCAGGCCGCGGCGCAAACGCGCACCTATCGCGCGCGGCTCAAACCGATGCAGGCGCTGCCCCTGGGTGCCACTGCCACGGTAACGGCCGAGCGCGTGATGACCAGTGTCTCGGTGGCAGCGGTGCCAGCCACGGCATTGACGCAAAACGGCGGCCAGCCGGCGCTGTGGGTGGTCACGCCCGAGGGCAAGGATCCGGTAGGCGTCGTCGAACTGGTGCAGGTGGCCGTGTTGGGCTACCGCAACGACGAGGTGCTCGTCTCCGGGCCGCAGGCCGGCGCATTGGTCGTCACCGCCGGGGTGCAGAAGATGGCATCCGGACTGAAGGTCGCGCTTCCCGGCGCGGCGATTGTTGACGCGAACACCACGCAGCAGGCCGCCCGATGAACAACCTGAACCTCACCGACTGGGCGCTGCGCCATCGCGCCATCGTCCTGTTCATGCTCCTCATTGTCGCAGTGGCCGGCGCCTTCAGCTTCACCAGGCTCGGTCAGCTCGAGGATCCGAACTTTTCCGTGCCCTCCATGACCGCCATGGTCATCTGGCCGGGCGCCACCGCCCAGCAGATGCAGGACCAGGTCCTCAACCGCATGGAGAAGAAATTCGAGCAGATCGACAACTTCGAGAAGGTGGTCACCTACGCGCGGCAAGGCTACGCCGGCATGACGCTCACCGTACGCGGCGGCACCTCCAAGGCTGACCAGCGCGAGGCCTGGTACCAGGCGCGCAAGAAACTCAACGACCTGAGCCGCGAGCTGCCTGACGGTGTGATCGGCCCGATCGTAAACGACGAGTACGGCGACGTGTATGGCCTGATGTACGCGGTCAAGGGCGACGGCATCGGCCACGCCGACCTGTCGGACGCGGCGGAGGACATCAAGCGCCAGATGCTGAGGGTGCCGATGGTCAAGAAGATCGATCTCATCGGCAAGCAGGCCAAGCGTGTCTACGTCGAGTTCTCGCACGAGCGCCTGGCAGCGCTGGGCATTACACCGCTGGCCATCGCCGAAAGCCTCAAAAGCCAGAACGCCATGTTGCCCGCAGGCCAGATCGACACCAACGGCGACCGCGTCATGGTGCGCGTGAGCGGCCAGTTCGCCAACGAAGAGGCTATCCGCAACGTGCCCATCGCTGCAGGCGGCCGGCAGATCAAGCTCGGCGACATCGCGACCGTTACACGTGGCTTCGAGGATCCGCCGACCTACACGGTGCGCCACAACGGCCAGCCAGTGCTGATGCTCGGCATCACGATGACCAGCGACGGCAACATCGTGGACCTTGGCAAGGCGATGGACACGGCAGTCACCAAGATCCAGTCGGAACTTCCGCACGGCGTGGAGCTGGAGCTCGTGGCCGACCAACCCACCACGGTGAAGGATGCCATCCACGACTTCGCGCACGCGCTGGCCGAGGCGCTGATCATCGTGATCGCGGTGAGCCTCGCCAGCCTGGGCTGGCGCGCCGGCCTCGTGGTCGCGACCACGGTGCCGCTGGTGTTGGGCGGCGTGGCGCTGGTGATGCTGGCGATGGGCTGGAACCTGGAGCGTATCTCGCTCGGCTCGCTGATTATCGCGTTGGGACTGCTAGTGGATGACGCCATCATCGCCATCGAGATGATGGTAGCGAAAATGGAAACCGGCATGGACCGCGTAAAGGCGGCCGCCTTCTCCTATCAGTCCACCGCCATGCCGCGCCTGACCGGCGCTCTGATCACCGTCGTGGGCTTCCTGCCGATCGGCCTCTCGAAGTCCACCACCGGCGAGTACGCGGGTGGCATTTTCTGGATCGTCGGCGCCGCGGTGCTGTTCTCGTGGATCTGTTCCGGCATCTTCACGCCGTACCTGGCGGTCAAGATGCTGCCCAACGACTTGGGCAAGCACCAGCATGGTGATCTGTACGACACGAAGTTCTACCGCACCCTGCGCCGCCTGATCGACGCCGCCATCGAGCGCCGCTGGGTGGTCATCGGTGCGACGATTGGCGCTCTGGTGCTTGCCCTGGCCTGTATCAAACTAGTGCCGCAGCAATTCTTCCCCAACAGTTCGCGCCCTGAACTGGTCATTGACCTGCGCGTCAAGGAAGGCGCCTCGTTCGCCGCGACGACCGAGCAGGTCAAGCACATGGAGGAGATCCTGGCGAAGGATGAGGACGTGCGTTTCTATACCGCCTACACCGGCGCCGGCGCACCGCGCTTCTATCTCTCGCTCAACCCCGAACTGCCAAATCCGGGATTTGCCCAGCTCGTTGTGATGACCAAGGACCTGGATGCACGCGAGCGGGTACGTGCGCGGCTGGTGGCCTCGGCCGACCAACAATTCCCGCAGGCGTGGGTGCGTGTGACCCGACTCGAGTTGGGGCCGCCTGTCGGCTACCCAGTACAGTTTCGCGTCGTCGGCCCCGATACCCAAGTGGTGCGCCGGATCGCCCGTGAGGTGGAGAACGTAGTTGCGTCCAACCCGAAGGTGCGCGACCTCCAGCTCGACTGGAACGACCCGGTGCGCACGCTGAAGGTCGAGCTTGATCAGGATAAGGCGAGCGCGCTAGGCCTCACGCCGGCCGACGTGTCGCTGGCGACCCAGACCGTGATGAACGGCGCCACCCTGTCGCAGCTGCGTGAGCACGAGGACCTGATCGACATCGTGGCCCGTGCCGTACCTGAAGAGCGCTTGAGCCTCGACACATTGAAAGACATCAACCTCTACACGCGCCAGGGCACGGTTGTGCCACTGTCGCAAGTCGCACAGATGCGCTCTGGGCTGGAAGAACCAGTACTGTGGCGCCGCAACCGCGACATGGCGATCACGGTGCGTGCCGACGTGAAGGATGGCGAGCAAGGTGTATCGGTGACGCAGGAGATCCAGCCGTTGCTTAAGGATATCGAAGCGAAGCTGCCGTCGGGCTACCGCATCGACGTCGGCGGCGCGGTGGAGGAAAGTGACAAAGCCAACAAGGCACTGCTGGCGGTGGCTCCGCTGATGCTGATCAGCATCCTGCTGCTGCTTATGTTGCAACTGCAGAGCTTCTCTCGCATGTGGATGGTGGTGCTGACCGCACCGCTGGGCCTGATCGGTGTGGTGCCGGCGCTGTTGGTGTTCCAGTCGCCGCTGGGCTTCGTCGCAATCCTGGGCATCATCGCATTGGGTGGCATGATCATGCGCAACTCGGTGATCCTGATCGATCAGGTACAAACCGAGATCGCCGAAGGACGCGACCCGTGGAATGCTGTGCTGGATGCCGCCATTCACCGAGCCCGTCCGGTGATGCTGACGGCGCTGGCTACCGTGCTCGCAATGATCCCGCTAACACGCAGTGTGTTCTGGGGGCCGATGGCAATTGCGATCATGGGCGGCCTTACCGTGGCGACGCTACTGACGATCTTCTTCGTCCCGGCGCTATACGCCGCATGGTTCAAAGTGAATCGCCAGACGGCCACTGACAGCCAACAAGTGATGAGGGACGGCGCGCTCGCTTCTGAGTGAGGCGTGCCGTGACACCCCGACCTCACCGCTATTAGAAGGACTTGCTCAGCGCCGTTTCTGAAAACCATCGAGGTCAGCCGCGAGGTTCTGCGAACGTTACTTTCTTTCGCTCCCTCGCGGCTTGCAGGAAATCCTGATGGGCTCGACGCCCACTAAAAGCAGCAAGCTATGGCCTATGGCTAAGGCTTTGTGGTCAGGTGAACGGCGAGAGGACGGGGTGGCGTCCTACCCCCTAGGCTTGCTTGCTTATTCGCTGTTTCAGTTTGACCCGTATTGTCAGGACGGATCTTGAACCAGATGGAGTACATCGCTGGCAGGAACACCAGCGTCATGATGGTTCCGACGAACGTGCCTCCGATCAGCGTGTAGGCCAGCGTCCCCCAGAAGACGGAGTGTGTCAGCGGAATGAATGCCAGGATGGCCGCAAGCGCTGTCAGCAGTACCGGGCGGGCACGTTGTACCGTGGCTTCGACCACTGCGTGAAACGGGTCCAGCCCTTCTTGCGCGTTGTGGTGGATTTGCCCAATCAGAATCAGCGTATTGCGCATCAAAATGCCCGAAAGGGCGATTAGACCGACCAGAGCGTTGATACCAAAAGGCTGCTGGAAGATAAGCAGTGTTGGCACCACACCAATCAACCCCAGTGGCGAGGTGAGGAATACCATAATCATCGCCGAGATCGAACGGACCTGCAGAATGATGACCAGCAGCGTCATGGCAATCATGATCGGGAATAACGGCAACATCGCTTTAGCGGCCTTGCCCGACTCCTCGATTGCACCCGCCTGCTCAATCCGGTACCCGCCAGGCAGCTTGTCTATGACCGGCTGCAGCTCCTTGATGATCACGCTCGAGACGTCCGGTGGCTGCAAGCCTTCGGCAATGTCGCCGCGCACGGTAATGGTCGGCGTGCGGTCACGACGTCGGAGGATCGGATCCTCCATACGAACATCGACCTCTCCCACCTGAGACAGCGGAATCCGCTGACCCGCCGTGCCTACCAGCGTAAAACCTTCTATCTTGGCGGGATCGAGCCTGATATCACCCGCTGCGCGACCAACCACCTGCACCGAGCGAATGTCCTCACGAACCGCGGTGATCGGTACTCCGGCCAGCAGGAACTGCAGTTGCTGCGCGACTGAGTTTGACGTCAACCCCACCGCCTCCAAGCGATCCTGATCCAGAGCAAAATGCAGCGTCGGCGTCAGCGGTCCCCAATCGGTGTTGACGGTTCTCATCATCGGGCTCGACTGCAACACGTCCTGTACCTGGCCCGCAATCTCGCGCAACTTTGACGGATCAGGTCCCATCACCCGGTAGGCAACAGGGAATGGCGAGTACGGCCCGAAAACAAGCTGAGTCACCCTGACACGCGCTTCTGGAGCAAGTCCCTCAGCCGCCGCTTCGCGGATACGGAACTTGAGGGTCTCGCGCTCCTCCTGGCTGTCCGTCAGCACCACAATCTTCGCGAATGACGGATCAGGGAGTTCCGGTGCCATCGCTAGATAGAAGCGCGGCGCGCCCTGCCCGATATAGGCCGTGACGATCTTTGCCTCATCCTGCTTTTGCAGCCAGGTCTCTATCTTGGCGGTGGTCGAGCTGGTCTGCTCAATGGAGGCTCCATAAGGCATTTGCACTTCAATCAATACCTCGGGACGGTCCGAGGTAGGGAAGAACTGCTTCTTGACCAGGCTCATGCCGAGGATCGCCACGACAAACGAAGCGATGACAGTGCCGGCCACCAGCCATTTGCGAGCGATGACTCGCGTCAAAACATGGCGGAAGCGGTTGTAGTTAGGGGTGTTGTAGATGGCCGCGTGACCACCCTCGACTTTCTTGATGTTCGGCAACATCTTCACCCCCAGGTATGGGGTAAAAGCGACCGCAACCACCCAGGAGGCAATCAGGGCAATGCCCACGATCCAGAACATGTTGCTGGTGTACTCGCCGGCTGTCGATTGCGCGAAGCCGTTGGGCATAAAGCCGATAGCCGTCACTAGCGTACCGGAAAGCATCGGCGCGGCCGTATGACTCCAGGCGTACGCGGAAGCTTTGATGCGGTCGTAGCCCTCTTCCATTTTCACCACCATCATTTCGATAGCAATGATGGCGTCGTCCACCAGCAGTCCAAGCGCCAGAATCAACGAGCCAAGGGTGATACGGTCAAAGTTCTTTCCAGTGGCCGCCATCACCACAAACACCACAGCCAACGTCAATGGCACAGCCGCAGCGACCACAACGCCTACACGCCAGCCCATGCTGAGAAAGCAGACAAGCATCACCACAAGCAGCGCGACGAAAAATTTGACCATGAACTCGCCGACGGCCGAATCGATATTTACAGATTGATCGGTGACCTTGGACAGCGTCATGCCCAAAGGCATGCCTTCATTTATCTTGACCGTCTCCGCGTCCAACGCCTTGCCGAGGTCAAGACCGTTCCAACCCTCACGCATCACGATCCCCAGCAACAAGGCCTCTTCACCGTTATTGCGTACGAGAAAGGTTGCGGGATCTTCATAACCACGTTCGATCGTCGCCACGTCAGAGAGTTTGAGTGTGCGCCCCTGAACCGCAATGGGTGTGTCACGAATCTTCTGCACCTTATCGAAGGCGCCATCCAGCCGGAGGAAGACCTGCGGCCCATTGGTTTCGATCGAACCGGCGGGCGTGAGCACGTTTTGATTATTCAGCGCGGCAAAGATGTCCTGAGGAGATACGCCCAAGGTGGCCAACCGATCGTGCGAGAAGGAAACAAAGATACGTTCGGGCTGCTCCCCAATAATGTTGACCTTCTTCACACCCGGCACATGCAACAGTTGTTGGCGCAACGACTCTGCATCACGCACCAACAGTCGCTGCGGCTCGCCTTTGGCTTTCAGGGCGAACAGCGCAAATGTCACGTCCGAAAATTCGTCGTTGACCATTGGCCCGATGACACCCGCCGGCAGCTTCCTGGCCTCATCGTCGAGCTTTTTGCGCGCCTGATAGAACTCCTCCTGCACTTGCGAGGGCGGCGTGCTATCGAGCAGTGACACCATCGTGAAAGCGAGGCCAGGACGGGTGTAGGTTTCCGTGCGGTCGTACCATTTCAGTTCTTGCAGGCGTTTTTCAAGTGGCTCTGCGACCTGATCCTGCATCTCCTGCGCCGTGGCGCCCGGCCACGCGGTAATGACCGTCAACTGCTTGACCGTAAAGGGAGGATCTTCCGCACGCCCCAGCTGAAAGAACGCCAAGATGCCCGCAACGGCAATCAGGAAGATCAGAAACACCGTGATAGAGCGCTCACGAACTGCGATCGCGGAAAGATTGAAGCGCCCCTCGCTCATGGACGACCCCCGGCAACTTTGACGTCATCCTGTTGAAGCAATCTCACCTCTTCACCTTCGCGCAACAGATGTGCGCCTAACGCTACGATCTGCTCGCCGACTTTGAGGTCACCCGCGACTCGCACTGTGTCGTCGCTCAAGCCCAGGATGTGTACAGGTCGCCAGGCCACCTTCGCCGGTGTACCGGCGATGACCCACACGCCAGTGCCTTGGCCTGGGTCATAAACGGCAGCGATCGGTACTTGCAGCCCCTGCCCTTGCGTGGCGCCTTCAGCGATCCGCAGCGTGACGGTCGAACCTATCGGTGCATTGGCCTGCGCCCCCTCAAGCACATACCGCGCCTCGAAGGTGCGTGTCATTCGATCGGCCGAGTCAGAAAGCAGCCTCAGCTTCGCTGTAACAGCATCCGTGGTATTGCCATAAAGCGTCGCCTGCGCGATGGATCCTGCTGCGGGGCGCAACGTCTCGGGCAGGTGCACGATGGCTTCGCGCTGCCCTGCCCGCGCCAGTCGAACCACGGGCTGTCCCGGGCTGACAACTTGTCCGGGCTCGGCGAGCGTCTCCACCACAACGCCGTCGGAATCCGCAAACAGCACCGCATAACCAGAAGCATTGCGGGCTACATCAGCCTGCGCTTCAGCGGCGCTAAGCTGCGCCTTTGCGGTATCCGCTGCGGCTTTGATCTGGTCATAGGCCGATGCAGAAATAGCACCTGCGGCGACCAGGTCACGATATCGAGCCTCGTCATCTGCTGTCTGTTTGGCTCGGGCCCGAGCGGCTATGACTGACTCTTGCTGTGCTCGCGCCTGCAACCCCAGGTCGACTGGGTCGAGACGCATGAGTGGCTGACCACGTTTAACGGTCTGACCGGTGTCAACCAGACGCTCAAGCACCTTGCCTGATACCCGAAAACCCAGATCGCCCTGGACGCGGGCAGCCACGACACCAGTGAAAGAACGTGAGGCGTCGGAGGCCCCCTGAACCGCTGCGGACCTAACCAGAGGAGCATGCGTGCGCGGATCTTCAACGGTAGATGAGTCGCCACATGCCGTCAGGACGAGAGGCAACAAGCAAGCGGCAATGGGGAAAGGTCGAAGCCGGCGCATAGGTTCCCTTACTTAAAAATAGGACGAGCGCCATATTCTCAGCCCAGTGACCATATGTGTCAATGGTCACAAACCATGAAACATTCGGCTTCTCAAGCTCAACACAGAAACCACAGCTACCAATGAGAAAACCCAAAATCACCTCAATTGACAGGGTGTGACTATTGAGTAATATGGTCACAAATATCCTCTATTGAAGGAACCTCAATGCCTCCCCTCCGTCCAATTGCTCTTTTGGTCAGCGCCGGCTTATTGGCAGGTTGCGCGGTCGGTCCGGACTACCATCGTCCAGACGCTCCGCTTTCGGATCGTTACTTGGGTCAGCCTTCTGTCGAACAGCGTCGTGGAGCGACGCCGACCAGTCTTGTAGCTTGGTGGGAAGGCTTTGGTGATCCAGTGCTAACCGACTTCATCTCGAAGGCGCTTGAGCAGAATCTGGACCTGGCGCAGGCGTCGGCGCGAGTCACACAGGCGCGGGCCGGACTAGGTGCTGCAAATGCCGCTTTACTCCCCTCAGGGAACATCAGCGGACAGGCCGCACGCTCCTACCAGTCAATCGAGACGCCGCTCGGCCAAGTGCTGAACTCGACTCCTGGCTATGATCGGTACGGAAGTTCCTACGAGGCCAACCTCGATGCCAGCTGGGAGGTAGATGTCTTTGGCGGATTGCGCCGCGGACGCGAGGCTGCTGTGGCCGAGTACCAGGCGTCCCAGGCGGGCGTCGCTGCCACACGATTGGCCATCGCCGCCCAGACCGCTGATATCTACATCACTATCCGCGGACTGCAGACCCGGCTGGACATTGCGAATCGGCAAGTTAAAACGCAGCAGGAGTTGCTGGAGAAAGTCCAATTGCTCTACAGCAAGGGGCTCGCCGCCAACTATCAGGTTCACCAGACAGAGGGCGCGCTATCGCAGGTCCAAGCGACAGTGCCGGTCCTGCAGACCGGTCTGGATGCGGCCATGAATGCGCTGGATGTAATGCTCGGCACGCCGCCAGGCACTCACCGCACGCAACTGGCAAGTGCGGGGAGCATTCCTGTAGCGCCGCAGTTAAAGGCGATGGGAACGCCGGCCGATTTGCTGCGCCGCAGGCCAGACCTCATTGTGGCTGAGCGCCGTCTTGCGGCCTCAAACGCACGTATCGGGGAGGCGATTGCTGAGTACTACCCGAAATTCTCCCTTAGCGCATTGCTGGGCAGTGCCACGGCTGTATCCGCAGGCAACCTTTTTACCGGCGGCGCCAGCCAGTCGGCGGGCGTATTGGGACTGCGCTGGAGACTCTTCGACTTCGGTCGCATAAACGCCCAAATCGACCAAGCCAAGGGACAGGAAGCCGAAACCCTGGCCGCTTACCGCCAGTCTGTGCTGCGCGCCACCGAGGATGTCGAGAACGCGTTCTCCGCCCTGGTGAATCGGGAAGCTCAAGCAACCACCCTCACCGGGGGAGAGGCGTCTCTGACACAGGCTCGCCAATCGTCGTTCATTGCCTATGAGAAAGGCACGGCCAGCCTGATCGATGTCCTGCACGCTGACGAGACGATGCTGCAAGCTTCCGATGCTCGGGCGCAAGCGCGAACGGAATCGGCACGAGCGGCGGTTGCGGCATTCAAATCGCTAGGTGGTGGCTGGCAACCTCCTGAAGCCCAGCCTGTTGCGACACGATGATTTAACCAGGTGACGTAGCACTTGATGCACGCACCTCCACGTCCTCTCTTCGCTACTACCCAACCCGAGAGCGGGATTCGCTCATCGACTGACGACCAGTGGTCTCAGGCCGCTCTGTTGGGACGTGCTCAGCAACCCATTGCTCAATAGAAACCAACCGGAGTACAGCGAAATGAAATCGAACGAGAATTCCTGGGTGCTCATCACCGGAGCATCAAGCGGATTTGGCGAGGAGTTTGCCCGGCAATATGCAGCGCAGGGAAAATCGCTCGTTCTGGTAGCAAGAAGGCTGAGTAAGCTCGAAGCGCTATCGGCGCAGTTGCGCGAACGCTTCGGCGTTGATGTGATAGTCGAACAAGTAGACCTGTCCTCGATCCCGGCGATCATCGAACTGCATGAGCGACTCAGCGAACGCAATGTAGTGATCGATGTGCTCATCAACAATGCGGGTCATGGATTGCAGGGGCCTTTCCTGGATCAACCTCTGGATGAGTCCCTGACCATGATTGATTTGGATATCGCCAGCCTGACCGCCCTGACACGCCTTTTCGCGGCCGACATGCGAACCCGCAAACGTGGGCACATCCTGATGGTCGCAAGCTTGCTGTCCTTCCAGGGCGTGAAGAATTTCGCCGTTTACTCTGCCGCGAAAGCCTATGTTCTTCGCTTCTCTGATGCGCTTCATCGTGAACTGAAAAATGACGGTGTCGTCGTTACCGCACTTTGCCCTGGGATGTCAGATACCGGATTTGCAGAAAGCGCCAAACAACGGATCACGCCAGTCTTAAAAAGAGTGATGATGCAGCCTCAACCCGTCGTGCGTGCAGGCATCCGTGCACTGCAAGCCGGACGCATGAGTGTGGTGCCGGGTTTTGGCAACAAGGCCATTACTGTCTTGACGTGGGCCACTCCACGTCGGTTTCATCAGAGCCTGATGGCGCAGGTGATGGGCGTCTGAGGGGGTGACAAAGAGGCCTTTTACCTCAGGGGAAAGGCCCGAGATGTGTCCTTAAAGGTCGGGAGGCAACGCATGCTCCCGACAGGACATTTATCGTGTAACAGCACTCAATTAGAAGCGGTAACTGACAGACGTACCGAGCCCGCTCGCACTGTTCTTATATTTGGCACTGTATGCACCTCTGGTCGCAGAGGCGTCGTTGATCTGCACGCTCTCCTCCCATAGGTAGGAATAAGCAACATCGATGGTGACATTGTCCGCCGGAGTCCAGCCCGCACCGAAGCTGATAACCTTCCGGTCGCCCGTGGGAATACGTGGTCCTCGGTTGGTGTTGTTGGCGGGCGACTGATCAACCGAAAGACCTGCGCGAAGTACCCATTGGTTGTTCAGTTGATACGCCGCACCGATAGCGTGAGCCCACGTATCGTGCCAATTCTGCTCTTCGGTAATGGTGCCCAGAGAGCCGCTCAACGCAGGGGGTAAACCCGTGTTCTCGATAGTTAACTCTTTGAAGCGACTCCAGCGAGTCCAAGTGCTCCCCAAGTACAGGGTCCAGTCGTTATTAAGCTGATGAGTCACCGAGAAATCCACTGACTCTGGGGTATCCACATCCAGCGAAGCGTCATAACTCCGGCCGCTGACCCCCAACACGCTAAAGATGCCGTCAGTGACCTTGGTCTTCGCATCCAATTGATAACTGACTCTGGAGTGGTAGGTCATGCCCAAACGGGTTCGGTCTGTAGCCTGCACCAGAATACCGGCGTTGAAACCGAGGGCAGTGTCGTCGCCAGTGCTTTTGAGTTTTCCGTCATTGCGACCAGGACTAAGTGGATTGGGCACCATACCAGACAGCTCACCGCTGATACGGTTGATGGTCGGACCGAACCCGATCGAAACTTTGTCGTTAAAGGCATAGCTGATGGTGGGCTGGAAGGTAAGGGTCGTGACCTCGCTTTTGTTGGCGTAGTAACGCCCGGCAAAACCGCTGCCATAGTCAGTCATCAGACCGAAAGGTACATAAAACCCTACACCGAACGCCCAATGCTCATCGATGGGTTTGACGTAGTAACCCATAGGCACTGTGGTGGTTGGCACCATGTCGCCGTCTTCCTGGCCGCCGAATGTACTGCGGGTGTGGCTTATGTCGGACTTGGCGAAAAGAGTCGCCGCCCCCACGCTAACCTGCTCTCTTTTCAAGCGAGACATTCCCGCGGGATTACCGAAGACCGTACTCGCATCTTCAGCGGAGGAGGAGCGTCCGGCAAACCCGGACCCCATCCCGCTGATGCTTTGCTCATTGAGAGCGAAGCCGCTTGCAAAAACGTTTGAGGATACGAGCACGACAGCAAGGCCAAATGGGCTCTTGAGCAATATTGTTTTCATTGTTTGAACTCTATGGGTATCACTGAGATGAAACAGTAGAAGCGACGCATCACCATATTTGTTCATGTGACCAATTCATTCAATAGTCACAACATAGATAAGTAAAATGCCCTTCGACGGATGGAAGAAGGGCAAAGTGAGAGCCGTTTTGGTGAACTGTCGCTTACCCGGGTATTCCGTAAACCTTTAGCCGAAGGTCAAGGCATGAGGCTACGCAAGATGAGATTGGAGGTGAGCGTGGGCGCCTCCTCGACGAAATCAAGGTTGTACTGCAACAGCAAAGGGTTGACGAATGGCCGTAGCGCGAGATGTATCGCTTCTACTGTCTCGTCCAGCGGAGTCTTGCGTTCAAATTCGCCGATCTCTCGCCCCTCTCGCACTATTTGCGACACGAAGCGTTTGATCTGTGCGTCATAAGCCTGCGTACTGGGCCAGCTTTCCGACGCCGCGAATGCTGCAATGTCATAGAGTTTTCGGTCGTTAAAGAAAAGATTCACACCTGTGGCGATCACAGTTTTGACCAAACGTCGAAAGCGCTCCGTCGGCGACAGGCCTTCCACATTGATAGCCTGCTCCACAGTCGCGACGATTTCTGCCAGACAATTAGCGCAGATGGCTTCACCGATCGCCTGCTTGGAATCAAAAAATTTGTAGATGTAGGCCTTTGAAAACCCGATGGCCTTGGCCAGGTCGGAAACCGTGGTTTTACCGTAGCCGTATTGACTGAAGTGCTCGTTGGCCGCCGCGACAATCTGGTCTCGAATGTCGTGATCGGCTGGGCCACGGGGGCTGGGCGAAGATGAAGATATCGATGGCTGATTCATGGGAACAGCTTACTCACCCTATCGAGGACTGACAACTTGTGACCGATAAGATATATAGTCACAAATCGACCATTTTTAACGACTTTTCCGAGCAATCACAAACTTCAGCCGATCAGGCGCGAAACGGGCTGACGCTTGAGTGATCGAACATGACGGATTAACGCTCCGCAGATCCAGAGCCAGTCGCCGCCAATAAGTTGGATTAGATTGAGTTGCCACGTTCAAACCTTCGTCGGGGGCGCCTACCGTCTTATCGGTGTGGATGTTCCAGAAACTGCTCGGCGCTGTCGCAGATGTCGTACCAGCTTGGCTTTTCCTTGACGAACTCATGGAAGAGATTGGTGACGGTCAATGCCTCATCGATGCAGTTCGCAGCCAGGGGAAACGACTCGGCGGTTGACGTCACCTCGCCCAATGCTGTTCCGCAGTGCGAACAGAAGCAACGGTTGTACTTATAAGGTGCTTCTGGCTTGAAGGTGGTGATGGAATCCGAGCCGGAAATCAGCTCGAACGATGAGCGCTTTACGAAGACGAAGGTACTTGCTCCGACCTTTCTGCAACGAGAGCAGTGACATGTTCCCATCATTGTTGGAGGACTCGACACCAAGAACTTCACTGCTCCGCAGCAGCAACTACCTTTAAGCATGGCTTTCTCTCCAAATGAAACAACTGTACATAAATACAGTGCCCGTAGGAAGAGTGTTTTACCAAAACTTCAGGTATCTCAGATGGACTAGGGCAGCTTTGGGCCGGATAGCGACGGTCTAGCATCGACCGTCCCTATAGATGGTCAGACTTCCCTCTGTCCTGTCATTTCCCGGGGCAGGTAACCAGAGGCCAACCGATGCGCGCTGCACGCAGGAGACTGGCCTTAACAACCAAGCGGTGAAATGGGGCGATGATGAAGATGTAGGCCCGGCCTAGACGGTTGTGGCACTGGACCACGGTTGAAACAACGAGTTGGTGACTGCCTTCTGGCTCTGCCTCTCCAGAACACAGAACCGATATCCGGAAGTCGAGGTGCTTGTCGTCCTCTCCCAACACGATTTCAGTCTGGTTCGTGCTGTAGACCTTGAAGATTCCAATCCGATTAGCAAGTGATGCCAAGTGTTTGGCTGTCTTGAGACCAAAACAGGCAACGATAGTGTCTCGGACATTCATGAGCCATCCGATCCAGGATGGCTGGTGGGAAAAGATGAATCGAGCTAATAAATCTGGATTGCTGGATGTGCCCGCAGGGAGCCGAATCGCAAAAGCGTCCGCTAGGTTCATCGACTTGTAAAAGTGGGAGATGCCGGACCTCGAGGGGACTGGCACGGACGTAATGAGTTCGAATTCTCTGGGCATCGGGGATCTCTCCTTAGATCTAACTACTAATTAGGCGACATGCCATGTCACGTCACGTCACGTTTCTTGTTGCGATGGCTTGTCGTATAACGCTCCTTGTCGCCCTGTCAGTGCTTGTCTAGCTTAGAAGCCGTTGCGGCAAACGCGACATCGCCTGAGAGAAACACTACAAAAGCGACGGTAAGCCCTGTCGCCTTCTAGATTCGAAAGCAGCATCGGTAACGCTACCCATTTGCCATCACTGTGTCCACCGTCCGCTCCTGGCCGGTTTCAGCCGATCGGGGAAGGCACAAATCGGCCAGAAGCGGACACCCATAAGCCTCCGACTTTCTCCTAGCGATTGCAGTTTTTTTAGCTACGCTTGCCAGCAAGGGAATGGCGTAGGTGCGGCCCTCTCCTTAATGTCAGGCAAGGGAGCCAATATCTATGGATAGCTTGCAGAACGTTTATCCATCAGCCACCGTTCTGGTGGTCGACGACACCCCCGACAACCTAATGTTGATAACCGAGTTGCTCAAGGACAGATATCGGGTCAAGGCAGCCAACAGCGGCGAGAAAGCGTTGCGTCTGCTCCAGGGCGATCCACTTCCCGACCTGATCCTGCTGGACATCATGATGCCGGGCCTGTCCGGCTACGACGTTGCCGAGCAGCTCAAACTTGACACCCGCACTCGCCACATTCCGATCATTTTCCTTACCGCCATGGCTGCCACCGAGGACGAGATTCGCGGCCTGAGCCTGGGCGCTGCGGATTACATCACCAAACCGATCATCCCCCCGGTACTGATGGCCAGGGTCGCGACCCAGATCAAGATCAAGGCGGCTGCGGATTTCCTGCGCGACAAGAACGAATTTCTGGAGCAGGAGGTGCAGCGCCGCACCCGCGAGGTGATCGCCATCCAGGATGTCACCATCCACGCCATGGCATCGCTGGCTGAAACCCGCGACAACGAAACCGGCAACCACATTCGTCGTACCCAGCACTACATCAAACTGCTGGCCGAGCTGCTGCGCGAGCATCCACGCTTCCGCCACTTCCTCGACGAAGAAACTATCAAGCTGCTATTCAAGTCGGCACCGCTGCACGATATCGGCAAGATCGGCATTCCCGATCGCATCCTGCTCAAGCCGGGACGTCTCACCCCGCAAGAGTTCGAGATCATGAAGACCCACACTACATTGGGGCGCGATGCCATCCAGCACGCCGAGGATCAGTTGGGGATAGGCGTCGACTTCCTTCTTCTGGCCAAGGAAATCGCCTACGGGCACCAGGAAAAATGGGATGGCAGTGGCTATCCGCAAGGGGTGGCCACCGACGACATTCCCATCAGCGCCCGTTTGATGGCCGTGGCGGATGTCTACGATGCGCTGATCAGCCGCCGCGTGTACAAGCCCGGCATGCCCCATGAGCAGGCGGTGGAAATTATCCGCGAAGGCCGCGGTTCGCATTTCGACCCAGACATCTGCGACGCCTTTCTGGCCAATGCCGAGCGGTTCCGGGAAATTGCCGCGCGGTTCGCCGATAGCGACCAGGACATGGCCAAGCAGTTGGCCTCACTTGAGCAGATCGCTGAGCAGCCCTGAGCCCTTTGCATCATTCTGCACATCAAGCTAAACGAGGCGGTATATGAACAGACTGTTCGAGCTGCTCGAGCGCCTGTCCCTGCGCAGCAAATTGATCATCGGCTTCGCTGCGTTGCTGATATTGATCCTGATGCTGGGCGTGCAAAGCCTACGCACCCAGTATTCACTCAGGTACGAAATGCAGCAGTTGTACCAGCAGGATTTGGTCGGTATCCAGCATGTGCAGGAGGTTCGGGTGCAGCTGCCGCATCTATTGCTGGCACTGCAACGCGCCGTCGCTACCAGCAACGCGGACATCCGCATCAGCGCCAGGGCCCAGATGGCCGTCGCCCAGGAGCGTCTGCACGAGGCTCTGGAGCAGGTTCGCCCAACGCTGCGGCGACAGAGCAGCCTCAACAGCTTGTTGGCGTTTGAGGTGGTATTGCAGCGCCTGCAAAAAAATGGCGATGAAGCGCTGGAGTTGGCCGGTCAGGGTTCCCTGGGTCAGGCGTTGAAGTTGCTCAACAGTAAGGTATTTCTCGCGCTGGAGCAGGAAAGCGACGGACTGCTCATCCAGATAGAGAAAAACAAAGAAGCCGACATCCACGATACGGCGAAGAATCTGGCCGAGTATGCGCAACGCAGCAGCACGATCACTTATGTATTGCTGCTGGGCGGTTCGACGCTGGCCTTGCTGCTGACCTGGCTGGTCAGCCGCTCCATCCGCGTGCCGCTGAACCGAGTACGCGCGGCGGTTGACGAGCTGGCATCCGGCAAGTTGGACAGTCAGATCCCTCACACCGACCTGCGCAACGAAACCGGTGACCTGGCGCGCGCCATCGCCACGCTGCAACTGGAGGCTTGTCAACTTGAGCGCCAGCGCTGGGTCAAAGCCCATGCCTCGCTCCTGCAAGTGGATCTGCAACAGGCGGAGACGCCGCAGCAGTTGGCCCAGGCTTTCTTTTGCCGCATCGCGCCGCAGCTGGGCATGTGTCAGGGGGCGCTGTACGTTCTCTATGAAGGTGCGCCACGCCTGCAATTGCTGGGTGGTTATGCGGCGGACACTGAGCACCCACTGCGCGCTGAACTGGAGCTCGGTGAAGGGCTACTTGGCCAGTGCGCACTGGATCGCCAACCCCGCCAGCTCAATGATCTGCCTGAGCAATTCTGGCGTGTACGCGCACAGTTGGGCGAAGCCCCTGCCAGCCATCTGCTGGTTCAGCCTGTGCTGCGTGGCGAGCGTCTGCTCGGGGTTGTGGAAATGGCCGGCTTTCGCCCGTTGGAAGAAAATGAGGCACTGCTGCTGCAGGAAGTGCTCCCGAGGCTGGCCGGTGCGATGGCCATTATGGAGCGCAGCGAGGCGGCCCAGGCGCTGCTGCAGGAAACTCGTCGCCAGGCTGACGAAATGGGTGCCCAGGCCCTGCAACTGGAACTCCAGGCCCAGGAGCTGGAGGCTCAGCAGACGGCACTGCGCGCCACCGAGGCGTGGTACCGCGGCATTATCGAGGCAGCACCGGACGGCATGCTGGTGCTGGGCGCCGACGGTCACATCCTGATGACCAACCCGCAGATGGATGCCCTGTTTGGCTACGAACACGGCGAACTGATCAGTGCCAGCATCGAGCGTCTGGTGCCGCAGGCGGCTCGCGAGCGGCATGTTCGGCTACGCGACGGGTTCATTGCCAGCGGCGGAACCCGGCAGATGGGCGGCGATTTGAATGACCTGCACGGCGTACGCAAGGACGGCAGCCTGTTCTCCGTGGAAATTGGTCTGTCCCATCTGCCCCGCTTGGAGGGGCGTGGCGTCTGTGTTTGTGCCTCGGTACGCGACGTGAGTGAGCGCAGGGCGATGGAGGCCAAGCTACGTACTGCCAGTGATCGCCTGAATCTGGCGCAAGAGGCCGGGGACATCGGTCTATTCGACGTTGATCTGGTCAGCGGCAAAAACTATTGGACGCCACAGCTCGAAGCGCTGTTCGGGCTTGAGCCTGGCGGATTCGGTGGCACTCTGGAGCACTGGAAGGCGTTGGTGCATCCCGATGACGTGGCGCGTATCAGCCGTACGTTCGAGAGCGCAGTCCAAAGTGACGATGATCGCGTCGAGTTCGACTTCCGCATCGTGCGGCAAAACGATGGGCTGGTGCGCACGTTCAAATCGCTCAACCGATTCTCACGCACGCCTGACGGCAAGCCATTGCGCGCAACCGGAATCAACATCGATGTGACTGCACTGGCAGAGGCAAGGGCGGCGGCCGAGGACGCGACCCAGGCCAAAAGCGAGTTCCTCGCCAACATGAGCCACGAGATCCGCACGCCAATGAACGCCATCATCGGCATGAGCCACTTGGCGCTGCGTACCGAACTGGATAATCGCCAACGCAACTACATTGGAAAGGTGCACCGCTCGGCGGAGAACCTGCTGGGGATCATCAACGACATCCTCGACTTCTCCAAGATCGAGGCCGGCAGGATGAACCTCGAACAAACCCCCTTCCGCCTGGAGGACGTACTCGACAGCTTCGCCGCCATGATCGGCCTCAAGACCGAGGACAAGGGCCTGGAGTTGTTGTTCCAGACCCAGCCTGAGTTACCCACCGCACTGCTCGGAGACCCCTTGCGCCTGGGTCAAGTGCTGATCAACCTGGGCAACAACGCTGCCAAATTCACCGAGCACGGCGAGATTGTGGTCGGGGTGGAAGAAATTGGCACGCACGAGGAGCGCGTGCAGCTGCATTTCTGGGTGCGCGACACTGGCATCGGCATGACCGTCGAGCAGTGTTCGCGCATGTTTCAGTCGTTTAGTCAGGCCGACAGCTCGACCACGCGCAAGTACGGTGGCACCGGGCTGGGCTTGTCCATCTCGAAGAAGTTGGTGGAGCTGATGGACGGCCACATTTGGGTTGAGAGCGAGCCTGGGGTCGGCTCCACGTTCCATTTCCAGGTACGCATTGGCGTGCAGCAAGGCGTTCAGCCGCGTCGCATGTTCAAGGCCGACGAACTGCTGGGTATGCGGGTGCTGGTAGTGGACGACAACGCTAGTGCTCGTGAAATCCTCTCGGGCATGGCACGCAGCTTTGGCCTGGAGGTGGATGTCGCGGAGAATGGTAGCCTGGCGCTGCGCATGCTGGCCGACGCCGAGCATAAGGCGATACCCTACGATCTGGTGCTGATGGACTGGCGGATGCCTGGCATGGATGGCATGGAAACCGTGAGTAGAATGCATTCCGCCAGCCTGACGCATACGCCGTCGGTGATCATGGTCACCGCCTTTGGCCGCGAGGAGGCACGCGAGGAAGCCGAGCGCCAGGGCATCCAGTTACCGGTGGTGCTGACCAAGCCAGTAACACCGTCCTCTTTGCTCGAAGCCATCGGTGTGGTGCTGCGTAAAGGCCCGCAGGGCGATACTCGGGCCGGCGAACGCTCCCAACAGAATGCCAGCACCGTAGCCAGCCTGAATGGTGCCCGGCTGCTGCTGGTAGAAGACAACGAGCTGAATCAGGAACTGGCCTGCGAGCTGCTGGAGAGTGTCGGAATACAGCTGCGACTGGCCAGGCACGGCCAGGAGGCTCTGGACATCCTGACCGAGGATGGCAGCTTCGACGGCGTGCTGATGGATTGCCAAATGCCGGTGATGGACGGCTACACCGCCACCCAGAGGATTCGCCAACAGCCGCGCTTTAATGCTTTGCCGGTGATCGCCATGACCGCCAACGCCATGGACGGTGATCGCGAGCGAGCCCTGAACAGTGGCATGAACGACCATATATCCAAGCCACTCAATGTCGATGACATGTTCGCCACACTGGCAAAATGGATCAGGCCACAGGCTGCTCCAGCATCGCCAAATGTAGGCCTGTCAGGTGGGCTTCCGGATCGTCTTGAGGGCATTGATATGGTTGCCGGCCTGGCGACCTGTATGGGCCGGCGAGAACTCTATCTGCGCCTGCTCTGCAAGTTTCGCGACACTCAGGCAGGTTTTGCCGAGCAATTCCAGGCCGCACTGGCCGACTCGGATGATAGCGCGGCCGGACGTGTGGCCCACAGTCTGCGCGGCACGGCCGGCAACATCGGTGCCAGGGCCGTGGCGCAGGCCGCCGCGGTGCTGGAACTGGCCTGCCAGAACGACGAGCCCGCTATGGTGGTGCAAGAGCTGGCGACAGAGGTCGAGCGTTGCCTGCTGCCGACATTGACCGCTCTGGCCGGCCTCGCCGGAAACGCCCCAGCATCAATGGGCGAGGCCCCGCAGGATGGCCCAGAGTTGAGCGAGCAGTTGAACAGGCTCAAGGGTCTGTTGGCCGAAAGCGACACGGCAGCCATGGATGCGCTTACCGAGCTGCGCAATCTGTCACTCGATCGGGCCTTGGCCAAGCGTCTGACTCTGGTCGCGGAGCAGGTGCAACTGTTCGACTTTGATCGTGCCCTGGAACTGTTGCAGGACTGCTGAATTTTGCCAGGAAAGGAGCTACTGACCTCTTCTGGCAACTAGAGACCGACTGGCTGGTTTGGGTCGAGAGCGTGTAAAACACAACTACGAACAACACTCGCAAGGAATGCAGATGATCGATGGTCCCGCCGTTTTGACAGTCTTTTTGGTTTACCTGGCCGGTGTCATTATTCCAGGGCCAAATTTCGTTGCAGTAGTCCACAAAGCGGTCGCTGCTACGCGGTCAGAAGCTTTGGCCTTGGTAGCAGGCATCGTATTGGTCAATTTATTCTGGGCTACCTGTGCAATCGCAGGTATCGGCGTTGTATTTACTGCGTTCCCTTGGGCGGCGCTGATCGTAAAAGTTCTGGGGGCAGCCTATCTGATGTGGTTTGGATTCCGACTGCTGCTCAAGGCCGGGAAGAGCGCGCTTGCCCCCTGTAATAATGCTGTCGTCGGAAACTTTCGGCAGTCATTCATTCAGGGGGTCGTTACGAACATTGGCAATCCTAAATCCATGGCCTTCTATGCCGCTATTTTCTCAGCGGCAGCCCCCGCTCACGTTTCACCAAGCACGTTTTTGTCGATGCTGGCAGTCGTAGTGGTGGTTTCGATGACTTGGTATGGAGTGGTCGCAATCGCTCTTTCGCAACCTGAGATCGCTTCTGCGTATCGAAGGAGGAAAAAAGCTATTGATCGATTATGCGGTGGTTTGATTTTGTCTCTAGGGATCCGGCAGCTGGTTCAATAAGTCTACGATTGAGTATCTATCCCATCCGAAAGCCCTTGCTATGATTTCAGAGAATTTCATCGCAAGGATTGCCCATGAAGCGCTTTATTCAAGGTGAACATCTAGCGCGTTTTCACACAACTTGGGTCGATAGCAGCCCTTTGTGACAGACAGGAATCGGCCAAAAACTGACAGAGGAAAGGGTACAAATTGTGCCTTTTCTCGGCTCCGAGCCAAGCAGCCTATTGCTCTACTTGACGAACCTGAGGCACGCAAAACCCGTCTTGATACGCAACTGTTGAATGGGTTCGACGCTCTCCTGAGTTCCGACTTTCTTGACTACGCCAAGTCCGCAGTAATATTGGTCGCTGGTGAAGATGGGTAGGATGCCCGTCTTGGACTCACTCCAGGAGCCCGACTTCAAGGTGTAAGTTGCTCCCTCCTGAGGCGTGAAGGAAAAGGGGATTTGACACATGCTACCCGCGACTACTTGCCGGTAGGTCAATACCAGCTCTTTGCCCACTGCTACCTGCGCTTCGATAAAACCGTCGGTGTATGGCAATGGCGTGAAGCCCGCGTAACAACCCGATTCGTTAAAGGTCATAGCGTCAAGATTGGTGCCACTTTCATATTTAAGGCGAACCGTCGCCGAGGGTTCATCCGGCCGGGGAAAGAGATACTGCTTGCCCTGAAATAGTGAAGTACAACCGCTGAGTGCCACTGCTCCAGCCAGCAGCGCATACGTCCAGCCAAACTTGTCATTCCCGTACATCAACTGCTCCCTGATACCTCCGGACTTCCTTGAAAATCTCGGGGTCGGACGATATTGAAAAATGGCCTTATGATACTAAATCTTGTGAAGGCCCAGGCAGCTTGTACACGGTGGGTTGAGGAAACGTCCGCTCCTGGCCCAGAGTGTGTAAAAACGTTAGATCCCGTTTCGATCTTCAAGGCTGTCCGGCTGTCCGGCTTCGTAGCCTGATCAAGGCACGATGTCCCTTCCTGATGAGCTAAACCTCCCCAGCAACGCGCCA
>NZ_JAGYGK010000024.1:0-75523 GCF_019947395.1 Pseudomonas sp. BF-R-26 | reverse complement strand
GTAAATCTTTAACAACTTCAACCACTTGCGCTTCCGATCTCTCGTTAGCGGGAGGCGAATTCTACAGCGTTACTCGCTGCTGTCAACACCTCTTTTTCTCCGCTTTCGACCGAGATGATCGAACCGTCAATAAGGCGAAAACACACTGCCTTACCAACTCCTTCTGGCTTCGATGAACTGAAGCGTAACCGCTGTCGAAAACTGCGTAACTCTTTGTTTACCAAGGAGTTTTCCGTTTCGACTGCGCCGGAAGTGGGGCGAATTATAGGCTTTCAGAATCTGCCGTCAACCCCTGATTTCAGCTTTATTCGGATTTGAGCGTAATACGCGCAAATGCCTTCTTCCCGGCCTGGCAAACATGGGTCGCGCCCAGTACGTATATAAAGGTGCGATCGACAACCTCACCATCTATACGCACACCACCAGAACCGAGAAGATCGCGCGCCACAGCGGAGTTCTTCACCAGGCCCGCTTTATTAAGGACAGCAGCAATCGGCATATCCTCGGCAGCGGTCAACTCGATCTCTGGCAGATCATCCGGCAGCTCACCATCCTTCATACGGTTGCCCGCCGCACGGTGAGCATTGGCCGCAGCCTCTTCACCATGGAAGCGCGCAACGATCTCTTCGGCCAGCTTGATCTTGATGTCACGCGGATTCGCGCCCGCCTCGACGTCAGCCCGGAAAGCATTGATCTCTTCCATGGAGCGGAAACTGAGCAATTCGAAGTAACGCCACATCAGCAAATCCGGAATAGAGACCAGCTTGCCATACATGACACCCGGCGCTTCCTGGATACCGACGTAGTTGCCCAACGACTTGGACATCTTCTTCACACCATCCAGACCTTCGAGCAACGGCATCGTCAGAATGCATTGAGCCTCCTGACCATAACTACGCTGCAGCTCGCGCCCCATCAGCAGGTTGAATTTCTGATCGGTACCACCCAGCTCGACATCCGCGCGCAACGCGACCGAGTCATAACCCTGAACCAGCGGATAGAGGAACTCGTGAATAGCAATTGGCTGATTGGTCGTGTAGCGCTTATCGAAATCGTCGCGCTCGAGCATGCGAGCTACGGTGTATTGCGAAGTCAGACGAATGAAGTCGGCTGGCCCCATCTGATCCATCCAGGTGGAGTTGAACGCCACTTCAGTCTTGGCCGGATCAAGAATCTTGAAGACCTGAGTCTTGTAGGTCTCGGCATTCTCGAGAACCTGCTCACGGGTGAGCGGAGGACGTGTCGCGCTCTTGCCGCTTGGATCACCGATCATCCCGGTGAAGTCACCTATAAGGAAGATCACCTGGTGACCCAGTTCCTGGAACTGGCGCAGCTTATTAATAAGCACGGTGTGACCCAGGTGCAAATCCGGCGCGGTCGGATCGAAGCCTGCCTTAATACGCAGCGGCTGGCCACGCTTGAGTTTCTCGATCAGCTCGGACTCGACCAACAGTTCTTCTGCACCACGTTTGATCAGCGCTAGCTGCTCTTCAACCGACTTCATAACAGACCCGCAAGGCTCAGATTCAAAGGGGAACAACCATACAAGATCGCGCACCAAATACAAGTTTTGCCCGGCGCACGGACGCCAATCCACGGACAGAGCGTTCGCAGACTTGCTTCAGAGATGATTTGGTTATATTTTATACAGTTATTTCGTCTTCATCATGTCATTCATCTTTTCCAATTCATCTTTTCAAAGTCAAAATTACCTATGACCACAGAACCGTCTAAAGCGCCTCCGCTTTACCCGAAGACCCACCTGCTTGCAGCAAGTGGCATCGCCGCCCTTCTCAGCCTGGCGCTTCTGGTATTCCCTTCCAGTGATGTTGAAGCCAAAAAGACGACCCTGAGTCTTGAACTGGAAAGCCCTGCAGAACAACTGACACAAGATCAAGACGCCGCCGAAGTCGTCCAAGCCACAAATGAGCCGGCCGCCTCCCCCTTCGCGCAGATCGAAAACAGCGCCGAAGACACTCAGGAAACCGCCCAGGCCGCCCCCGCCCCTGCTCCCGCGCCAGTCGTCGAAGAGAAGAAGGCGCCAGGCCATAAGGAAGTGATTGTTAGCAAAGGCGACACTCTCTCGACTTTGTTCGAGAAAGTCGGCCTTCCGGCCACTTCGGTGCATGAAGTGCTAGCCAGCGACAAGCAGGCCAAGCAGTTCAGCCAGCTCAAACATGGCCAGAAGCTTGAGTTCGAACTGGACCCGGATGGCCAGCTGACCAACTTGCACAGCAAGGTCAGCGACATGGAAAGCATCAGCCTGACCAAGAATGACAAGGGTTATACGTTCAACCGCATTACCGCCAAGCCCACAGTTCGCTCCGCCTATGTTCATGGCGTGATCAACAGCTCGCTGTCGCAATCTGCCGCCCGAGCCGGTTTGTCCCACAGCCTGACCATGGATATGGCCAGTGTGTTTGGCTATGACGTCGACTTCGCCCAGGATATTCGCCAGGGTGACGAGTTCGATGTGATCTATGAACAGAAAGTCGTCAATGGCAAAGCTGTTGGCAATGGCCCGATCCTCTCTGCACGCTTCACCAACCGCGGCAAGACTTACACCGCGGTGCGCTACACCAACAAACAAGGCAACAGCAGCTACTACACGGCTGACGGCAACAGCATGCGCAAGGCGTTTATCCGTACCCCGGTAGACTTCGCCCGCATCAGCTCGAAATTCTCCATGGGACGCAAGCACCCGATCCTGAACAAGATCCGCGCCCACAAGGGTGTCGATTACGCAGCCCCACGCGGTACGCCGATCAAGGCTGCCGGTGACGGAAAAGTATTGTTGGCGGGTCGTCGCGGCGGTTACGGCAACACCGTGATCATCCAGCACGGTAATACCTATCGCACGCTGTACGGTCATATGCAGGGCTTCGCCAAAGGCATCAAGACTGGCGGCAGCGTCAAGCAAGGTCAGGTGATCGGTTACATCGGCACTACCGGCCTGTCCACCGGCCCGCACTTGCACTACGAGTTCCAGGTCAATGGCGTGCACGTCGACCCGCTGGGTCAGAAGGTGGCGATGGCCGATCCGATCTCCAAAGCTGAACGCTCACGCTTCCTCGCGCAAAGCCAACCGCTGATGGCGCGCATGGATCAAGAGAAAACCACCCAGCTGGCTTCGAGTAAACGCTAAGCCATGACGCTCTATATAGGTGTGATGTCCGGGACCAGCCTTGATGGCCTGGACATTGCGTTGATCGAGCAAGCCCCGGCGATCAAGCTGATCGCCACCCATTACATCCCTATGCCTGATTCCCTGCGCGCCGAGCTGCTTGGCTTGTGCGCCAGCGGCCCGGACGAGATTGCCCGCTCCGCCATTGCCCAGCAAAACTGGGTGAAACTGGCCGCACAGGGCATTCACACCCTCCTCGACCAACAAAATCTGAAACCCGACGACATTCGCGCGATTGGCAGCCACGGCCAGACCGTTCGCCATGAGCCGGCGCGCGGGTTCACGGTACAAATAGGCAACCCCGCCTTGCTCACCGAGCTGACCGGCATCACCGTGGTCAGCGATTTCCGCAGCCGCGATGTAGCCGCCGGCGGACAAGGCGCGCCACTGGTTCCAGCCTTTCACGAAGCCCTGTTTGAAGAACGGCCTGGCAACCGCGCGGTATTGAACGTCGGCGGGTTCAGCAATCTCAGCCTGATCGAACCCGGCAAGCCTGTTGCCGGGTTTGACTGCGGCCCCGGGAATGTCTTGCTGGATGCCTGGATTCACCAGCAACGCGGCGACAACTTTGATCGTGACGGTCAATGGGCCGCCAGCGGCAAGGTTGAACCGGTTCTGCTGAACGAGCTGCTCAGTGATCCATTCTTTGTGACCCAAGGCCCGAAGAGCACCGGTCGCGAAGTATTCAATCTCCCATGGCTGATGCAGCATCTGTCGCAGCTACCGACCTTCGCTGCCGAAGACGTACAGGCCACGCTGCTTGAGCTGACTGCGCTGACCATTGTCGAGTCATTGCAAAGCGCCCAATCGAATACCCGGGAGCTGCTGGTTTGTGGCGGCGGCGCGCACAACGCCACGCTGATGAAGCGCTTGGCCAGCCTGTTGCCGAATGCGAAAGTCAGCAGCACTGCTGCTTACGGCGTAGACCCGGACTGGGTCGAAGCCATGGCCTTCGCCTGGCTAGCCCATTGCTGCCTGGAAGGTATCGCGGCCAACCGTCCGAGTGTCACCGGTGCCCGCGGCCTACGCGTACTCGGCGCCATCTACCCCGCCTGAGCCTGAACCCCAGACAGCAAAACGCCGCAGAGTCCTGAGATTCTGCGGCGTCTGGTAATGCGGTGAGGTGCGATCAGATCGAGAACGAAGAGCCGCAGCCACACGTGGTGGTAGCGTTCGGGTTCTTGATCACGAAACGCGAACCTTCCAGACCTTCCTGGTAATCCACTTCGGCACCTGCCAGGTACTGGAAGCTCATTGGATCGACCACCAGGCTGACGCCTTCGCGCTCGACGATGGTGTCGTCATCGGCCACTTCTTCATCGAAGGTGAAGCCGTACTGAAACCCTGAACAACCGCCGCCCGTAACGAATACGCGCAGCTTCAAGCGATCATTCCCCTCTTCATCGACCAGGCTCTTCACCTTGTGCGCGGCACCGTGGGTGAATTGCAAAGCCGTGGGGGTGAAGGATTCGACGCTCATGCTGACTATCTCCCGGCGTTACGCCGCCATAATGCGTGATGACGCGCATTATCCGCTTCTCCCAGAAAATCGGTCAACTATTGTTACGGTATATCAATCAACCCAATTGTCAGACCAAAATGCAAAAAGGCCCGTTCGACGGGCCTTTTTGCTGAGCGGGATAAAGCCTTACGGCAGCATGCCTGCATGGGACAGGCCCAGACGCTCATCCAGACCGAACAGGATATTCAGGTTCTGCACCGCCTGACCCGACGCGCCTTTGACCAGGTTGTCGATCACCGACAATACCACCACCAGATCACCATCCTGCGGACGATGCACGGCGATACGGCAAACGTTGGCGCCGCGCACGCTACGGGTTTCCGGATGGCTGCCGGCAGGCATTACATCGACGAACGGTTCGTTGGCATAGCGCTTTTCGAACAACGCCTGCAGATCCACCGAGCGATCCACGACAGTCGCGTAGAGCGTCGAGTGAATACCGCGAATCATTGGTGTCAGGTGCGGAACGAAGGTCAGCCCCACGTCCTTGCCCGCTGCACGACGCAGGCCCTGGCGGATTTCCGGCAAATGACGGTGCCCTTTGACGGCGTAAGCCTTCATGCTTTCCGACGTCTCGGAGTACAGCGAACCTACAGAAGCGCCACGACCGGCGCCGCTGACGCCGGATTTGCAGTCTGCGATCAAACGAGTGGTATCTGCCAGACCGGCTTCAAGCAATGGCAGGAATCCCAATTGCGTGGCCGTCGGGTAGCAACCCGGCACAGCAATCAGGCGTGCTTGCTTGATTTGCTCGCGGTTAACTTCCGGCAAGCCGTAGACCGCCTCCTCCAACAGTTCCGGCGCGCCGTGCGGCTGACCGTACCATTTGGCCCACTCATCGGCGTCTTGCAGACGGAAGTCTGCCGACAGGTCGATGACCTTGGTCCCGGCAGCCAGCAGCTCACCGGCCAGCGCATGCGCAACACCGTGCGGCGTGGCAAAGAACACCACGTCGCAGGCCCCGAGGGTCTTGATGTCCGGAACGCTGAAAGCCAGGCCGTCGTAGTGGCCTCGCAGGTTCGGGTACATGTCGGCCACGGCCAGGCCAGCCTCGGATCGGGAAGTGATCACTACCACTTCAGCTTGCGGATGCTGTGCCAACAGACGCAGCAGTTCGACACCGGTGTAACCCGTGCCGCCGACGATACCGACCTTGACCATAAACCTGCCCTCAACGAACCCACTGGAAAGCCGTCGATAATAGGGGCCGCGCGGCCCTGCGACAACCGTCAAGGTGACGTGTGGCGGCTCAAGCCTCTACTATTCCCGCTACTGTGAACCCTGGGAATAACTAAAAATGCTTTATCTGTGGCTCAAAGCGCTTCATATCGTCAGCATGGTCTGCTGGTTTGCCGGCCTGTTTTACCTGCCGCGCCTGTTCGTCTATCACGCTCAAAGCGAAGACACCGTCAGCAAGGAACGCTTCAGCATCATGGAGCGCAAGCTGTACCGGGGCATCATGGGCCCGGCGATGATCGCCACCCTGGTGTTCGGCATCTGGTTGATCAGCCTCAACCCAAGCGCCTACTTCACCCAAGGTGCATGGATGCATGCCAAATTGACCCTTGTAGTAATCCTGATCGGCTATCACCACATGTGCGGCGCACAGGTAAAACGTTTTGCCCGTGGCGAAAACACCCGCAGCCATGTCTTTTATCGCTGGTTCAATGAAGTGCCGGTTCTGATATTGCTGGCTATCGTAATTCTGGTCGTCGTTCGGCCGTTTTAATCCAATAAGCATAATTCACCCGGGGTACTTCCAATGTCGCTGCCCGCTTTGCTCGAACAACGCTTGCGTCTGCCCGTGGTGGCGGCGCCGATGTTCCTGATCTCCAACCCTGAACTGGTGCTCGCCTGCTGCCGTAATGGCGTGGTGGGCAGCTTTCCCGCGCTGAACCAGCGTGAGAGCAGCGGTTTCAAGGCCTGGCTGGAAGAAATCGAAGCAGGACTGGCTATACTGGAAAATCCCGCTCCTTACGCGGTGAACCTGATTGTCCACAACAGCAACCCGCGATTGCAGGCCGACCTGGCGATCTGCATCGAGCACAAAGTACCGATCGTGATCACCAGCCTCGGCGCCGTGAAGGAATTGGTCGACGCCGTGCATGGCTATGGAGGCTTGGTATTTCATGACGTGACAACCCGTCGCCACGCGGAAAAAGCCGCTGAAGCAGGTGTTGACGGTTTGATTGCCGTGGCCGCGGGCGCCGGTGGTCACGCCGGGACCTGGAGCCCGTTTTCGCTGATCGCCGAGATTCGCCAGTTTTTCGACAAGACCCTGCTGCTGGCCGGTTGCCTGAACCATGGCCATGAAATTCTTGCCGCGCAAGTGCTCGGCGCGGATTTGGCCTACTTCGGTACGCGATTTATCGGCACCACTGAAAGTCATGCACCTGACGCGTATAAGGAGATGCTCCTGACTTCCAGAGCCGCCGACATCGTCCATACTCCAGCGGTGTCGGGAGTACCGGCAAGTTTCATGCGTCGGAGCCTGGAGGCCGCCGGTTTCGACATGGCAGCCCTGCAAGGCAAGGGCGAGGTGAATTTCGGCTCCAAGCTCAAGCCATTGAGCGACGAAGCCAAAGCCTGGAAAACCGTGTGGTCCGCAGGCCAGGGTGTCGGAGAAATCGATGACCTGCCGAGTGTCGATCAACTGGTCGCACGTCTCGATGCCGAATACCGCAAGGCGCTGGAACTGGCGGCGGCGTTGCCCAAGCGCTGGCCGCGCTGACAGAAAAACTTGGCAAGCCCAATCCGGCTGGCCCTACACTCCATGCTTGCAACACCGTCTATTACAAACTCTCGCGACAAGGATGCCTCGGCCATGAGCGAAAACCGTTTCAAGATCGTCTTCGATGGCGCTCTGCAGCCAGGTGTTGACGCCACCACCGCGAAGCTCAATCTCGCCGAGCTGTTCAAAAGCGATGTCGCGGCTATCGAGCGCCTATTCAATGGCCGGACAGTTGCACTCAAGCGCGACCTGTCACACGCCGACGCGCAGACTTACCTTCAGGCGCTAACGAAAACCGGCATCGATGCCCGAATCGAAACAGAACCCTCGATCGAGCTGAACCTGTCCGACGTTCACGAACACGCCCCTGCCAATAACCAACCTGTCACGGCAGAGCCCGATTCTCCCTATGCACCGCCCCGAGCCTCTGTCGGCGAAGCACTGCCGGAGTTTTCTGCACTCAAGGCATTCAGTTTCGTTGGCCGCATCGGTCGCTTGCGCTTTCTGGCCTGGACGATGGCGCTTACGCTGGTGACGCTTGGCGTTGGTGCCGTGCTGGCTATTTTCGGCTTCGCGCTCATTAGCACGGACTCCACTGCTGGCTTGGTCCTCGCGGGTCTGCTGGCCTTTATCCTGGTCGTGGTGCTCGCATTCATCAGCATCCAGTTCAGTGTGCAGCGCCTGCACGATATCGGCTGGTCCGGCTGGCTCTGGCTGCTGAACCTTGTACCGGTCGTGGGCAGCGTTTTTCCGTTTGTAATAATGATCGTGCCGGGTAACAACACTGCCAACCGATATGGCGCACCACCACCGCCCAACAGCAACGCGGTCAGGGTGCTGGCTTCGCTATGGCTGGTGTTTATCGCGATCATGTTCGTCGGCGGGCTGACTGGAGGCCTCACCGCGATCCAGGATGAGTACAAAAGCGCCACCGAGAGCACCTATCAAAGCAGCTCGGTGATCACCGACGAAGTTGAAGTCGAGCCGGCCGAAGAGGCCGAGCAAGCACCAAATTCATCCGATGATGCAGCCGAAGCAGCCGAGCCCCCTGTAGACTCTGCGAAAGAATGAACAGCGCTCCCCGTCCGTGACACCTGCGTCGCCGGCGCGGAGCTGTTGCGATGGAGAACTGCATGACCCGTTACGCTCTGATCACTGGCGCTTCCAGCGGCATCGGCCTGGCGATGGCCGAAGCGCTGGCCCGGCGCGGCCGCAGCCTGATTCTGGTGGCCCGACAGCGTGATCAGCTGGAAAGCATTGCGATTGAACTGACTCAACGTTTTGGTGTGGAGGTGCTGTTTCGTGCCTGTGACCTGGGCGAGCCGCTGAGGCTGTCCGGTTTTTTGCTGGAGCTGGAGGAAGGCGACCGGCAAATCGATTTGCTGGTCAACTGTGCCGGCATCGGTACCTGCGGTCCGTTCCTGGCCCAGGACTGGATGACCGAGCAGGACTTGATCGAAGTGAACATCCTGGCCCTCACTCGCTTGTGCCATGCCATCGGCAACAGCATGGCCTTGCAGGGCGGCGGGCAGATTCTGAACGTCGCCTCGGTCGCGGCGTTCCATCCCGGCCCCTGGATGAGCACTTACTACGCCAGCAAGGCTTACGTACTGCATTTTTCCGAAGGTTTACGCGTCGAACTGAAGAAATGCGCGGTCAAGGTGTCGGTGCTCTGCCCCGGCCCGACCCGCACGGCGTTTTTCCGCACCGCGCAACTGGATACCGACAAACTGGTCGAGAGCAAACTGCTGATGAGTCCAGAAGAAGTCGCGCTTTATACCGTGCGCGCGCTGGCGAAAAATCGCGCCATTATTATCCCCGGTCGCCTGAATCGCTGGTTCGCGTTCCTGCCGCGGCTCGGCTCACGCTGGCTGACCCGGACAATCGCGGGCATGGTCAACAAAGCCTATTGCCCGCGCTGATCAATCCTCAAGGCAAAAGACTGGGCTCTGACATAACCCATGGTTACACTCAGGCCAGCCCAAACAACGGAGAAAACAGCTGTGGATACTCTGTTCACCAAGATCATCAACCGGGAAATCCCGGCGAAGATCATTTACGAGGACGACCAAGTACTGGCCTTCCACGACATCGCACCGCAGGCCCCCGTGCATTTCCTGGTAGTCCCGAAGAAACCGGTGCGCACCCTTAACGACCTCACCGAGGACGATAAGGCTTTGGCCGGGCACATTCTGTTCACGGCCCAGCGTCTGGCTCTGGAATTGGGCTGTGAGGAAGGTTTCCGGGTGGTCATGAACTGCAATGAATTGGGTGGGCAGACCGTCTATCACATCCATATGCACGTGCTGGGTCAGCGTCAGATGCACTGGCCGCCGGGCTGATCCACTAACCACCAAAAAATCGCAGCCTTCGGCAGCTCCTACACCGATCTCCGTAGGAGCTGCCGAAGGCTGCGATCTTTTGCTTTGGGTGTAGAAAGCTGAAATGACCCAACGCAAACCCTCTCCCGGCCGATTGGGTTAAACTGGCCGCCGAGATTCTTCCCGGAGGTCAGCATGACTACCCAACGTCACTACTCGCCAATTGACCGTCTTCTGCTGCAAGCCGATGCTGCGATGCGGACTTTGTTGCCTTTCAGTGGTCAGCCCTACCGTCCGTCGCCGGCCATCGTGCAGCCGGATGCGCAAATGAGCGACGAGGACACCCGACATGTCGCCGGCTTGATGCGCATCAACCATACCGGCGAAGTCTGCGCCCAGGCGCTGTATCAAGGTCAGGCCCTGACCGCCAAACTGCCGAAAGTGCGCGCCGCCATGGAGCACGCCGCCGAAGAAGAAATCGACCATCTGGTCTGGTGCGAACAACGCATTCATCAGCTGGGTAGCCATACCAGCATCCTCAATCCGCTGTTCTACGGCATGTCGTTCGGGATTGGCGCGGTTGCCGGGTTGATCAGCGACAAAGTCAGCCTGGGTTTCGTTGCTGCCACCGAGCATCAGGTCTGCAAACACCTGAACGAACACCTTGAGCAACTGCCAGCCGAGGACGAAAAATCCCGGGCGATCCTGGAGCAGATGCGTATCGATGAAGAGCATCATGCTGAAAGTGCGCTGGATGCGGGTGGATTTCGTTTTCCGGCGCCGGTGAAGTTCGGGATGAGTTTGTTGGCAAAGGTGATGACCAAGAGTACTTATCGGATCTGAGGGTCAGGTTGTTACATAGGGCCTCTTCGCGGGCAAGCCACGCTCCCACAAGGGCTCTGTATTCCAACAAATAAAAAAGGCGACTACCGCAAGGTAGTCGCCTTTTTTTGTACTCGAAGATCTTAGTTTGGCATGTTGCGCGCGTAGAAGATTTCGAGCATTTCGTGTTTCACACGCTCAGTCACCAAGGCACGTTGCTCAGAGGACAGGTTGCTGGTGGCGTCGCCGAACAGGTAGTTATCCAGTTCGAAGTGCTTCAAAAGCATTTTGGTGTGGAACAGGTTTTCCTGGTACACGTTCACGTCGGTCATCTGGTACGCGTCGCGGGTGTCTTCGGACAAGTAGTTCTGGATCGAGTTGATCTCGTGGTCGATGAAATGCTTCTTGCCTTCGACGTCACGGGTAAAGCCGCGCACGCGGTAATCCACGGTCACGATGTCTGAATCGAACTGGTGAATCAGGAAATTGAGTGCTTTGAGCGGTGAAATGACGCCACAGGTCGACACGTCGATGTCCACACGGAACGTCGCGATACCGTCCACCGGATGGATTTCCGGGTAGGTGTGCACCGTGATGTGGCTCTTGTCGAGGTGGGCCAGGATGATTTCGGGTAACGGACCCGGAGACTCTTCGATCTGACTGTCGGTCGGGGTCACTGGCTCTTCAGAGATCAGAATCGTGACGCTGGCGCCCTGGGGTTCATAGTCCTGACTGGCGATGTTCAGGATGTTGGCACCAATGATATCGACAACTTCTGTGAGGATCTGCGTCAGGCGCTTGGCGTTGTACTCTTTATTGATGTACTCGACGTAAGCCTGTTGGTCTTGCGGAGTTTCCGCGTAGCAGATGTCATAGATATTGAAGCTCAAGGTCTTTGTCAGGTTATTGAACCCGTGGAGCTTGAGTTTGCTTTTCACCGTTAAAACTCTCTATGTATTGCGGGCTGGCCGCGTGATCAAGCATGCCCGTCAGATGCGAACGACGCACCTGCGTAGGACGGTTAACACCTCTTCGCGATGGCGATTTTGTTTTTCTGTTCAGGAAAGCGACCTGTGCAGACGTCAGCGATGGATCGCCAGAGTCTGCACTGCTTTTATGATAGTTGAATGTCGATTCAACCGAGTTCGATGATTTCGTAGTCGTGGGTAATCGCCACGCCTGCCGCGCCGAGCATGATCGAGGCCGAGCAATACTTCTCCGCCGACAGCTCAATGGCGCGCCTGACCTGGGCTTCTTTCAGCCCGCGGCCCTTGACCACGAAGTGCATGTGGATCTTGGTGAAAACCTTCGGATCTTCGGTCGCACGTTCGGCTTCGAGAAAGGCTTCGCAGCTTTCGACGGCCTGACGGGACTTCTTGAGGATGCTGACCACATCAAAATTGCTGCAACCGCCAACACCCAGCAGAAGCATTTCCATCGGCCGGACACCCAGGTTACGACCGCCGGCATCGGGCGGACCGTCCATGACCACGACATGACCGCTGCCGGATTCGCCGAGGAACATGGCTTCGCCAGCCCATTGGATGCGTGCCTTCATCGCCAAGACTCCACTGTATAAAAAAGGGTCGCCAGCTTAGCACAGGGCCCTTGATTGGCAGCGCTTCGCCTTCCTAGGACATAACCATCTGCGTCGTAGGCAAATTCTCGAATCTTGAAGGAATGCGTCTGTTAAGCTGACGCCAATTCAGTGGCGCATTGCCAGCTTTGTAGCGAATAAAAAGGATCGCAGGCTTCGCCAGCTCCTATAAAAAACAAACACCGTGCAGTCTTTTCGGGATACAACCATGGTTGCTATTACTCCCACACCCAAAATCAAGAACCTCGACAAACTGTTGATGCACTGTCAGCGCCGTCGCTATGCCGCCAAGAGCAACATCATTTGTGCAGGTGACCGCTCGGACACGCTGTTTTTCATCATCAAAGGTTCGGTAACCATCCTGATTGAGGATGACGACGGCCGTGAAATGATCATTGCCTACCTCAATTCCGGCGACTTTTTCGGCGAGCTGGGTCTGTTTGAGCAAGCCGGCCTGGAACAGGAACGCAGCGCTTGGGTGCGCGCCAAGGTCGAATGCGACGTCGCGGAAATCAGCTACGCAAAATTCCGCGAGTTGTCCCAACAAGATCCAGACATTCTTTACGTGCTCAGCGGACAAATCGCACAGCGCCTGCGCAATACCACGCGCAAGGTCGGCGATCTGGCGTTCTTCGACGTGACCGGTCGCGTTGCGCGCTGTCTGCTGGAGCTGTGCAAGCAGCCTGACGCCATGACTCACCCGGACGGCATGCAGATCAAGGTGACCCGTCAGGAAATCGGCCGGATTGTCGGTTGTTCCCGTGAGATGGTCGGCCGTGTGCTCAAGGATCTGGAAGAGCGCAACCTGGTCAACGTCAAAGGCAAGACCATGGTGGTCTTCGGTACGCGCTAAGCTCGAAAACTCAAGCTCGAAAACTTAAGTTCCTAAACTTAAGCCCCGAGCATTTCTGCCAGCAACTGTCGGTACAGCGCATCGAGCCGTTCCAGTGCCTCAGGAGCGGCAAACTTTTCATGCAGGGCAATGTGGCTTTCAGCGCGAACCCGCTGTTCCAGGCCACAGGCCTCATTGAAGCGATTGACCGCCGCGACCATCGACTCTCGCTCGTCATCGATCAACATCGCCCCATGCACCAGACCGACCGGACGCTGACCGCCCTTGCTCTGGCGCCAACGCTGGGCGGTGCCGACCATCTTTCGACCATCGAGGTTGACGTTGAAACGACCGTCGCAGAACGCGCCCTCGATTTCGCCCAACGACGAAGTGCCGCCCAGCTCATCCAGTAACTGACAGATCGGATCGCACAAACGCCGGTAGCCGGTTTCGATGCGGTTCAGATCGCCTTCGCTGCGCGGTGGGGCATAAACCAGTGCGATGTTGATGGTCGATGCCGATTGCGGCACCGGCTCACCGCCGGTTTCACGCAGCAGCACCGGCCAACCGGCGGCAGCAGATATTTCGCACGCGGCGTCGAACAGTGGCAAACGATTCAAGCGACGGGGCATGACCAACGCGCGGTCAGTGGGTTGCCAGAACAGCAGACCGAACTCCGACTCACCGGTGCACACATGGGCCAGCAGATCCTGTTCGGCGAGCAGGCCGGCTTCGATGGTCAGAGGGGTTGGCTGAGGCATGGATGACTCCGTAAGACATGAGTCTTTGGGGTACTTGATGGCCTCTTCGCGGGCAAGCCCGCTCCCACAGGGATCGGGTTGCCCGCGAAGATGTGTTCAGTCGAGCGTAGAACCGCTCACTGGAATGCCACGCTCGGGAAAGAACAGGCGCTGCAATTCCGTACCCGGGCTTTCAGCACGCATGAACGCTTCGCCGACCAGGAACGCATACACATCGCTGATTTCCATCAGCTCGACATCGGCCCGATTGAGAATGCCACTCTCGGTGATGACCAGACGATCACGCGGGATGCGCGGCAACAGGTCGAGGGTGGTTTCCAGATTGACGTCGAAGGTGTGCAGGTTGCGGTTGTTCACGCCCACCAGCGGCGTGTCGAGGGTTTTCAAGGCCCGCTCCAGCTCGTCGCCATCGTGGACCTCCACCAACACATCAAGACCGACGCTTTTGGCCACGGCAGCCAGCTCGGCCATCTTCACGTCGTCCAGTGCGGAGACGATCAACAGCACGCAGTCAGCGCCCAGAGCCCGGGATTCGACGATCTGGTAAGGATCGATCATGAAGTCCTTGCGGATCACCGGCAACTTGCACGCCGCCCGAGCCTGCTGCAGATACGCATCGGCGCCCTGGAAGTAATCGATGTCGGTGAGCACCGACAGGCAAGTGGCCCCGCCCTTTTCGTAACTTCTGGCAATGTCCGCAGGCACGAAATTCTCGCGAATCACGCCTTTGCTTGGCGAAGCCTTCTTGATTTCAGCAATGACCGCCGGCTGCTTCGTCTTGGCCTGATCGATCAATGCCTTGGCAAAACCACGGGGTGCATCGGCCGCCTTGGCCAGATTTTCCAGCTCCGCCAGACTCACACGAGCGCTACGCTCGGCGACTTCCTGAACTTTGCGGGCCAGAATATTTTCCAGAACCGTCGGTACACTCATCCCTCATTCTCCACTTTGAATACCGCGGTAAATGCACCCAATTCCTCAAGTTTTTCCCGAGCGAGGCCTGTGTGCAGCGCATCGTGCGCCAGGGCAACGCCTTCTTTCAAACTGCTGGCATGGTCGGCGGCGTACAGCGCGGCACCGGCATTAAGCACGATCATCTCGGCGGCTTTCTGACCGTTCTCGGTCTTGCGCTTGCCCAAGGCATCGCGAATCAGCTCAAGGGAGGCCGCCGGGCTTTCCACCGCCAGGCCATGCAGGCTCTGACTCTTCATCCCGAGGTCTTCGGGTTCGACCCAATACTCGGTGATCTGGTCATTCTTCAATTCAGCCACAAAGGTCGGTGCCGCCAGACTGAACTCGTCCAGGCCATCCTTCGAGTGCACCACCAGAACGTGCTTGCTGCCCAGACGCTGCAAGACTTCGGCCAATGGCCGGCACAACGCCTGACTGAACACACCCACCACCTGATGTTTCACACCGGCCGGATTCGTAAGCGGGCCGAGCATGTTGAACAGCGTGCGCAAGCCCAGCTCGCGGCGCGGGCCGGCGGCGTGCTTCATGGCGCTATGGTGAGTCTGGGCAAACATGAAACCGATGCCGACGTTGTCGATGCAGCGCGCCACCTGAACCGGCGTCAGGTTCAGGTAGATACCCGCCGCCTCAAGCAGATCAGCGCTGCCGCTTTTGCCCGACACCGCACGGTTACCATGCTTGGCTACGGTGCAACCGGCTGCGGCGACTACGAACGAGGAAGCCGTGGAGACGTTGAAAATGTTTGCACCGTCGCCGCCGGTGCCGACCACATCGACCACGCCGTCAAGGGTGTTGAGTTCAACCTTGTCCGCCAACTCGCGCATCGCCGTCACCGCGCCAACGATCTCATCGATGCTTTCGCTCTTCATGCGCATGGCCATCATGAACGCGCCGATCTGCGCATCCGTGCATTGCCCGGTCATGATTTCGCGCATGACATCGCGCATCTCATCGGTACTGAGGTCGAGGTGGCCGACGATACGGCTCAGGGCTGTCTTGATATCCATGGAAAGTCCTTAGCGCGTGCCGCCGGTTTGTTTGAGGAAGTTGGCGAACAGCTCGTGGCCCTGTTCGGTGAGGATAGACTCAGGGTGGAATTGCACACCCTCAATGTTCAGCGTCTTGTGGCGCAGCCCCATGATCTCGTCGACCGAGCCGTCTTCAAGCTGGGTCCAGGCGGTCAGTTCCAGGCAATCGGGCAGGGTTTCGCGCTTGACGATCAGCGAGTGATAGCGGGTGACCGTCAGCGGGCGATTCAGGCCTTCGAACACGCCCTTATCCTCGTGGAATACCGGGCTAGTCTTACCGTGCATGACTTGACGGGCACGGACCACATCGCCACCAAAGGCTTGGCCAATGGACTGGTGCCCCAGGCAAACACCGAGAATCGGCAGCTTGCCGGCGAAGTGCTTGATCGCTTCAATGGAAATACCGGCTTCGGTCGGGGTGCAAGGACCGGGCGACACGACAATGCGCTCAGGCTTGAGGGCTTCGATTTCGGCAATGGTAAGTTCATCGTTGCGCACGACTTTGACCTCGGAGCCCAGCTCGCCAAGGTATTGCACAACGTTGTAAGTAAAAGAGTCGTAGTTATCGATCATCAGCAACATGGCGTTAAGAACCTCTTGAATTTACTGACTTTGAATACAGCCTTCGAATGATTTACCCGCAGCGTCCTGCACTTTGTCAGTCGCTGGAGTCGCGCTGCAAAGCGGTTTGTCTTGCGGGTAAAGAAGGCAAAGCGGTAAAGATCCGGCCGGGCCGGCAGAAGGATTCAGGCGCGCCAACGCCAACGGGCGTGTGCCTTGATGACTTGATCCAGAAGTTTGCTGACGATCAACACGGGGAAGGTCTCATTTATACGTCTTGGCACAGTAACTTAGCTGGGCAGAGCGTGCAATATGGGGCGATCGAAGCGCGTGAAACAATCGACGGGTTCGCGCCGAACGGCAACAGGCCCTATAGTTTTTGGCACTATCGTTTCGCTCACTACAACAATAACAAACGGACTTGCTCATGATCAGACAGACGTTGGCTGTACCGCTTGCCGGCTGCTTGCTCGCTATGGCCTGCACCCAGGCGATCGCGGCGCCCAACCCTTATTCGAATTTCATCGTCTTCGGCGATAGCCTCAACGATGCCGGGCAGTTTACCGACACGGGCGGCCCTCCCGGTTCGACCCTGCGCTTCACCAACCGGACCGGACCGGTTTACCAGAACGGCAGCGGCGAAGTCTATTCCGCCAACTCGACCCAACTGCTGGGTGAAAGGCTCGGGTTTTCACCGGACCAGACGGCCGCTTCAACTTCAGCGGCGCGTGCCGCCCAGGGCCTGCCGGATGGCAATAACTGGGCCGTTGGAGGTTACCGTACCGACCAGATCCTCACCTCGATCACCAGTGTATCCGCTACGGGTGAACGCACGCGTTCGGGCTATCTGCCGACAAACAACTTCAGCGCCGATCCGAATGCGCTGTATTACATTTCCGGGGGTGGTAACGATTTTCTTCAGGGACTTGTACAAAGTGGCGCTCAGGCGAATGCCGCTGCGGATCGACTGGCAAACAGCGTCCAGGTTTTGCAGGCCGCCGGCGCCCGGTACATCGTGGTATGGCTGCTGCCCGACCTGGGTTTGACGCCCGCCATCAATGGCACGCCCCAACAGACACCCACCTCACTACTGAGCTCTGCCTTCAACCGGCAACTGGTCACCCGTCTCGCGGGGATCGATGCCGAAATCATCCCGCTGAACATTCCGTTGCTGCTGCAGGAAACCTTCGCCGACCCGGCGCGATTCGGTTTTGCTACAGGCCAGAACCTGACGGCGACCTGTTTCAGTGGCAACAGCTGCACCGAAAACCCTACGTATGGCATCAACAGTGCCACGCCGGATCCCAGCAAGCTGATTTACAACGATGGGGTCCATCCGACTGAAGCCGGGCAAAAACTGATTTCCGACTACGCATACTCCCTACTGGCTGCGCCGTGGGAGCTGACATTACTGCCGGAAATGGCCCACGCCACCTTACGTGCGCACCAGGACGAACTGCGTAGCCAGTGGCAATCCGACTGGGAGAACTGGCAGGCTGTCGGCCAATGGCGCGCGATTGTCGCCGGCGGTGGTCAGCATCTGGATGTCGATAGCCAAAACAGCGGCGCCAGCGCCGACGGCAGCGGCTACAACCTGAATATCGGCGGCAGCTATCGCCTTAATGAAGCTTGGCGCGTCGGTGTGGCAGCAGGCTTCTATCGTCAGGACCTGGAAGCAGGTAGTAACGATTCGGACTACAAACTCAATAGCTATCTGGCGACCGCTTTCGCCCAGTTCCAGCAGAATCGCTGGTGGGCCGATGCCGCGTTGACCGGTGGCAAGCTGGATTACGACAATCTCGAACGCAAATTCGACCTGGGTACCAGCGAAGGCGCGGAAAAGGGTGATACCGATGGCTATCTCTGGGCCTTCAGTACTCGCCTTGGCTATGACATTGCCCAACCGGGCAGCGAATGGCACCTGTCACCGTTCATCAGTGCCGATTACGCCAAAGTGGAAGTCGACGGTTACTCGGAAAACAGCAACCGCTCCACGGCGCTGATTTTTGATGATCAGACCCGAGACTCAAAACGCCTGGGTGTCGGCTTGCAGGGCAAATACAACTTCACCCGTCAGACCCAGGTGTTTGGCGAATATGCCCACGAGCGTGAATACGAAGATGACGTTCAGAAAGTAAACATCGCCCTCAACAGCCTGCCGTCCCTCGACTTCAATCTCCAAGGCTACACACCGCAAAGCCATCTCAACCGCTTAAGCCTGGGGGTCAGCCACAAATTGACCGCAGACCTGGCGCTGCGTGGCGGCTATACCTTGCGCAAGGATGATGACTTTACCCAGCAAGGTTTGACCGTTGGGGTTGCGCTGGACTTCTAAATCGTAGGCAATAAAAAACGCGGCCGCCTTACAGGTGCCGCGTTTTTTGAAATGAGCCCGCTCCCACAGGGTTATCGGTGAACTCAGGTGTCCGGGGTTTGTTCGGCCAGGGCCACGGCGCGGAACATGGCGCGGCGCTTGTTCAGGGTTTCTTCCCATTCCAGTGCCGGCACCGAGTCTGCAACGATGCCGCCACCCGCCTGCACGTGCAGTTCGCCGTTCTTGATCACTGCGGTGCGGATCGCAATCGCGGTGTCCATGTTGCCGTTCCAGGCGAAGTAACCGACCGCGCCGCCGTAGACGCCACGCTTGACCGGTTCCAGCTCGTCGATGATTTCCATCGCGCGAATCTTCGGCGCACCAGACAAGGTGCCTGCCGGCAGGATCGCCCGCAGTGCGTCCATCGCCGTCAGCCCGGCCTTCAATTGGCCGGTAACGTTAGACACGATGTGCATCACGTTGGAATAACGCTCGATCACCATCTTCTCGGTGAGTTTCACCGAACCGATCTCCGAAACGCGACCGGTGTCGTTGCGGCCCAGATCGATCAGCATCAAGTGCTCGGCGATTTCCTTGTCGTCTGACAGCAGGTCTTTTTCCAGCGCCAGATCAGCCTCTTCATTGGCGCCCCGTGGACGGGTGCCGGCAATCGGGCGCACGGTGATGAGGTTGTCTTCGACCCGCACCAACACTTCCGGCGAACTGCCGACGACGTGGAAGTCGCCGAAGTTGAAGAAGTACATGTAAGGCGTCGGGTTGAAGCAGCGCAACGCCCGGTACAGGTCGATAGGCGCAGCCTTGAAGTCGATCGACATACGCTGGGACGGCACAACCTGCATGCAGTCACCGGCCAGGATGTATTCCTTGATGGTGTCGACGGCTTTTTCGTAATCGTCCTGGGTGAAGCTCGAACGGAACACCGGATCAGCCGATTGCTGTTTGCTGAAGTCCAGGCCACGGCGCGGGGTGATTGGCTGACGGAGTTGTTCCAGCAGTGTTTGCAGACGCGCCTGACCTTGCTCGAAAGCGTCTTCCTGCGCCGGATCGGCCAGGACGATCGCGTGCATTTTGCCCGCGAGGTTGTCGAACACCACCACTGCATCGGAGACCATCAGCAGAATATCCGGTACACCCAATGGATCCGGGTTCGGGCATTTGCCCAGACGCTTCTCCACATAGCGCACGCAGTCATAACCGAAGTAGCCCACCAGACCACCATTGAAGCGCGGCAGACCGGCGATGGTCGGCACGTTGTAGCGCGCCTTGAAGGTTTCGACGAAGGCCAGCGGGTCTTCAACGTCGTGGCTTTCGATCTCGACGCCGTCGTGGGTCACGCTGACGTGATGATCGTGAACCCGCAGCACGGTGCGGCACGGCAGGCCGATGATTGAATAACGGCCCCATTTTTCGCCGCCCTGCACCGACTCCAGCAGGTAGGAGTTCGGCTCGTCGGCCAGTTTCAGGTAGATCGACAGCGGCGTGTCGAAGTCGGCCAGGGTTTCGCAGGCAAGCGGGATGCGGTTGTAGCCGGCAGCGGCCAAACGCAGGAATTCTTCGCGGATCATGAGGTGCCTCGTGGCTTGAGGGTCTAACGGTCAGGTGTGCAAACGCGCCGGTACGCCGGCCAGGAACAAGTCAGGCGCGCCAACGCCAGCGGGCCAGGGCCTTGATGACTTTCATCCAGAGTTTGCGAGTGACCACCACGATGGCGTTTCCAGGAGGGGATTGAACAGCGTCGGGCAACGTTATCTCAGCGGCCGGATCCAGGCAACCGGGAATTAGTTTGCGCAGATCATCAATCACCAGCGCCGGCAATTCTTCGGCAATCGGCCGACCATGGTTATAGCCGTAACTGAGGGCCACGCATTTGACCCCCGCCGCTTTCGCCGCCAGCACATCACTGCGCGAGTCGCCAACGAACAACGATTGCGACGCCGGAATGTTGGCCATTTTCATCACGAAAAACAGCGCAGCCGGGTCAGGTTTCTTATTCGGCAGGGTGTCGCCACCGATGATCCATTTGAAGTAACGGCCGATCTTCATCTGATCCAGCAGCGGCGCGACAAAGCGCTCCGGCTTGTTGGTGATCAGCGCCATTTCGATGCCTTGTTTACTCAGCCACTTGAGGGTGTCACGCACGCCGGGGTAAACCACCGTCAAATCGTGACCGTCCTCATAAAAGCCGTTGAACAATTCCAGGGCATGCTCGGCCTCGACCTCATCGACGCCCTCGGCGTCGATGTGATTAGCCAAGGCCCGGCGCACCAGCATGTGCACGCCGTTGCCAACCCACTCCCGTACCGGTTCGATACCGGCAGGTTGACGCCCGAGTTTGAGCAGCATGTTATCCACAGCCGCCGCGAGATCAGGGACCGAATCGACCAGCGTGCCATCCAGATCGAACATCACCAGCCGCGGCAAACGCCCGGGGAACAGCTGCTCAAAACCACTCATGGACGAGCCAGCGCCAGTTCGGAGCGCATTTTTTCAATCACTTCCTGGTAGTTCGGCGCATTGAAGATTGCCGAGCCGGCCACGAAGGTGTCGGCGCCAGCAGCAGCGATTTCGCGAATATTGTTCACGTTCACCCCACCGTCGATTTCCAGACGAATGTCACGACCGGAGGCATCGATCAGCGCCCGCGCTTCACGCAACTTGTCGAGAGTGCCGGGAATGAACTTCTGCCCGCCGAAACCCGGGTTGACGCTCATCAGGAGGACCATGTCGACCTTGTCCATCACGTACTTGAGCACGTCCAGCGGGGTCGCCGGGTTGAACACCAGGCCTGCCTTGCAGCCGCCTTCGCGGATCAATTGCAGGGAACGGTCGACGTGCTGCGTGGCTTCCGGGTGGAAGGTAATGTAGGTCGCACCGGCTTCGATGAAGTCACCGACGATGCGGTCCACCGGGCTGACCATCAGGTGCGCGTCGATCGGCGCGGTCACGCCGTACTTGCGCAGCGCGGCGCAGACCATCGGGCCGATGGTCAGGTTGGGCACGTAGTGGTTGTCCATGACATCGAAGTGCACGAAGTCGGCGCCGGCGGCCAGGACGTTGTCCACTTCCTCGCCCAGGCGGGCGAAGTCGGCGGAGAGAATCGACGGAGCAATGACGAAGGGCTGCATGACGCACCTTTTTTGAGCAGAATCACGATGGCGCGCATTGTATACCTCATGCTTTGACGCGCGCACCGTGCTGCGATGATTGGGTACTAATAGGCCGCTCGGTAGATCTTCTCGATATCGACAGCACTCAACTTGCGCGGATTGTTGCGCATCAGGCGCTCGATGCCGGCGGCTTCCTCGGCCATGGCCGGGATCGCGTCCTCGGGCACCCCGAAACTGCGCAGGCCCAACGGGATTTCCACCGCGGCGCACAGCTCGGTCATCGCCTCTACGGCTTTGTCCGCCGCTTCGTTGGCGCTCAGCTGAGCGGTCTTCACCCCCATGGCCTCGGCAATATCCTGCATACGCTCCACGCAAGCCATCTTGTTCCAGGTCATGACATACGGCAGCAACAAGGCATTGCTGACGCCATGGGCAATGTTGAAACGCCCACCCAGCGGATACGCCAACGCATGCACCGCGCCGACCCCGGCATTGCCGAACGCCATGCCGGCCATCAGGCTGGCGGTGGCCATGTCTTCCCGGGCTTGCAGATGGGATGGATTGGCGTAGGCCTTGGGCAGCGCCTTGGTAATCAGCTTGATCGCGCCAATGGCCAGGGCATCGGTGATTGGCGAGGCATTAAGCGACAGGTAGGACTCGATGGCATGCACCAGCGCATCGACGCCACTGGCAGCGGTGACACTGCGCGGGCAGGTCAGGGTCATTTGCGGGCTGACCAGCGCCACGTCCGGCAACAGGTAATCGCTGACAATGCCTTTCTTCAGCTGCGCGACCTTGTCGGAGAGGATGGCCACGTTGGTCACTTCCGAACCGGTGCCAGCAGTGGTCGGGATGGCAATCAGCGGCGGGCCTTTGCGCGGTACCTGATCGACACCGAACAAATCCTCCAGCGCGCCGTGGTAACCGGCATAGGCTGCAACACTCTTGGCGATGTCGATGGCACTGCCGCCACCGAGGCCGATCAGTCCGTCATGCCCGCCTTCACGGTAAACCCGCATGCAATCTTCGACGATGGCGATTTCCGGGTCCGGCAACACCCGGTCAAAGATCTCGTAACTGCGCTCGCCCAGCTGCGCCAGCGCCAGCTCTACCGTGCCGGACTTGACCAGAGCGGCGTCGGTAACGATCAGCGGGTTGTCGACATCCAGGCGTGTGAGTTCAGCCGCCAGTTGCTCGATGGCACCTGCGCCGGTGATCAGTTTGTGAGCGATTTTGAAAGAGGAAAGACTCATGTGCGCAGCCTCTTATAGATAGGGGAGCTGGGCACAATAGTAGCTGGGGATTGGGGTTTGTCTGCTATTCAGATTGTGAATCACCGCAGATTCCGAAATTACCTTAAATCCCTGTGAGAGCGGGCTTGCCCGCGATGACGATGTATCAGTCAACATGAATGCTGAATGTAATGACGCCATCGCGGGCAAGCCCGCTCCCACATTTTTACCGTCTGTGGCTTCAGACCTGCGCGGTACGCAGTTTTTCGCTGCGCCCGCGCAGCCATTCCAGCGTCAGCAACAGGATCACCGAGAACGCAATCAACAGCGTCGCGGCAGCGGCGATCGTCGGGCTGAGGTTTTCGCGGATGCCGCTGAACATCTGCCGAGGCAAGGTCGCTTGCTCAGGACCGGCGAGGAACAGCGTCACCACCACTTCATCGAATGAAGTGGCGAAGGCAAACAGCGCACCAGAAATCACGCCCGGCGCAATCAACGGCAATGTCACCCGACGAAACGCGGTCAGCGGCGAAGCCCCCAGGCTTGCAGCGGCCCGCACCAGATTCTGGTTAAACCCCTGCAAGGTCGCCGACACTGTGATGATCACAAACGGCACACCCAATACGGCGTGCACGACGATCAGCGAGATGTAGCTGTTGCCAAATCCCAGCGGGGCAAAGGTCAGGTAACTGGCCACACCAATGATCACTACCGGCACCACCATCGGCGAAATCACCAGCGCCATCACCAGCGGTTTGCCCGGGAAATCACCCCGGGTCAGGCCGATCGCCGCCAGCGTGCCGAAGATCATCGCCAGTACCGTCGCGGCCGGGGCCACGATCATGCTGTTCTTCAACGAACGCATCCATTCCGCAGAGGCAAAGAAGTCCTGGTACCAGTGCAGCGAGAAGCCTTGCAGCGGATAGACCAGAAAACTCCCCGAGTTGAACGACAGCGGAATGATCACCAGCACCGGCAGGATCAGGAACAACAAAATCAAGCCGCAGAGAATCCGCAAACCGTAGAACCACACCCGTTCGATGGGCGACATATAAGGACTCAGCATTTCATTCTCCCCTTAGCTCAGGCGCAGGCGACTGGCGCCCACCAGCCAGCTGTAAATCAGATAAAGCACCACGGTCGCCAGCAGCAACAGCCCACCGAGTGCGGTCGCCATGCCCCAGTTGATGCTGGTGTTGGTGTAGAAGGCGACGAAATAACTGACCATCTGATCGTTCGGGCTGCCCAGCAACGCCGGGGTGATGTAGTAGCCGATGGCGAGGATGAACACCAACAGGCAACCGGCGCCGACACCGGCATAGGTCTGCGGGAAGTACACCCGCCAGAAACTGGCGAACGGGTGGCAGCCGAGGGAAATCGCGGCGCGCATGTACGTCGGCGAGATGCCTTTCATCACGCTGTAAATCGGCAGAATCATGAACGGCAGCAGAATGTGCACCATCGAGATGTAGACCCCGGTGCGGTTGAACACCAGCTCCAGCGGCTTATCGATAATGCCCATGGCCATCAGACCGCTGTTGATGAGGCCGCCTGATTGCAGCAACACGATCCACGCGGCGACCCGCACCAGAATCGAGGTCCAGAACGGCAACAGCACCAGAATCATCAACAGGTTGCTTTGCCGCGATGGCAGGTTCGCCAGCAGGTAAGCCAACGGATAGGCCAGCACCAGGCAAATCACGGTGATGATCAGGCCCATCCAGAAGGTCCGGGCAAAGATATCGAGGTAGATCGCCTGATCGGGGGTGGCCGGGGCCACTTCGCCGAGGTCGTCGATACGGTGGTCGACGGCGGCCAGCAGGTAATAAGGCGTGATGTTACTGGTGTTGCGACGCACGACCTGCCAATAGGCCGGGTCGCCCCAACGCTCGTCCAGCGCTTCCAGCGCTTCTTTATAAGAAGCCGGCTCCGTGGCGAATGGCAAGGCGCGTGCGGTTTTGGTCAACAGGCTGCGGTAGCCGGCCAACTCCATGTTCAAGCGCTTGGACAAGTCGCCCAAGGTTTGATTCTTGCGGGCTTCGGCGAGGTCATCGCTGGCAGCCTTGTACACAGGCTCTGCCGGCAGGCCTCGGCCATCCCAACTGGCGATGGCAGCCACGGTGCGCGGCATGGCGCCGACCACTTCCGGGTTACCGACGCTTTTGTAGAGCAGCGCCACGATCGGCACCAGGAACACCAGCAACAGAAACAGCACCAACGGCGCGATCAAGGCTTGTGCTTTCCAGCGGTTGATCCGCTCGGCGTGCTTGAGCCGCTGCTTCAAGGTGGGGTCAGTGCCCGCGTTCACGGGAACGGCGATAGCCATGGCGTACTCCGGAAATCTTTGGTCATTGCAAAGGTGGCAAACGCCGCCTCGAACTTTTGGTGCTGATCGTTCCCACGCTCTGCGTGGAAACGCATCCAGTGACGCTCTGCGTCACAGGGACGCGGAGCGTCCCGGGCGGCATTCCCACGCAGAGCGTGGGAACGATCATCCGGTGAACCGTCGTCCCGTGTAGCGTGGTTACTTGGCAGCCCAGGAATTGAAGCGCTGTTCCAGTTGCTCGCCGTTGTCAGCCCAGAAGCTGACGTCGATCTGCACCTGGTTGGCGATGTTTTCCGGGGTGGTCGGCATATCCTTCAGAACATCCTTGGCCAGCAATGGCACGGCTTGGGTGTTGGCCGGGCCGTAAGCGATGTTTTCCGAATAAGTCTTCTGTTGCTGCGGTTGCACCGAGAACGCGATGAATTTCTTCGCCGCTTCAGCACGGGTTTTATCCAGGCCTTTTGGAATCGCCCATGCGTCGAAGTCGTAGATACCGCCGTTCCACACCACTTTCAGGTTGCTTTCTTTCTGTACCGCCGCGATCCGGCCGTTGTAGGCCGAGCTCATGACCACGTCACCGGAGGCGAGGTATTGCGGCGGTTGCGCGCCGGCTTCCCACCACTGAATGCTTGGCTTGAGCTCATCAAGTTTCTTGAACGCGCGATCCTGACCGTCTTTGCCGGCCAGCACTTTGTAGACGTCTTTCGGTGCAACACCATCGGCCATCAAGGCGAATTCCAGGGTGTACTTGGCGCCTTTACGCAGGCCGCGTTTGCCCGGGAATTTCTTGGTGTCCCAGAAATCCACCCAGCTGGTCGGAGCGGTTTTCAGTTTGTCGGCGTTGTAGGCCAGCACGGTCGACCACACGAAGAAACCCACGCCGCACGGCTGGATAGCGCCTTTGACGTAGTCTTCGGTCTTGCCGAACAGCGCAGGATCGAGTTGCTCGAACATGTCTTCGTCGCAACCACGGGACAGTTCTGGCGATTCAACCTCCACCAGGTCCCAAGACACGCTCTTGGTGTCGACCATGGCTTTGACCTTGGCCATCTCACCGTTGTATTCGCCCGCAACGATCTTGCCGTTGCCCGCCGCTTCCCACGGTGCGTAAAAGGCTTTGGCCTGCGCCGCCTTGTTCGCCCCGCCAAAGGACACCACAGTCAGGTCCGGGCCCGCCGCCATCGCGTGCGCCGCACCCATCATCCCTATTGCCAAAGCGATAGCGTTAAATGAGCCGGTGCATTTCAGGGATTTCAACATTTATTGTTCTCCACGTGCAGGGTTGGTGTTGGTGAAGCAGGGGGGGCGATCAATGCGCCTCTAAAAGTGGGTCGAGCGCGCGAACGTGTTCGACCTGCCAGCCAAGCGGTACCACATCGCCGACGGCGAGCGCGGGATCGAGCTCGGCAATCGGTTGTTTCACAAAGAAGTCGGTCTTGCCGCAGACTTCCAGGCGAACCCGGACGTGGTCGCCCAGATAGATGAATTCCGCCACCCTCCCTGAGAAGCGGTTGACGCAGGACTCGCTCGAACCATTGAGGCTCACGCGCTCCGGGCGAATCGACAGCGTGACGGGTTCGCCGGTCTTGCCGACATTGACCGCCAGGGCTTCAACCTTTTCACCGCGGCCGAGCTCAACCACGCAGCGGTCGCCGGTGTGGCTGTGCAAGCGGCCATTGAGACGGTTGTTCTCGCCGATGAAGTTGGCGACGAAGGTGTTTTTCGGCTCTTCATAGAGGGAGCGCGGTGGTGCGATCTGCTGGATTTCACCTTGATGGAAAACCGCCACACGGTCGGACATGGTCAGGGCTTCGCCCTGGTCGTGGGTCACGTAGACCACGGTCACACCGAGGCGCTGGTGCAGGTGTTTGATTTCCATCTGCATGTGTTCACGCAGTTGTTTGTCCAGCGCGCCGAGAGGTTCGTCCATCAGCACCAGTTGCGGTTCGAACACCAACGCACGGGCCAGGGCCACACGCTGCTGCTGACCGCCGGACAGTTGTGCCGGATAGCGCTGGGCGAAGGTGTCGAGCTGAACCATGCTCAGCACACGTTTGACCCGGTCACTGACGTCGCTTTTGTTCAAGCCGCGCACAGTCAGCGGAAACGCCAGGTTCTCGGCGACCGTCATGTGCGGAAACAATGCATAGTTCTGGAACACCATACCGATGTCGCGCTTATGCGGCGGCACGTTGTTGATGGAACGCCCGGCCAGTTGGATTTCGCCGGCGGTCGGCGTTTCGAAACCGGCGAGCATCATCAGACTGGTGGTCTTGCCGGAGCCGGACGGCCCGAGCAAGGTGAGGAATTCGCCTTTGCGAATATCCAGGTTGAGGTCTTTGACGATCAGGTTCTCGCCGTCGTAGCTCTTTTGCACTCCACGAAAGCTGACCAGAATATCGCTGGCCCCTGCGCTTGAATCAACCTGGCTCATACCCACACCTTTGTTATTGATGACTGCTGTGGACTAAGCCTAGTGGACGCTGGGAGCGGCGCAAATCGGGGCGCAGGAGAGAATCGCCTCAGCCGGATGGAAGATTGGGGGTAGGGATTGCCCTACAAGGATGGCGGGGATGGATATGTCGATTCGGGATCGCGACAGGCGGTGAGCTGTAAGCCACAAAAACAGGCAAAAGCGGCTTTGTGTGCATGTCGCAAATGGACATGCCACCGCGGTCCTGTGGGAGCGGGCTTGCCCGCGATGACGGTGGAACATTCAAAATCCTATCGACTGACAAACCGCAATCGCGGGCAAGCCCGCTCCCACAGGGATTTGCAGTGAACCCGTGGATGGGGTGTATCAGAGGAGTTTGTGTTCCATCGCGTACTTCACCAGTTCGGCCAGGGAGGTGATGTTGAGTTTCTGCATCAGCCGCGCCTTGTGGGTGCTGATGGTTTTGCTGCTCAGGGCCAGCTGCTGGGCGATGTCGTTGACGTTGGCGCCTTGGGCCAGGCGTTCGAATACCGAGAACTCACGCTCCGACAGCAACGAGTGCAACGGCCGTGAATCAGTCAGGCCGACTTCGAAGACCATCCGGTCGGCCAGGTCCGGGTCGATGTATCGCCCGCCCGCCGCGACTTTGCGGATTGCCGTCAGCAGCAATGCCGGATCGCTGTCCTTGGTCGCATAGCCTGCGGCGCCAACCTTTAACGCTCGTGCGGCCATTTGCGCTTCGTCGTGCATCGACAACACCAGAATCGCCGGGGGATTGTTCAGCGCGCGAATCCGCGGGATCGCTTCCAGGCCATTGACCCCGGGCATGGAGATATCCAGCAACACCACTTCGCAGGGAACATGGCGCAAGGTCTCGAGTAACTGCTCGCCATTACTCGCCTCCCCTACCACCAGCAAATCCTTGGCCAGGCCGATCAATTGCTTGATGCCTTCGCGAACGATGGTGTGGTCTTCGGCTACCAGTACTCGGATCACTTGCCTCTCCTCAATAATTGCCTTGTCGCCGAAAAGATCGCAGCCTTCGGCAGCGCCTACAGGGATACGCGTTCGGCGTAGGAGCTGCCGAAGGCTGCGATCTTTTTAGCGGTCCAGTGGCACTCGCACACTCAGGGTCGTGCCCTCCCCCGGCTCACTCTCAAGCGATAACTGCCCGCCCATGATCAACACCCGCTCACGCATGCCGACCACACCAAAGGATGTCGGCCTGCCAGTGGCGGCGACAAATCCTACGCCATCATCGCTGACCGTCAGACAGAGTTCATCGCCCTCAAGGGTCAGCGTCAGTTCAACAGTATGCGCCTGGGCGTGGCGCATGACATTGGTCAGCGCTTCCTGAAGGATCCGGAACAGCCCGATGGCCTTGGCATCACTGAGCACCGGCAAGTTATCCGGCACTTGTACCAGGCATGGGATCTGCGTGCGCGCCTCGAACCGTCGCGCCTGCCACTCAATGGCCGAGGCGATCCCCGCATCGAGAATCGGTGGCCGTAACGCCGTGGCCACATCACGCACCAGTTGAAACAGCTGAGCGATCAAGCGCTTCATACTGTTCAAGCGCTCGTGCAGGCCCGGGTCGAGCTGGGCATAGGCCAGCTCGCACATGGACGTTTCCAGCTTCAGCACGGTTAACATCTGACCCAACTCGTCGTGAACTTCCCGGGCGATACGGGCCTTTTCCTCTTCCCGGACGCTCTCCAGGTGTGCGGACAATTCGCGCAATTGCTCGCGGGAGCTGGCCAGCTCCAGCTCGATGCGCTTGCTCTCGGTGATGTCCCAGACGATCCCGTCCCAGACATAGGCGCCGTCTTCAAGCCGGCGGGTAATAGCCTTGATCTCGGCCCAGCGCTGTTCGCCCTGACGGGTCAGAATCCGACCCTGCCACGACCAGTCACTGTCGGTGTCCAGTGCATGGTCTTGAGTCTGGTGATAACTGGCCTTGTCATCCGGATGCACCAGGCTGCGCAGGCCTTTGTCCCGATGGGCCAAAGTAGCCGGCGAGTACCCCACCAGGCTCTCGCTGCCTTCACTGATGTAGGCAAAGTCGATCTGCCCCGTCACTGGCGCGCGCTCCAGACGAAAGACCAGGCCGGGGACGTTGGCGGCGATCCCTTGCAGCCGCGCCTCGCTTTCCTGCAATGCGGCCAGGGCGCGACGGCGCTCAGTGACGTCATTGAGGTAAACCACCAGGTACTCGCCATCGCGAAAACGCAAGAAGCTCAACGAAACATCCGCCGGCAGAATACTGCCGTCCGCTCGCACGCAATTGGTTTCGAAACTTTGCGGCCCTTCTTCACTGGCCCGAGCGCGTTTCCACAGGCTCAGCCAGCGGTCCATGTGCAAACCGGGCTCGAAGTCGATCAATGGCCGATCAATGATCCCGCCCGCCGGGTAGCCGAGCATGGTTTCGGCCGCTCGGTTGGCGTAGCGCACATGGCTGTCCCAGTTGACCCAGAGGATGCCGACAGTGCTCTGATCGATGGAAAACTGTGTGAGGCGCAAGGCTTCTTCGCTGGCCTCGCGCAGGGCAATGTCTTCGCGCGCCGCCAGCAATCGCTGCTCCAGACTGTGTTGTTGGCGACGCTGCCAAAACACAATGGCCATGCAGCTCAGCAGCAACACCACCAAGAGCAGGCTGAGGTTTTGCCAAAAACCCGGCGACTCGGACAGCCGCGGATACTTGGGTTGCAGCCATTGATTGTGCAGTTGTTCAAGGTCCTTGGCCGGGATCGCCCGTAGCGCGCTTTCGACGATGCCGGCCAACTCCGGCCAGTCCCGGCGCGTGGCCACTCGCAGCAGTTGCGGGAAACCGATATCGCCCACCACGACCAGCCCGGAGAACTCAGGCTCGGCAGACAGACGCCCGAACTGCGCTTCATCGACCACGGCGTAACCGGCCTGCTGACTCAACAACAGTTGCAGCGCCTGACGCTCCAGAGGCACGCCTTGCAGGTTCAGATGGGGATAATTGCTGCGCAGATAATCGGCGGTGACGCTGGGCATGCGCACGGCGACGCGGGTCTGGCTGTCGAGCTTTTCCAGCTCTACTGCACCGGTGCTCTTCTGGTCGCTGACCACCAGTTGCGGCACCCGCATGTAAGGGTCGGAAAATTGCCAGAACCGCAAACCTGCGGGGGTTTGCGTCAGCCCCGGTGCAATATCGATGTCACCTTCACGCGCCGCGGCTTCCAGTTGTGCAAGATCAGGATAATTGCGCCAGCTCAATTCAATCTTGAGCGCTTTGGCCAGCCACTTCATCAGCTCGACGTTAACCCCGGACAGGCGCTGCAAGCGGCGATCGTATTGGGCATAGGGCGTTTGCAACACCACCCCGACTCGCAACTCGCCATGCTGCGCCAGCCATTGCTGTTGCGCTGGCGACAGGTGCACGACGTGCGCCGGTGGCGCGGGCGCCGCCCAGCCCATCAAGGGAAACCATAAACAGCCGATAACCCACAGGCAGCGAAAATGCATCATCGAAGTCTCACACACTGACAAATACTGACCAACCCATTAGGCTGCCGGATTAACTTCTGGCCTGGAATATCCGATGCCCCCTGTCTACCGCCTGGCACTGCCAGCATTGTGCCTGTCGTTGATCCTGCCTTGCGCGTTTTCTGTCGAGGCGGCTGACCCGGCACCTGCCGCTGCGGAAAAACCCGCAGAAGAAAAACCGGTTGCACGCCAGCCGCTGCTTGAGCGTAGTCAGGAAGAAGCGGCAGCACTTGAGCGAAAAATCCCGGCGCAGGAACAGCAACAACTGCAAGCCGGCACCGACAGCTTCCTCGCCTTGTGGAAACCGGCCAATACCGCCGAACCCAAAGGCGCGGTGATTATCATCCCTGGCGCCGGTGAAACCGTTGACTGGCCGCAAGCAATCGGCCCATTGCGGCGCAAGTTGCCGGACGTCGAGTGGAGCAGCCTGAGTATTACCTTGCCGGACCTGCAAAGCGAAGCCATTGCGCCACGTATCGTTGAAGTGGCGCCAGCGCCCAAAACGCCTGATGCCGGCAGCAAAGACTCCACGACTGCGGCGCCCATCGAACAGGCGGCCGGCGGCGAAGCGGATGTGCCCGACAAGGCCATCGTCGAAACCACCGAAGAACAGGCCAAAGCCGACGCGGAGCGAATCTTCGCCCGCATCGATGCCGCCATCGCCTACGCCGAACAGCAAAGTGCTCGCAGTATCGTCGTGTTGGGCCATGGGACCGGCGCTTACTGGGCCGCACGTTATCTGAGCGAGAAGCAGCCATCGCAAGTCGAGAAGTTGGTGATGGTCGCCGCTCAGACGCCTGTTACAGCGACGCCGGGGCTGGCTGAACTCACGCCCACCTTGAAGCTGCCTACCGCAGATATCTTCTATATGGATAAGCCGGGGGATCGTAACGCGGCGCTGGAACGTTTACAGGCCAGCAAACGCTTGAAAACCTCGGGGTTCAGTCAGGTTTCGCTCAAGGCGCTGCCGGGGAATGCCAAGGCCGAGCAAGAGCAATTGGTCCGTCGTGTACGGGGTTGGTTGAATCCTCAACCAGCGGCCGACTGATAGACCGAGTCGCTCTCATCGCGGGCAAGCCTCGCTCCCACAGGATTTGAGTCGTACGCAATTTTTGCTATCGACATAAAACCTGTGGGAGCGAGGCTTGCCCGCGATGGCGGCATCACTAGCGACACAAACCTTACTTGCTAACGAAAATCCCGCCGTTCTCGAATCAACGTATAGGCAGTATGCAATTCACGAGTCTTGTCCGTGGCCTCGCGAACCTGCAACGCTGTCGCACCGCTGCCGGCAATCTTGTCCGGGTGATGACGACTGAGCAGGCGTCGATAGGCGCGCTTGATTTGCGCCGGCTCACTGGTCGCCGACACGCCCAATAGCCGCAAGGCGTCTTGATAAGTTACAGCGCTGTTGATCGATGGGCGTTTCTGCGGCTCATAGTCAGTCGCCAAGGCCTGTACCTGCTGCCGCGTCCACCCCAGCCATTTGCCCCACTGGGCAATCAGCTCGCGCTCACTGCTACCGGCGCGGCCATCGGCCCAGACCATCCGCCAACAGGCACGCAACACCCCTTCCGCCGCATGGGGTTGAGCACTCAGGCGTCGCAGATAACCGCGCAACCGGTCATGTCCCGACTTACCACGATTGAACGCCGCAATCGCGCGACGTTGCGCCGATTCGGTCATCTCCAGCGAGCGCATTTCCTGCCGCGCCTGCTGGATGTGCCCATCCACTACCCGCCCATCGCTCTTGGCCAATCGGCCCAGCAACACGAACAGCAGTTCATCGTTGCGCAGCACCGAGCGACCACCGAATTTTTCCCATAAATGCGCCCAGCTCTGCAGGTGCAAGCGCCGATCCAGCGCCTGTCCCAATAAAGCACCGAGCATGGCCCCCGGAATGCTGGCTATGGCAAAGCCCGCTCCGGCTCCAATCAGAGTCCCTGGCCACAACATGTCAGCGTCTCGCTTCTATCAGGGTTTCTACTTCAGCCAGGCGTTCGTGGGTGCCGACATCCACCCAATGCCCGTTCAGGCGTTCGCCGGTCACTTGCCCGTCAGCCATGGCTTTGCGCAGCAGCGGCGCAAGCTTGAAGGCACCGGCCGAGCAACCGTCAAACAGCTGCGGGTGCAGCACAGCGATGCCGCTGTAGGTCAGGGTCGATGTATCCGGCCGACCGTCCTGCACATGGCCATCGACCAAAGTGAAATCTCCACTCGGGTGATGCGCCGGGTTGTCCGCCAATACTAGATGAGCAAGCCCGACGATGGGCTGATGCAACACGCTGAAGTCGTAATCGGTCCAGATGTCGCCATTGACCACCACAAAGGCGTCGTCACCCAACAACGGCAATGCACGGAAAATACCGCCACCGGTTTCCAGCGGCTCACCTTCCGCCGAGTACTGAATGCTCACGCCATACCGCGAGCCATCGCCCAGGTAATCCTCGATCTGCTGACCGAGCCAGGCATGGTTGATCACGATCTCGGTAAACCCTGCAGCCGCCAACGCCCCCAAGTGATATTCGATCAGGGGCACTCCGCCGGCGCGAACCAGCGGTTTTGGCGTGGTCAGGGTCAGCGGACGCATGCGCTCGCCTTTACCCGCGGCCAGAATCATGGCCTTCATGCCGTCGCTCCAGCACGCAGACTGGCCAGCAATTCACCCAGTTCCGCCAGTTCAGGGCGACGGGCGATGACCGCGTCTATATAAGCAAAGAAGCGCGGCACATCGCCGAGGTAGCGCGGCTTGCCGTCGCGATGGCAGATGCGGGCGAAAATGCCGATGACTTTCAGGTGTCGTTGCACGCCCATCAGGTCGCTGGCGCGCAGGAAATCTTCGAAGTCAGGCTGCACCGGGATGTCGAGCGCACCGGCTTGCTGCCAGTAATCTTCCAGCCAGCCACGCACGCGCTCTTCAGGCCAGCTGAGGAAGGCGTCCTTGAACAGGCAGGTCACGTCATAAGTTACCGGCCCGTAAACCGCGTCCTGGAAATCCAGCACGCCGGGATTCGGCTCGCTGAGCATCAGGTTGCGCGGCATGTAGTCGCGATGCACCAGGACTTTTGGCTGAGCCAGGGCGCTGTCGATCAGCAGGTCGCTGACCTGCTGCCAGAGCGTTTGCTGCGCCGAGTCGAATTCGATACCCAGTTCGCGCTTCACGTACCACTCGGGGAACAGTTCCAGTTCACGACGCAGCAGTGCCACGTCATAACTTGGCAGTGGTGCCACCATCGGCAACTGCTGGAAAGCCAGCAGCGCTTGCAGGGCATCCTTGAACAAATCGTCGGCGTTTTCGCTGTCGATCACGTCCAGGTAAGTCTTGTTGCCCAGGTCATTGAGCAAAAGAAAACCACGCTCAAGGTCTTCGGCATAAATTTTCGGCACGTTTATTCCGGATTTCGCCAGCAGAAAAGCGATATCCACAAAGGGTTTGCAGTTTTCCTGGGGCGGCGGCGCGTCCATCACGACGAAACTTCTGTCTGCACCTTCCCAGCGGAAATAGCGCCGAAAACTCGCGTCGCTACTGGCCGCAGTCAACGTGGCCGGGGGCACGGTGCCCCAACCTTGTTCTGCGAAGAGGATAGCCAACTGTTCATCGAGCCAAACTTTCAGGTGTTGCAAGCGTACATCTTGGTCAGGCATTGCAAGGGTCTCCGACGGCGCTAGCCGTCAAGCGGGTCATGCTTTATTATCCAGCATCTTTTTCAGACCATCGAGAGGCGTGCGGCCCACACCGCGGGCAGATGGCACGCAGGAAGCCCGGACTAATAAGATGGCATTGAAATCCCCCGCGTTTCGTAAAAAATTTCCGTTGTTGGTCACCGGCAGTCTGCTGGCCCTGCAACCTCTAGCCACTTCGTTCGTGGTCGCCGCGGAACAGTATGACTGCTCAGTCTCTGCTTCGGGTGCCTGGGACTGTGCGCCAAAGGCACCGGCCGCTGCATTGCCGCCACGCCCCGTCCATGACGGCAGCGCAGTTTCCGCCACTGGCGAAGCCCCGGCGGACACCGCAGACACCAGCGCCAAACCCGTACTGGTTACCGAGTCCAAGGGTCGTGGCCTGAAGTCGCGTAGTGAAGACTACAGCCACCTCGACTGGGTTCCGCGCGAGAAGCTCACTGCAGCGCAGTTGGCCGAAACCGGTCCTTACTGCTCTGGTTCCTATATCGAACCGATTCGTCCTGGCATGAATGACAAGACGAATAAAAGTGACGCTCCAACCTTTCTCGGCGCCAAAGCCTCTCGCTATAAGCAGGATGAACAAGTCGCGACCCTGGCCGGTGACGTGGTCATGCGTCAGGGCAGCATGCAGGCCGAAGCCGACGAAGCGAACCTGTACCAGGCCGAGAGCCGTGGCGAACTGAGCGGCAACGTCCGCGTTCGCGACAACGGCGCACTGATCGTGGGCGACCACGCCGACGTGCAACTCGACACCGGTGAAGCCAAGGTCGACAACGCCGAATACGTGATGCACAAATCCCGTATCCGCGGTAACGCGCTGTACGCCAAACGTGCCGAGAACGCGATCATCCGCCTCAAGGATGGTACGTACACCACGTGCGAACCGGACAGCAACGCCTGGCAGCTCAAGGGCAATAACATCACCTTGAACCCGGCGACCGGTTTCGGTACTGCGACCAACGTGACACTGCGGGTCAAGGACATTCCGGTTCTGTACACGCCGTATATCTACTTCCCGATCGACGACCGTCGCCAGTCCGGCTTCCTGCCGCCGACCATTGGCACCGGCAGCGATACCGGCTTCCTGCTGGTCACCCCGTATTACTTCAACCTGGCCCCGAACTACGATGCCACGTTGTACCCGCGCTACATGAGCAAGCGTGGCCTGTTGATGGAAGGCGAATTCCGCTACCTGACCAAGTCCAGCGAAGGTCAGTTCGGCGCCGCGTACCTCAACGACGAGAACGACGATCGCAAGCTGCAGACCGACTACGATAAAACCCGCTACATGTACAACTGGCAGCATAAGGGTGGTCTGGACTCGCGCGTAATGACTCAGGTCGATTACACCAAGATCAGCGATCCGTATTACTTCCAGGATCTGCAGACTGATCAGATTGGTGTGAAAAGTGCCGATTTCGTGAATCAGCAAGGTTCTGTCACCTATCGCGGCGACAGCTACACCGCTCGTTTGAATGCCCAGGCTTATCAGCTGGCGACCGTTTCGAACATCACGCCGTATGATCGTTTGCCGCAGATCAACTTCTATGGCGCGCTGCCCTATCACCCGGGCGGCCTTGATTTCGATTACGAGAGCGAAATCGTCCGGTTCGACCGTGACTTGAAAAATGGCAACTACGTAAACGAAGATGGCACCGTCGCACCACGACTTGATAACAACGTGACCGGCCTGGTTCGCGCTACCGGCGACCGTTTGAATCTCAAGCCGGGCGTCAGTCTGCCGTTGAACTGGACCTATGGGTTCTTGAAGCCGTCTCTGAAATATCAGTACACCCAGTATCAACTGGACCTGGACAGCACCGGCAAGAATCAAATCGTTGCTCAGCAAAACGCAGCAGCGGCCGCAGGCACCGATTACGTCGGTGGTGAGTTCGGCAGCAACCAAAATCGCGGCGTACCGATCGCGAGCATCGACAGCGGCCTGTACTTCGATCGCAACACCCAATGGTTCGGCAAGAACTATCGCCAGACCCTGGAACCGCGCCTGTTCTATCTCTATGTTCCTGAGACTAACCAGGAAGACATCCCTGTCTTCGATACTAGCGAATACACCTTCAACTACGCCTCGCTGTTCCGCGACAACCGCTTCTCCGGCTCCGACCGTGTCGGCGACGAAAACAAACTGTCGCTGGGCATCACCAACCGCTGGATTGAAGAAAACGGTTTCGAGCGTCAACGCATCAGCGTCGGCCAGGCTTTGTACTTCAAGGACCGCGAAGTCCAGTTGCCGGGTATCGATGGAAAAACCCGCGACGATGCACAAGCCAAAGTTTCACCGTACGCGCTGGAATACGAATACCGCTGGAACCGCGATTGGCGCACCACCGCCGATTACAACTGGGACCCGGACAGCCGCAGCCCTCGCTCGGGCAGCGCGATGTTCCACTACCAGCCTGAAGACAACCCGAACAAGGTCATCAACGCCGGTTATCGCTATCGCAATGACCAGGTTCGTTATGACCAGAACACCGGCAAATGGGCGGTAGGCGGTGGTGACTACGGAACCCCGGGCACTCCTGGCTACGTGAAGGACTACTACAAGATCCAGCAGCACGACTTCTCGGTGATCTGGCCGGTTGTGCCGCAATGGAACGTCATCAGCCGCTGGCAGTACGACTACAACCGCAACCGTACCCTGGAAGCCTTCGGTGGTTTCGAGTACGACAACTGCTGCTGGAAACTGCGCCTGATCAACCGTTACTGGGTTGACTATGACGAAACCAGTCAAAACGCTCCGCAAAACGAAAAAGGCGACCATGGCGTCTTCCTCCAAATTGTTCTGAAGGGACTCGGCGGCCTCACCGGCGCCAAAGTAGAGAGCTTCCTCGACAAAGGCATCCAAGGTTATCGTGAACGTGAAGACCAAGCTTTCTGATTGTCTGCGCCCGCTGATGCTGGGCGCGCTGTTCCTGGGTACCGCGGCCAACGCCGCGGTACAGTCCATCGATAAAGTGGTGGCCATCGTCGACAACGACGTGGTCATGCAGAGCCAACTGGACCAGCGTGTTCATGAGGTTCAGCAAACCATCGCCAAACGCGGTGCTGCCGTACCGCCTGCAGGCGTGCTGGATCAGCAGGTGCTTGAACGTCTGATCGTCGAAAACCTGCAACTGCAGATCGGCGAGCGTTCCGGCATCCGCATTACCGATGAAGAACTGAACCAGGCTGTCGGCACCATTGCCCAGCGCAACAACATGTCGATCGAACAATTCCGCTCCGCTTTGTCTCGCGACGGCCTGTCTTATGACGACGCTCGTGACCAGATCCGCCGCGAAATGATCATCAGCCGTGTACGTCAGCGCCGTGTAGCTGAACGCATCCAGGTGTCCGAGCAGGAAGTGAAGAACTTCCTGGCGTCCGACCTGGGCAAGATGCAGTTGTCCGAAGAGTTCCGTCTGGCCAACATTCTGATTCCTACGCCGGAAAGCGCCAACTCCGACGCGATTCAGAATGCAGCCAAACAAGCTGACGCGGTTTACCAGCAGCTCAAGCAAGGCGCTGACTTCGGTCAGTTGGCAATCGCCAAATCCGCCAGCGAAACCGCGCTGGAAGGCGGCGACATGGGCTGGCGTAAAGCCGCTCAACTGCCACCTCCGTTCGATCGCCTGCTGGGCACCATGGCAGTGGGTGACGTGACCCAGCCAATGCGTACACCGGGCGGCTTCATCATTTTGAAGATCCTCGACAAGCGTGGCGGCGAAGCCCAGGTGCGTGACGAAGTGCATGTGCGTCACATCCTGGTCAAACCAAGCCCGATCCGCGACGAAGAAAAAACCAAAGCCTTGGCTCAATCGCTCTACTCCCGTATCGAAGCGGGCGAAGATTTCGGTGAGCTGGCGAAAAGCTTCTCGGAAGACCCGGGTTCCGCCCTCAACGGTGGCGACCTTAACTGGATCGACCCGAATGCACTGGTGCCCGAATTCCGCGAAGTGATGGCCAAGACCCCGCAAGGTCAGCTGTCCAAGCCGTTCCAGACTCAATATGGCTGGCACGTTCTGGAAGTCCTTGGCCGCCGCGCTACCGACAGCACCAGTCAGGCCCGTGAGCAGCAAGCGATGACCGTACTGCGTAACCGCAAATACGATGAAGAGCTGCAAACCTGGCTGCGTCAGATCCGTGACGAAGCGTATGTAGAAATCAAGCTCCCTGGTGCAGACCAGGCAACGCAGTGAAACCCAAGCGTTTCGCGTTGACCCCCGGCGAACCGGCCGGCATAGGTCCTGACCTGTGCCTGCTGCTCGCCTCGCAAGCCCAGCCACACCCTCTGATTGCCATTACCAGCCGCGACCTGCTCATCGAGCGGGCCGCGCAGCTGGGCGTGGTTGTCGATCTGCTGGCGGTAACGCCGGACAGCTGGCCAGATATTCCGGCCCCGGCCAACAGCCTGTATGTGTGGGATACGCCGCTTAACGCCAAGGTCATCGCCGGGCAACTGGACAAAGCCAATGCGGCTTTCGTTCTGGAAACCCTGACGCGTGCTGGCCAGGGCTGCCTGGACGGGCATTTCGCCGGCATGATCACCGCCCCTGTGCACAAGGGCGTGATCAATGAATCCGGAATCGCCTTTTCCGGGCACACGGAGTTTCTCGCTGACCTGACTCATACCGCGCAAGTGGTGATGATGCTCGCCACCCGCGGCTTGCGCGTGGCATTGGTCACCACTCACCTGCCCCTTCGCGAGATTGCCGATGCAATTACACCGGAGCGCCTGGAGCGGGTCACGCGGATCCTGTACGCCGACCTGCAAGAAAAATTCGGCATCGCCCAGCCACGCATCCTGGTTTGCGGGCTTAACCCGCACGCCGGTGAAGGCGGTCACCTGGGCCATGAAGAAATCGACATCATCGAACCTACATTAGAGCGCCTGCGCGGCGAGGGCATGGACCTTCGCGGTCCCCTGCCCGCCGACACTCTGTTTACCCCCAAATATCTGGAGCACTGCGACGCGGTGCTGGCGATGTACCACGACCAGGGCCTGCCCGTGCTGAAATACAAAGGCTTCGGCGCGGCAGTCAACGTGACCCTCGGCTTGCCGATCATCCGCACATCGGTCGACCACGGCACCGCCCTGGATCTGGCCGGTAGCGGCAAAATCGACACCGGCAGCCTGCAAGTCGCCCTGGAAACCGCCTACCAGATGGCCGAGACCCGTTTATGACCGAGCATTACCAACACAGGGCGCGCAAGCGCTTCGGCCAGAACTTCCTGCACGATGCCGGCGTTATCGACCGCATCCTGCGTTCCATTCACGCCAAACCCGAAGACCGTCTGCTGGAAATCGGCCCGGGCCAGGGGGCATTGACCGAAGGCCTGCTCAACAGCGGCGCCCAACTGGACGTAGTGGAGTTGGACAAGGACCTGATCCCGATCCTCAACCAGCAGTTCGCCAGCAAGAGCAATTTCCACCTGCATCAGGGCGACGCGCTGAAGTTCGACTTCAACAGCCTGAACGCCGCGCCGAACAGCCTGCGAGTGGTCGGCAACCTGCCTTACAACATCTCTACGCCGCTGATTTTTCATCTGCTGCACAACGCCAGCCTGATTCGTGACATGCACTTCATGCTGCAAAAGGAAGTGGTCGAGCGTCTGGCGGCGGGGCCTGGTGGCGGTGACTGGGGTCGCCTGTCGATCATGGTTCAGTACCATTGCCGGGTCGAACATCTGTTCAACGTTGGCCCGGGCGCATTCAATCCGCCGCCGAAAGTCGATTCGGCCATCGTGCGTCTGGTGCCTCATGCGGTACTTCCGCATCCAGCCAAAGATCACAAACTGCTGGAGCGCGTCGTGCGCGAAGCCTTCAACCAGCGCCGCAAAACATTGCGCAACACTCTCAAACTCCTGCTGAGCAACGCCGAAATCGAAGCCGCCGGCGTCGATGGCAGCCTGCGCCCCGAACAGCTCGATCTGGCTGCCTTCGTGCGCTTGGCCGACAAGCTCAGCGAACAGGTCCTACAAAAGCCTGCCACCGACTGACAGGCGATGAGCGCTATCGGGTAGGACGCCACTCTGGTCTACTACCCGATACTTGGCCTAGACTGAGATCCATCAGTTACGCCCCGCGTCCCGCTTCGTTTTTAAGGCCTTTTGCATGTCCGATCCTCGTTATCAGGTCGACGTCAGCGTCGTCACCCGCTATCTGGCAGAACAATCGCAACCCGAGCAAAATCGCTTTGCCTTCGCCTACACCATTACCGTGCAGAACAATGGCCTGGTACCCGCCAAACTGCTTTCACGGCACTGGGTGATCACCGACGGTGACGGGCATGTCGAGGAGGTTCGCGGTGCAGGCGTCGTCGGCCAACAACCGTTGATCGACGTGGGCAAGAGCCACACTTACAGCAGCGGCACTGTCATGACGTCCAAAGTCGGTACGATGCAGGGCACTTATGAAATGGTCGCCGAGGACGGTAAGCACTTCGACGCCATCATCGCGCCGTTTCGTCTGGCGGTACCCGGAGCCCTGCACTGATGGCGACGTATGCCGTCGGCGACTTGCAAGGTTGCCTTGAACCGCTGCAATGCCTGCTCAAGCAAGTCGCCTTCGACCCTGCCCGGGACCGTCTGTGGCTGGTGGGCGACCTCGTCAACCGAGGCCCACAATCGCTGGAAACCTTGCGCTTCCTCTATAGCCTGCGCGAATCGCTGATCTGCGTGCTCGGCAACCATGACCTGCACTTGCTGGCCGTCGGGCAAAACATCGAACGCCTGAAGAAGGCCGACACGCTGCGCGAGATTCTTGAAGCACCCGATTGCGGGGAGCTGCTGGAGTGGGTTCGGCAACAAAAGCTCATGCATTACGACGAACAGCGCGATATCGCCCTGGTCCATGCCGGCATCCCGCCTCAATGGTCGCTGCGCAAAGCCTTGAAGTGCGCCGCAGAAGTCGAAGATGCCCTGCGCGACGACAACCGCTTCGCGCCTTACCTTGACGGCATGTACGGCAATGAACCGGTGAAATGGGACAACGACCTCAAAGGCGCGGCGCGCTTGCGAGTCATCACCAACTATTTCACCCGGATGCGTTTTTGCACCAGCGACGGCAAGCTTGATCTCAAGGGCAAGGAAGGCATCGACACCGCACCACCGGGCTATGCGCCGTGGTTCACCCACAAGGAGCGCAAGACCAAGGGCCTGAAGATCATCTTCGGCCACTGGGCGGCGCTCGAAGGCCAGTGCAACGAGCCGGGTCTGTTTGCGCTCGACACCGGTTGCGTCTGGGGTGGCGCCATGACCCTGATGAACGTCGACACCGGCGAGCGCCTGCAATGTAAATGCGACGCCCACGGCCATACTCGGCCGGCTGTCGCCGCCTCTATTCCCGAACAAACGTCAGCCAGCGCCCTGCGCTAGACTGCGCTTTCAGCCGAGCCACAGGAGCCCGCCATGAGCGAATTCAAACGTATCCCCCCAGAACAGGCCCAGGCCCTGCGCGAACAAGGCGCGGTGGTGGTCGATGTCCGCGACCCGGCAACGTTTGCCGCGCTGCACATTGCCGGCTCGAAGCATCTGGACAACCATTCCCTGCATGCTTTCATTCAGGGCGCTGACCTGGACGCGCCAACGGTAGTGGTCTGCTATCACGGCAATTCCAGCCAGGGCGCGGCCGCTTACCTGATCAGTCAGGGCTTCTCCGACGTCTACAGCATGGATGGCGGTTTTGAGCTGTGGCGTACGACCTATCCTTCGGAAACAGCGCAAGGCACTTCCGAATAATTTTTTTCAAGGCGCGCAAGGCCCGGCCCCCGTGGGCTCGCGCGCTGGCTGACGAACGGTCTGCCACAACTAATTACTTATTGCGCCTTTACCTTCAAGATTCCGAACTATCCTTAAGCGCAGGCCATCCAAAACAGGGGAGAGCCGGTACACCGGCGCGCGGGTCATCGGGAGTAGCTTTCAGGGTTGATACCCTGGAGGTGTTCTGGGGGGTAAACAGCAACTGCATATTCAGTTGCTTGCCAGCATCGACTGACTGATCCGGCGTCGGCTCCACGTATCGAGCGAGGTGACGTCATGAGTATCTTTAGCCACTTCCAACAACGCTTCGAGTCCACGCGCCAGGAAGAACTCTCTCTGCAAGAGTACCTGGAGCTATGCAAAAAGGACCGCAGCGCCTACGTTTCCGCAGCAGAGCGACTTTTGCTGGCCATCGGTGAACCGGAGCTGCTCGACACCTCGACCAACTCGAGGCTGTCGCGAATCTTTTCCAACAAGGTGATCCGCCGCTATCCGGCCTTTGAAGACTTCCACGGGATGGAAGAATGCATCGACCAGATCGTGTCATATTTCCGCCATGCCGCTCAGGGTCTGGAAGAAAAGAAACAGATCCTCTACCTGCTGGGCCCTGTCGGTGGCGGTAAATCGTCCCTGGCCGAAAAGCTCAAACAACTGATCGAGAAAGTGCCCTTCTACGCAATCAAGGGCTCGCCGGTTTTCGAGTCGCCCCTGGGTCTGTTCAACGCCACCGAAGATGGCGCGATCCTCGAAGAAGACTTCGGCATTCCCCGGCGCTATCTCAACACCATCATGTCGCCATGGGCTACCAAGCGCCTGGCCGAATTCGGCGGCGATATCAGCCAGTTCCGCGTGGTGAAACTCTATCCGTCGATCCTCAACCAGATTGCGGTCGCGAAAACCGAGCCGGGAGATGAAAACAACCAGGACATCTCCGCACTGGTGGGCAAGGTCGATATTCGCAAACTGGAAGAGTTCCCGCAGAACGACGCCGATGCCTACAGCTACTCGGGGGCATTGTGCCGGGCCAACCAGGGCCTGATGGAGTTCGTCGAAATGTTCAAGGCACCGATCAAGGTGCTGCACCCATTGCTGACGGCCACCCAGGAAGGAAACTACAACAGTACCGAAGGCCTGGGGGCGATTCCGTTTACCGGGATCCTGCTGGCCCACTCCAACGAATCGGAATGGCACACCTTCCGGAACAACAAGAACAACGAAGCATTCATCGACCGGATCTATATCGTCAAAGTACCGTACTGCCTACGCGTCAGCGACGAGGTGAAGATCTACGACAAGCTTCTGTTCAACAGCTCGCTGGCCAAGGCCCATTGCGCGCCCGACACTCTGAAAATGCTCGCTCAGTTCACCGTGCTCTCGCGCCTCAAAGAGCCGGAAAACTCCAACATCTACTCCAAGATGCGCGTGTATGACGGCGAAAACCTCAAGGACACCGATCCGAAGGCCAAGTCGATCCAGGAATACCGCGACGCTGCGGGTGTCGATGAAGGCATGAACGGTCTGTCGACCCGCTTCGCCTTCAAGATTCTGTCGAAGGTCTTCAACTTCGATCCGCACGAAATCGCCGCCAACCCGGTGCATCTGCTCTACGTGCTGGAACAACAGATCGAGCAGGAACAGTTCCAGGCGGAGACCCGCGAACGCTATCTGCGCTTCCTGAAAGAGTACCTGGCGCCGCGTTATATCGAATTCATCGGCAAGGAAATCCAGACTGCCTACCTCGAGTCTTACAGCGAGTACGGTCAGAACATCTTCGATCGCTACGTGCTGTACGCCGACTTCTGGATTCAGGATCAGGAATACCGCGATCCGGAAACTGGCGAGATCCTCAACCGCGTAGCCCTGAACGAGGAACTGGAGAAAATCGAAAAACCGGCCGGCATCAGCAATCCGAAGGATTTCCGCAACGAAATCGTCAACTTCGTACTGCGCGCCCGAGCCAACAACAACGGCAAGAACCCAACCTGGCTCAGCTACGAAAAACTGCGGGTGGTCATCGAGAAGAAAATGTTCTCCAACACCGAGGACTTGCTGCCGGTCATCAGCTTCAACGCCAAGGCCAGCAAAGAGGACCAGCAGAAGCACAACGACTTCGTCACACGGATGGTCGAGCGGGGCTACACCGACAAACAGGTACGACTGCTTTCCGAGTGGTACTTGCGGGTCAGAAAATCACAGTAACCCGCTGCCGGTCAGACCGGTTGTCGTTAGCCCGAGGCCTGTTTACGCTTTTTCTGTTACACAGGCCTCTGGAGGTGTCCGAAATGCGGTAGCGAGGTTCAGGCAGCATCAAAGCGCTTGGGGGGAGCGTGTACACCCTCCGGCACTGGCCTTATGCTGCGTTAACGCTCGCCCCTTTCAGGACAGCTTCTAAGGAGCAGTCATGAGCTATGTGATCGACCGACGTCTCAATGGCAAGAACAAGAGCACGGTAAACCGCCAGCGGTTTCTGCGGCGCTACCGTGATCACATCAAAAAGGCTGTCGAAGAGGCGGTCAGCCGGCGCTCCATTACCGATATGGAACACGGCGAACAGATCAGCATTCCCGGCCGCGACATCGACGAGCCGGTGCTTCACCACGGTCGTGGCGGCAAGCAAACCATCGTGCACCCCGGCAACAAGGAATTCATCAGCGGCGAGCACATTGCCCGCCCGCCCGGAGGTGGCGGTGGCAGAGGCCCCGGCAAGGCCGGTAACACGGGTGAAGGGATGGACGAGTTCGTCTTCCAGATAACCCAGGAGGAATTCCTCGAGTTCATGTTCGAGGACCTTGAGCTGCCTAATCTGGTCAAACGCCACCTGACCGGCACCGACACCTTCAAGACCGTACGCGCCGGCATCAGCAACGAGGGCAACCCGTCACGGATCAACATTATCCGCACGCTGCGTTCGGCCCATGCCCGACGCATTGCCTTGTCCGGCAGCAGCCGGGCGAAATTGCGCGAAGTCAAAGAGGAACTGCTGCGGCTTAAACGGGAAGAACCGGACAACTTCGGCGATATCCAGGAGCTCGAAGCCGAAATCGAGAAGCTCAGCGCGCGCATTCACCGAGTGCCATTTCTCGACACCTTCGACCTCAAGTACAACCTGCTCATCAAGCAGCCGAACCCCAGCTCCAAAGCAGTAATGTTCTGCCTGATGGACGTGTCCGGCTCCATGACCCAGGCGACCAAGGATATCGCCAAGCGCTTCTTCATCCTGCTGTACCTGTTCCTCAAGCGGAACTACGACAAAATCGACGTCGTGTTCATCCGCCACCACACCAGTGCCCGTGAAGTTGATGAGGAGGAGTTTTTCTACTCCCGGGAAACCGGCGGCACCATTGTCTCCAGCGCCCTGAAACTGATGCAGGAGATCATGGCCGAGCGTTATCCGAGCAACGAATGGAACATCTATGCCGCCCAGGCGTCCGACGGCGACAACTGGAACGACGATTCGCCGATCTGCCGCGACATCCTGATCAATCAGATCATGCCGTTCGTGCAGTACTACACTTATGTTGAGATTACCCCGCGCGAACACCAGGCCCTGTGGTTCGAATACGAACGCATCGCCGAAGCCTTCTCTGACACTTTTGCCCAGCAGCAACTGGTCTCGGCCGGGGATATCTATCCGGTCTTCCGTGAACTCTTCCAGCGCAGGTTAGTGACATGACCGCCAAAGAGCAGAAGCGCCAACCCATTTCCACCGGCTCCGAATGGACATTCGAGCTGATCCAGGCCTACGACCGCGAAATCAGTCGTCTCGCGGCCCGCTACGCGCTGGATACGTACCCCAACCAGATCGAAGTGATCACCGCCGAGCAGATGATGGACGCCTATGCCTCTGTCGGCATGCCCCTGGGTTATCACCATTGGTCCTATGGCAAACACTTCCTCAGCACCGAAAAATCCTACAGCCGCGGCCAGATGGGCTTGGCCTACGAGATTGTGATCAACTCGGACCCCTGCATTGCCTATCTGATGGAAGAAAACACCATCTGCATGCAGGCGCTGGTGGTGGCTCACGCGTGCTATGGCCATAACAGTTTCTTCAAAGGCAACTACCTGTTCCGCACCTGGACCGACGCCAGTTCGATCATCGATTACCTGGTGTTCGCCAAGCAGTACATCATGCAGTGCGAAGAACGCCACGGCATCGACGCCGTAGAAGACTTGCTCGATTCCTGCCATGCGCTGATGAATTACGGCGTCGACCGTTACAAACGCCCTTATCCGATTTCCGCCGAAGAAGAACGCCGTCGGCAGAAGGATCGGGAAGAGCATTTGCAGAAACAGATCAACGATTTGTGGCGGACCATTCCAAAAGGCGCGGACAAATACAGCGACAAGGACAACGCACGCTTCCCCGCCGAACCTCAGGAAAACATCCTGTACTTCATCGAAAAACACGCCCCGCTGCTGGAGCCCTGGCAGCGCGAAATCGTGCGGATTGTGCGCAAGATCGCCCAGTACTTTTATCCACAACGCCAGACTCAGGTAATGAACGAAGGCTGGGCCACGTTCTGGCACTACACCTTGATGAACGACTTGTATGACGAAGGCCTAGTCACCGATGGCTTCATGATGGAATTCCTGACTTCCCATACCAGTGTGGTTTTTCAGCCTGGCTTCGACAGCCCCTACTACAACGGCATCAACCCCTACACCCTGGGTTTTGCCATGTATCGCGATATCCGCCGGATATGCGAACAGCCCACTGAAGAGGACTATCGCTGGTTCCCGGAAATCGCCGGTACCGACTGGCTGCCCAGCATCAAATTCGCCATGAGCAGCTTCAAGGACGAGAGTTTCATCCTGCAGTACCTGTCACCCAAGGTGATCCGCGACCTCAAGCTGTTCAGCATCCTCGATGACGATCAGAAGGACGATCTGCTGGTTCCGGCGATACACGACGAAGACGGCTATCGAACCATTCGTGAAACCCTGGCGGCGCAATACAACCTGGGCAATCGCGAACCCAACATACAGATCTACAGCATTGACCGGCGTGGCGACCGCTCCCTGACCTTGCGTCACCAGCAACACGACCGCAAACCGCTGGGCGATTCCACAGACGAAGTACTCAAGCACCTGCACCGCCTCTGGGGCTTCGACATTCACCTGGAAACCCTGCAAGGAGATCAGGTGATGAAAACCCATCATGTTCCGCCCAGAAGCGAGCATGGCGAGGGTGATTACGGCCGGCTGGACTTGGCAGTCATTCATCTTTGATCCTGTTTTCTGCCTCCGGAAGTTCGACGCAAAGGTTATTCTGTCGGGCTAACGGAGGTTTTTTATGCAGATTTATAAAGTCGGCGGCGCGGTACGCGATCGCCTGCTGGGCAAGCCTGTCACCGATATCGACTGGGTCGTTGTAGGCGCGACCACCGAAGAAATGCTCGCCAAGGGCTTTCGTCCGGTGGGCGCGGACTTCCCGGTGTTTCTTCACCCCAAAAGCGGTGAGGAATACGCCCTCGCCCGCACCGAACGCAAAAACGGGCGCGGCTACGGCGGCTTCATCTTTCACACCAGCCCCGACGTCACCCTCGAAGAAGATCTGATTCGTCGCGACCTGACGATCAACGCCATGGCTGAAGACGATCAGCAGAATCTGACCGACCCTTACCATGGCCAGCGGGATCTCGAGGCTCGCCTGCTTCGTCACGTTTCCCCCGCGTTCGCCGAAGATCCTCTCCGTGTTTTGCGCGTTGCCCGCTTTGCCGCGCGTTATGCGGCACTGGGTTTTACCGTCGCCCCCGAGACATTGGAGCTGATGCGCCAACTCAGCGAATCAGGTGAATTGGAGGCATTGACTCCCGAACGTAGCTGGAAAGAAATCGCCCGCGCGCTGATGGAAGACCAGCCTCAGGTATTCATCGAGGTGCTGCGCGAGTGTGGCGCGCTCAAGGTACTGATGCCGGAAGTCGACGCGCTGTTCGGTGTACCGCAACCCGAAGCCCATCACCCGGAAATCGACACGGGCGTGCATACCCTGAGCGTGCTGGAGCAAGCGGCGCTGCACAAACAACCGCTAACCGTACGCTGGGCGTGCTTGCTGCATGACCTGGGCAAAGGATTGACGCCCGAGGAAGAATGGCCCCGCCACATCGCCCACGAGCACAAAGGCCTGAAGCTGATCAAAGCGGTCAACGAGCGCTTCAAGGCACCGAAGGACTGCCAGGAACTGGCGCTGCTGGTGGGCAAATATCATACCCATGGCCATCGTGCTCTGGAGCTTAAGCCGTCGACCTTGCTCGAGTTGCTGCAGAGTTTCGACGTCTATCGTCGACCTCAGCGCTTTGAGGAGTTTATCGCGGCGTGTGAAATGGACGCTCGGGGGCGTAAAGGCCTGGAGCAGAGAAGTTATCCACAGGCGGATTATTTACGTGGCGCGGCAACTGCGGCGCGAAGTGTTGCCGTTCAGCCGTTGCTGGAGAAGGGATTCAAGGGGCCAGAGTTGGGCGAGGCGATCAAGGGCGAGCGGCTCAAGGCGCTGAAGGCTTACAAAGCGGCGGCGCCTGCTTGAAAAGCATCGCGGGCAAGCCCGCTCCCACAGGTACGAGTCGTTTGTCGATTATGTAAACAACGCCAACTTGTGGGAGCGGGCTTGCCCGCGATGGCGTCATCCGCCTCACAACAAATTCAAAGGGGTCAGCTGCTCACCGCGCCACTCAAAAGCAACCGGCGCCAGCACTTGATCGATCTGCGCTTCATCCCACAGAGTTGCAAAGCTCTTGCCTACGCCCGGATGCACTCTGTCCGGCGCAATCAGCGACAACGGCCATAGCACGAAGGCATTTTTCAGAATCTCTGCCCGCGGCAAGATCAAACCATCGAAGTTGCCCACCAGGTCGCCGAACAGCAGTACGTCGATATCCAGCGGCAAGCCCTTGCGGTCCGGCGCGTAACGGCCGTTATCCGCTTCGATGAATTTCAACCGTCGATCCAGCTCCATCAGCGGCAGATCGGTGAAAGCCGAAACCACAAAATTGAAAAACGGCCCGCTCTTGATCCCCACCGGCTGGCTTTCGAATACCGCCGAGCAGCGCATATCCACCAGGAAACCCGCCAGAGCGTCCAGGCCAGCCTGCAAATGGGCTTCGCGCTCGATATTGCTACCGAGCCCGAGGTACACCTGAGTCAGCGACATCCGCGCTCGATCTCCACGCCCACACCCGTGGCCGCCGGGACGGCACCTGGCTTGGTCAGCTTGAGGTGCATCCAGGTGATCTTGAATTCGCTCATCAGCACTTGCGCCAGACGCTCGGCAAAGGTCTCGACCAGCTGGAACTGCGCCTGTTCGGCGAACGCCTGAATGCGCGACGAAACGCTCGCGTAGTCGAGCGCCAGGGTCAGGTCATCACCGGCGGCGGCCGGACGATTGTCCCAGGCGAAGCTCAGATCAAGTCGAAGACACTGTCGGATGCCTCGTTCCCAGTCGTAGGCACCAATCACGGTGTCGACTTCCAGGCCCTCGATAAACACTCTGTCCAAGCACTTCTCTCCACTGCACGACAAGGGCGCAATGCGCCGTTAGAATCAGGGCGTCCTCGCCCGGAATAGTTAGCATGTTTTGGTTACTGGCGATCCTCGCCTACCTGCTCGGCTCTCTGTCCTTCGCCATTTTGCTCAGCCGCCTGACCGGTAACCCCGATCCGCGAATGAGTGGCTCGGGCAATGCCGGTGCCACCAATATGTTGCGTCTGGCCGGCAAGAAACTCGCCATCCTGACCTTGCTCGGCGACCTGAACAAAGGCCTGCTGCCCGTATTGATCGCGGGTGCTATAGGCCTTTCACTGCAAGAACAGGCCTGGATCGGCGTCTGTGCCGTTATCGGCCACCTGTTTCCGCTGTACTTCCGCTTTCGCGGTGGCAAGGGCGTCGCCACCGCAGCTGGCATGCTGCTGGGGCTCTACCCGCCTGCCGCGCTGCTGGCGGTCTGCGCTTGGCTGCTGACGTTCTACCTGACCCGCACCAGCTCACTCGCAGCCCTGATTGCCACACCGCTGACCCTGCCGTTGCTTGCCTGGCAAGAACCGGCGGCACTGCTACCCATGAGCGCGCTCACGGGCCTGATCGTCTGGCGTCATCGCGGCAATCTACGCGACCTGTTTGCCGGGCGCGAACGGCATTTTTAAATACCGCACGTGAGCACCGCTCATCACAGCGCCGACAGTTGCTCCATCGGCCAGCGCGCCTGCACGCTGATTGCCAGGCTTTCATGCTGGCCGGCCTGCAAGCGCTGGCAGCCGGCAAACGCAATCATCGCGCCATTATCGGTGCAGAACTCCGGACGGGCATAAAATACATCGCCCTTCATGTCGCCGAGCATTTTCTCCAGTGAAGCCCGCAGCGCTTTATTGGCGCTGACGCCCCCTGCGATCACCAGACGCTTGAGACCCGCCTGTTTGAGGGCACGCTTGCACTTGATGGTCAAAGTCTCCACCACGGCCTGCTGGAACGCCAGCGAGATGTCGCAACGGGCTTGCTCGCTGTCGTCCCCGGCGCTGACGCTCTGCTGCCAGGTGTTCAGCGCAAAGGTTTTCAGCCCGCTGAAGCTGAAAGCCAAGCCTGGACGATCACACATTGGGCGCGGAAAAGTGAAACGCCCCGCAACGCCCTGCTCCGCCAGACGAGCAATCTCCGGACCGCCCGGATAATTCAGGCCCATCATCTTCGCGGTTTTATCGAATGCTTCGCCGGCAGCATCGTCGAGAGTCTCGCCCAGGAGCGTGTACTGACCGATCCCGTCGACCTGAACCAGCTGCGTATGACCACCCGACACCAACAAAGCGACGAACGGGAACTCCGGAGGTTGCGACTCCAGCATCGGCGCCAGCAAGTGACCTTCCATGTGGTGCACACCCAAGGCCGGAATGCCCCAGGCAAAGGCCAGCGCCTGGGCGCACGAAGCCCCCACCAGCAAGGCTCCGACCAGACCAGGGCCCGCGGTATAAGCGATGGCGTCGATCTCGGTCGGCACACAGCCGGCCTCGGCCAGGACCTGACGAATCAAGGGCAGCATGCGTTTGACGTGATCACGCGACGCCAGCTCCGGCACCACGCCGCCATAGGCACGATGCAGATCGATCTGACTGAACAACGCGTCGGCCAACAACCCGCGTTCACTGTCGTAAAGTGCGACACCGGTTTCGTCGCAAGAGGTTTCTAATCCCAGTACTAGCATGGGTTTGCGCCTTGTAGAGGCTGAATTCGAAGGCGCGCATAATAGTCTTCGCGTGATGCCCCGACCAGCGGTTTTCGATCAGAGGCTTTGCATTCCGAGCGATGAGGGGTTAACATCCGCAACCCTTAAAAACCGACGTCTTCAAGTGCTCTTTTGCCGCGAGGATGTTGACCCCGGTAATGAATGAAGGTAGCTCTGGATGCCAGCCGTCAAAGTAAAAGAGAACGAACCCTTCGACGTAGCTCTGCGTCGTTTCAAGCGCTCCTGCGAAAAAGCCGGTGTACTGGCTGAAGTTCGTAGCCGCGAATTTTACGAGAAGCCAACTTCTGAGCGTAAGCGTAAAGCAGCAGCCGCTGTTAAGCGTCACGCCAAGAAAGTTCAGCGCGAACAGCGCCGCGCCGTTCGTCTGTACTAATACACAGACGATCGTAGCAAGCTTCTGCCAAGCCCGGCCCTCAGCCGGGCTAATGGCATTTGCGGAAAACGCTTGATGCTTCACCGTCGAAGCCGCAGACGCGACCGAGACAAATCTGCTTCACAGCGTCAGACCTGGCTCTTTTGCCAGCGGTGCACGTCTTTTCTGACGAGCCTTCCAAGGCTACTGACGAGCACACCCACTGATTCCTCTCACGACGATCAGCCCAAGGCACCTTCTTGCGTGCCCGCTTATGAGCTATCCGAGGCCAACGACTGGCCGTCGCCGGATTCAGCGAAACACTTTCAAATAGTCGAATACTGATTGGTACTAACGTCAGTGGATTTTCGGCAGATACACTTCCCGACAGCGATACGCAGACGACACAGGTCGAGCCGCACACCCTGCGCGCCTCAAACAACGACCCGCGTTCGGCCGCCCTTCGTTTTGGGTCCATTTCAGCGCAGATGACGAGAACGCCATGGCCGGGCTAATTCCCCAGAGCTTCATTGACGACCTTCTGAACCGCACCGACATCGTCGACGTGGTCAGCTCGCGCCTGCAAATGAAAAAAGCCGGCAAGAACTACACTGCCTGCTGCCCGTTTCACAAAGAGAAAACCCCCTCCTTCAGCGTCAGCCCCGACAAACAGTTCTATTACTGCTTCGGCTGCGGCGCTGGCGGTAACGCCCTCGGCTTCATGATGGACCATGACAACCTGGATTTCGTCCAGGCTGTCGAAGAACTGGCCAAAGCCGCCGGCATGGAAATTCCCCGCGAAGAAAGTGGCCGACCGCACAAACCGCGGCAGCCCACCGACTCGCCGCTGTATCCACTGCTCACCGCCGCCGCCGATTTTTATCGTCAAGCCCTGAAAAGCCATCCGTCGCGCAAAGCTGCCGTGGATTACTTGAAGGGTCGTGGACTAACGGGAGAAATCGCTCGGGATTTCGGGCTCGGTTTTGCCCCACCTGGCTGGGACAATCTGTACAAGCACCTGAGCAGCGATACCCTGCAGCAAAAGGCCATGATCGACGCCGGCCTGCTGATCGAGAACGCCGAAACCGGCAAGCGCTATGACCGCTTCCGCGATCGCGTGATGTTCCCGATCCGTGACAGTCGCGGGCGCATCATCGCCTTCGGCGGCCGGGTGTTGGGCGACGACAAGCCGAAATACCTGAACTCACCGGAAACCCCGGTCTTCCATAAAGGCCAGGAACTCTACGGCCTTTATGAAGCACGCAAGAACAACCGCAACCTCGACGAAATCATCGTCGTCGAAGGCTATATGGACGTCATCGCCCTCGCCCAGCAAGGCCTGCGCAACGCCGTCGCAACTCTGGGCACCGCCACCAGCGAAGAGCACATGAAGCGCCTGTTTCGCGTCGTGCCCAGCGTGCTGTTCTGCTTCGACGGCGACCAGGCGGGCCGAAATGCCGCATGGCGGGCGCTGGAGGCAACCCTGCCATGTCTGCAGGACGGGCGCCGGGCGCGCTTTCTGTTCCTGCCTGAGGGCGAGGACCCGGATACCCTGGTCCGCTCCGAGGGCACTGACGCCTTCCGCGCGCGAATCAATCAGCACGCCCAGCCGCTGGCCGATTACTTTTTTCAACAGCTGACCGAAGAATCGGACCCGCGCTCCCTCGAAGGCAAGGCCCACATGGCTACCCTCGCCGCGCCGCTGATCGATAAAGTCCCGGGCGCCAACCTGCGCATACTGATGCGCCAGCGCCTGAGTGAAATTACCGGGCTTAGCGGTGAAGCCGTGAGCCAACTGGTGCAAAGCACACCTCAGCCTCAGGAAGCGCCACCCGCTTACGATCCGGGCATCGATTACGACGCCATGCCGGATTACAGCGACTACCATCAGCCGCAGGCGCAAGAGATGTACGCGCCGCAGCAGGAATGGACGCCGAAAAAGCCTGGTGCAGGCGGCAAGAAATGGGACAAGAAGCCGTGGGACAAAAATGGCAAACGTGGCGGCGATCGCGATCAACCGCGCGCACCACGGGTGCCGGCCGCTGTAGAGCCGCCCACCCTGGCCGCCTTGCGCACGCTGCTGCATCACCCGCAACTGGCTGAGAAAGTCGAGGATGCCGGGCACTTCGCTGCCGAGGACCATACCAACACGCAACTGTTGGTCGCCCTGCTCGAAGCCGTACAGAAGAATCCCAAGCTAAACTCATTTCAACTGATTGCGCGTTGGCACGGCACCGAACAAGGCCGACTGCTCAAAGCGCTGGCAGAAAAGGAATGGCTGATTGATGGAGATAACCTTGAACAACAGTTTTTCGACACCATTACTAGCTTGTCAGCCCGCCAACGCGAGCGAAACCTGGAACAACTTCTTCGAAAAGCACGTCAAAGTGAATTGAGCACCGAAGAGAAAAATCAACTGCGCGACCTTTTAAGTCGCAATGTTTCCGCATCAAGCCCGACCTCAACTGGCGCGTGAGGTCATAGCTCAGGTATAATCCTCGGCTTGTTTTTTGCCCGCCAAGACCTTCAGTGGATAGGGTGTTATGTCCGGAAAAGCGCAACAGCAGTCTCGTATCAAAGAGTTGATCACACTTGGTCGTGAGCAGGGCTACCTGACTTACGCGGAGGTCAACGACCACCTGCCGGAGGATATTTCAGATCCGGAACAGGTGGAAGACATCATCCGCATGATTAATGACATGGGGATCAACGTATTCGAGGTTGCGCCAGATAAGGATTCCCTTATGCTGGCCGACGCCGATACCGACGAAGCCGCGGCCGAAGAGGCAGCAGCAGCGTTGGCAGCGGTCGAGACCGACATTGGTCGCACCACCGACCCAGTGCGCATGTACATGCGTGAAATGGGTACGGTAGAGCTCCTCACACGTGAAGGCGAAATCGAAATCGCCAAACGTATTGAAGAGGGCATCCGCGAAGTGATGGGCGCAATCGCGCACTTCCCTGGCACGGTTGACCATATTCTCTCCGAGTACACTCGCGTCACCACCGAAGGTGGCCGCCTGTCCGACGTCCTGAGCGGTTATATCGACCCGGACGACGGCATTGCGCCGCCTGCAGCCGAAGTGCCACCGCCTGTCGACCCGAAAGCCGTGAAAGCGGATGACGACACCGACGACGATGACGCCGAAGCGACCGACGACGAAGAAGAAGCCGAAAGCGGTCCAGATCCGGTCATCGCCGCACAGCGCTTTGGTGCTGTCGCCGATCAGATGGAAATCACCCGCAAGGCCCTGAAAAAGCACGGTCGTGGCAACAAGCTGGCAATCGCCGAGCTGATCGCCCTGGCTGAGCTGTTCATGCCGATCAAACTGGTGCCGAAGCAATTCGAAGGCCTGGTCGAGCGTGTTCGCAGTGCCCTGGATCGTCTGCGTCAGCAAGAGCGCGCGATCATGCAACTGTGCGTTCGTGATGCCCGTATGCCGCGTGCCGACTTCCTGCGCCAGTTCCCGGGCAACGAAGTCGACGAAAGCTGGACCGATGCACTGGCCAAAGGCAAAAGCAAATACGCTGAAGCCATTGGTCGCCTGCAACCGGACATCATTCGTTGCCAGCAGAAGCTGACCGCGCTGGAAACCGAAACCGGTTTGACGATCGCCGAGATCAAGGACATCAACCGTCGCATGTCGATCGGTGAGGCCAAGGCCCGCCGCGCGAAGAAAGAGATGGTTGAAGCGAACTTGCGTCTGGTGATCTCCATCGCCAAGAAGTACACCAACCGTGGCCTGCAATTCCTCGATCTGATCCAGGAAGGCAACATCGGTCTGATGAAAGCGGTAGACAAGTTCGAATACCGCCGCGGCTACAAATTCTCGACTTATGCCACCTGGTGGATCCGTCAGGCGATCACTCGCTCGATCGCCGACCAGGCCCGCACCATCCGTATTCCGGTGCACATGATCGAGACGATCAACAAGCTCAACCGTATTTCCCGGCAGATGCTGCAGGAAATGGGTCGCGAACCGACCCCGGAAGAGCTGGGCGAACGCATGGAAATGCCTGAGGACAAGATCCGCAAGGTATTGAAGATCGCTAAAGAACCGATCTCCATGGAAACCCCGATCGGTGATGACGAAGATTCTCATCTGGGTGACTTCATCGAAGACTCGACCATGCAGTCGCCAATCGATGTCGCCACTGTTGAGAGCCTTAAAGAAGCGACTCGCGAAGTCCTGTCCGGCCTCACTGCCCGTGAAGCCAAGGTTCTGCGCATGCGCTTCGGTATCGACATGAATACCGACCACACCCTCGAGGAGGTTGGTAAGCAGTTCGACGTGACCCGTGAACGGATTCGTCAGATCGAAGCCAAGGCGCTGCGCAAGCTGCGCCACCCGACGAGAAGCGAGCATTTGCGCTCCTTCCTCGACGAGTGATCACAGAACCCCCGGCCCAGGCCGGGGGTTTTGCTTTATACAGATTAAATTCCCCGTACATCCCCCCCGCCGAATAGCCCGTCTACACTCGAAACATTCCCCCCAGCCGTAACGAGACCGTTATGCCCAGATGGCCGACCGTGCTTTTTTTGCTGTCGCTGATGACCTGGACCGCAACGGCTGGCGCGTTGACTCTTACCGACGAAGAACGTAGCTGGCTGACGGCTCACCCGGAATTGCGCCTGGGCGTGGACGCGTCCTGGCCTCCGTTTGAATTTCGCGACGAACACGGGCGTTATCAGGGCCTGGCAGCGGACTACATCAACGTCATCCGTCAACGGCTGGCCATCAAACTCACGCCCATCGAGCCGGTCAGCTGGACTGAAGTCTTGCAGCAGGCCAAACAAGGCAAGCTAGACATCTTGCCAGGCATCATGTCGACTCCCGAGCGCCAGACGTATCTGTCGTTCACACGCCCCTATCTCGACTTTCCGATTGTCATTCTGGCTCACGTCGGAGGTGCCCAACCGCGCAAAATCGAAGACCTGTACGGGCTGAAGATCGCTGTGGTGGAAAACTATGCCCCCCATGAGCTATTGCGCACCCACCATCCCGACCTGAATCTGGTAGCGATGCCCAATGTCAGCTCGGCGCTGCAGGCACTGGCTACCGACGCCGTGGACGCCGTCGTGGGCGATCTCGCATCCAGCGTCTGGAGCCTGCGCCAGCTCAAGCTCGACGGGCTCTACGTCAGCGGTGAAACACCCTATCGCTACCAATTGGCGATGGCCGTGCCCCCGAACAACAAGCTGCTGGTCAGCATCCTCGATAAAGTCCTGGCAGACATGACCCCGAGTGAAATCAGTGCCATCCAGGAACATTGGGTCGGTAACGTTCTGGACCATCGAACGTTCTGGCTCGATGTGCTGATGTACGGCCTGCCAGGATTACTGTTTCTGATGATCGTGCTGGCAGTGGTTATCCGGATCAACCGCCGACTCAGTTCGGAAATTGCCCGTCGGGTCGCTCTGGAACAGGAGCTGCGCAGCAGCGAATACCATTACCGCGGGCTGGTGGAGAGTCTTTCTGCTATCGCCTGGGAAGCCCGGATCAGCGATTACACCTACAGTTACGTGTCACCTCACGCTCAGGATCTCCTTGGTTATCCCCTGCCCCATTGGCTGATTCCGGGCTTCTGGCGCAACATTATCCACCCCGCGGATCTGACCCGGGCCCAGACCTTCTGCGACCGTGAAGTGGCGGCCGGACGCGATCACAGCGTCGATTACCGGGTCATCACCGCCGACGGCCGCTGCCTTTGGGTCCGCGATATCGTCAGCCTGATCGAGCACGCCCATGAACCGGTACTTCGCGGGCTGATGATCGACATCAGCGAAGCCAAGCGCACCGAAGAGGCGCTGCGCCTGTCGGAACAAAAGTTCGCTTCGGTGTTCCAGCAATGCCCGGATATTCTGGTGATCGCACGGCTTTCCGACGGTTGTCTGCTGGAGGTCAACGAAGCGTTCGAAGAACAGATCGGCCTCAAGGCCGAAGAGGTCGTAGGCCAGACCGCCACCGACCTGAACATCTGGGGAGTACCCGGCGTGGGGCCGGGTTTGTTGCAGCGCTTGCAGGCCGGCAGCATCCGCAACCTGGAGATGCCCTTTCGCCGCAGCAATGGCCAGGTGTTTACCGGCCTGATTTCCGCCGAGCCTTTCGATCTCGATACCACCCCGGCCCTGGTGGTCGTCGTGCGGGACATCAGCCAACTCAAGGAAACCCAGCAGCAACTGCAAACCTCCGAAGAGAAGTTCGCCAAGGCCTTTCATGCGTCTCCCGACGGCTTGCTCCTGTCCCGGCAGAGCGACGGTTTGCTGATGGAGGTTAACGAAGGCTTCAGCCGTATTACCGGTTTCAATAGTGCGATGTCCGTGGATCGGTCGGCCCTGGACCTGGGGATCTGGGTCAATCTCAACGAGCGCAAACAGATGCTCGAGCTGTTGCACCGGGACGGTTTCGTCCGTGACTTCAGTTGCCACATCCGCCGCAAAGACGGGCAGATCCGGCTCTGTGAGGTTTCAAGCCGGCCGTTGCCCATCGGCGATGAGGACTGCATGCTGACCATCGCCCGGGACATTACCGAGCGGCACCTGATGCAGGAGAAACTGCAACAGGCCGCCACGGTGTTCGAGAGCACTGCCGAGGGTGTATTGATCACCGACACCCAACAGCACATCAGCGCGGTCAATCGTGCGTTCACCGAAATTACCGGCTACAGCGAGAGTGAAGCGCTGGGCCACACCCCTCGCCTGCTCGCCTCGGGCCTGCACGACAGCGCATTTTATGCGGCAATGTGGCATCAATTGACCGCCGACGGTCATTGGCAAGGCGAGATTTCCAACCGGCGCAAGAATGGCGAGCTCTACCCGAGCTGGCTGACCATCAGCGCAGTGCGCAACCGGGATAAACACATCACCCACTTTGTTGCGGTGTTCGCGGACATTTCCAGCCTCAAGCACGCGCAGGCCAAACTCGACTACCAGGCGCACCACGACCCGCTGACGGGCCTGCCAAACCGCACGCTGTTCGAGAGTCGGCTGCTGACCGCACTGAACAGCCAGCAGGAAAACGGTGGCCAGGGCGCGGTGCTGTTCCTCGACCTAGACCGCTTCAAACACATCAACGACAGCCTCGGCCACCCGGTTGGCGACCTGCTGCTCAAAGGCATTGCCGTGCGCCTCAAGGAGCAGTTGCGCGATATCGATACCGTGGCGCGGCTGGGTGGCGATGAATTCATCATCCTGCTCCCCGGCCTGCAACAGTCCAGCGATGCTGACAACATTGCCACCAAGCTGCTCAATTGCTTCTCCGCCCCTTTCCAGGCCGGCGAGCACGAGTTTTTCATCAGCGCCAGCATCGGCACCAGCCTGTACCCCAAGGACGGCTGCGACGTTGCCACCCTGGTCAAGAACGCCGATGCCGCGATGTATCGCTCCAAGGCCAAGGGCCGTAACCGGGTTGAAAGCTACACCCGCGACCTCACCGCCCAAGCCAGCGAGCGCGTGGCGCTGGAACATGAACTGCGGCGCGCCATCGAGCGCAATGAGCTGTTTTTGTACTACCAGCCCAAAATCAGTCTGGACGATCATCGAGTGGTCGGCGCCGAAGCGCTGATTCGCTGGCATCACCCAACCTTCGGCGATGTGCCTCCCGAGCACTTCATTCCCCTGGCCGAAGAAAACGGCATGATCCTGCAAATCGGCGACTGGGTACTTGAGACCGCCTGCCGACAGATGTACGAGTGGAATCAGGTCTATGAGTGCCTGGGCCCACTCTCAGTCAACCTCGCGGGCGCGCAACTGCGCCAGCCGAACCTGCTTGGCCGGATCGAACAGCTGCTCAAGGACAACCACCTCAAACCCGGCTTCCTGCAACTGGAAATCACTGAAAACTTCATCATGAGCCAGGCCGAAGAGGCGCTGGCGGTGCTGCATCAACTCAAACGCCTGGGCGTGCAATTGGCAATCGACGATTTCGGCACCGGCTATTCGTCCCTGAGCTACCTCAAACGCCTGCCGCTGGACACCCTCAAGATCGACCAATCCTTCGTCCGCGGACTGCCGGACGACCCACACGACGCGGCGATCGTTCGCGCAATCATCGCCCTGGGCCGCAGCATGCAATTCACGGTCATCGCCGAGGGCGTCGAAACCCAGGCGCAGCAGCAATTCCTGACTGCGGAGGGCTGTGAACAGATCCAGGGCTACATCGTCAGCCTGCCGCTTCCCCCCGACGAATTCGCTGCGACGTTTCTTCGTACAGCCATATTGGATTTTTCGGATAGCACAGCCGAGAAACCATCGCTATAATCCGCGGCCTACTGAGGGCCTATAGCTCAGTTGGTTAGAGCAGGGGACTCATAATCCCTTGGTCGTAGGTTCGAGTCCTACTGGGCCCACCATACTCAAAGCCGCGCACTGCGCGGCTTTCGTGTTTCTGGGTGGCCACCGCTGATACAGTCCTATGGACACCGCGCGATCCAGGACTGGTGACTCCTTCGATGTAAAGGCTTGCGTGATCCGCCTTAGCTCGATTGGTGAACTCCCTTTTCAGCCGGTCCAAGTTCGGGGAACTCAACCAGCAGTGCCTTGTTACCCCTGGCGATGTGTTCCATCACCGCCATGGCGATGTTTTCACGCACCATCCCGACCGAGACGTAATACATGGCCCAGGCTTGTTCGGGCGTGCAGTGGCCGATCTGCTCCTCAATCTCCTTGTAGGCTTTGTATTCGTCCGACCCCAAGTAGTTTTGGCAATCACCTTGGTACATGATTTTTCTCCTTCCCTAGAATCCTTGTGACAACCCCTAATTAAGTCGGCTGATAAGGGCTGCCTTGCTCCTTACGTGACTACCAGTGCTCCAATTAAACGCGGGATATTGCAGAAAACACACAATTTCGCATATACAGAACCTTCCTATCAGGCGCCCTTCAGGGCCCCGAACCGTTAGGCGCAGGGGGTATCGGTTGGTTTGAAAGAGTCCGCTTTATCCGTCTCCGAACCCTGAAGGTCAAATTGATATAATTTCGCCTTTAATTTATCCGCCCCCACAGCCCCCTCACATAAAATAAAGATCCTCATAGAACAACAAAAACAGCAACCCAGCCAGATCAAGTACCACTCTTCACTTTGGTCCAAACCCGAGTGCGGATTCGCTCCAACTTCAATGGCAGCGACTCAAGTGGAACAAGTGTAGCAACGGTCTTTTTGTCTGGATAAATCCAAGTATTGTCGCGCAGCTTCTGCTCAACAAACTCTGTGGCATCTTTATTAGCGTTAGGATACAACGTGTGATTTGAGCTCTTGGCAATAATTTCTGGTCGCAACATATAATTAATAAATGCCATGCCTTCCTTTGGGTGGGGAGCATCTTTTAACAGAACCAAATTTTCTGACCAAACCAACGCTCCCTCGCGAGGAAGGCTGTATGCAATCTTGCGTCCAGTATTAGCCTTCTCGTTGATGGCCTGCGCAGCAAGGGCACCATTGGCCCAACCTACAACTGCACAAATATTGCCATCAGCCAGGTCAGAGTCGATTCTGGATGAGTCGAAATAGAGGACGTAGGGACGGATTTTTAACAACAGGGCTTGAGCTTTCTGGTAATCATCCGGGTTCCTACTGTTGCTAGGGAGCCCAAGGTAATGCAAAGCAATTGAAATGATCTCACTTGGAGAATCTAGCATTGCCACACCGCACGACTTGAGTTTGCTGATGTTTTCTTCTTTGAAGATCAAGTCCCAGCTATTCACCGGAGCATTATCACCCAATGCCGCTTTGACTTTATCAACGTCATAGCCAATGCCGGTGGTACCCCATAAATAGGGAACAGCGTAGCGATTACCAGGGTCATTGACCGCAACCTGGGACAAGATATCAGGATCGATGTGTGACAAATTACTCAGTTGATTACGATCCAACGGCTGAAGTACTCCCGCCTGGATCAGGCTTGGCAACACGTTGGAGGTAGCCACAACCACGTCGTACCCCGTGCGCCCAGCCATCACTTTACTCTGCATGATTTCGGCACTGTCGAACGCATCCATATGGAGGCTGGTGCCGGTTTCCTGCTCAAACTCCTTTGGGGTCTCCGGTGCGAGAAACCCGAACCAGTTGTACAGATACACCCCAGGCTCTACAGCCCCCACTGATGTGCTGATCCCTGCACAGAGAAGCGAGGCTGCAAAAATGGTTCGCAAAGGTGATTTGCTCATACAACTATCCTTGTCAAGACGACATGCCCTCATGGCCATCGTGAATCCTGATCGTGAATATACCCGGCATTGACGAATAGTAAATACCTACGAATACTTACCCGCGACCTACGAATCCCTAACCCTAAAGGGGTAGAAAATGCCACTCGACCTTCATAGCCTGGCTTGGCACCGATCGATTGGAAAGTTGATCATGCAGTTGAACCGTCCAGAATTCTGGAGCTCACTTATTCGTACGTTAAATGAATATGTGCAAATCGATAACTGGGTCGTATTAATATTCAGCAATCAACAAGTGCAAGTTGTTAGCCTTCCTGAAGTAGCAGATGCAGAAGAGATAGATGCGTTCATTCATCGCTACGTGAAGGGACTTTATATGCTGGATCCATTTTATATAGCTAATCGAGAAAACCCGCAGAGCGGTTTTTTTCATATGCTGGATATTGCACCAGAGCACTTCCTTGAAACCGAGTACTATCATCAATACTTCGCACAGTATATTTCTGTAGATGAAGCACAGTACAATGTCCAGCTTGACCCCGATAGAACGCTATGCATTTCCTTTGGTAGTAACGCCCGCTTCAATCAAGAGCAAATAACAATACTTGATATTATCAAACCATGGGTGACTGCATTAATGCATCAACGCATGAGTTTTGAGATTGACGTAGAAAAATACCCCCCTGAACCAACTCCATGGCCAGAATCGATTCTCCAGCTTGGCACACAAATAACAACGCGCGAAAAGGACGTCCTCAAATTATTACTTAGCGGCTTCTCTAACAAAGAGATAGCAGGAAAACTCTCCCTGTCGGCAGAAACGATAAAAGTCCACCGCCGAAATATTTACGCCAAATTAAACATCAAATCACAACCCGAATTGTTTGCTCGTTTTTTTATGCCAAAACAGGATATCTGCCCTGCAAATTGAAGTCAGCGTCTGGCACTTTTCAGGCCCAAACACTCAACGATGGAATGGCTTGCACAGGCCGCAACCGCTCGAGCATTTCCCCCGTCAACACGACTTCATAAGTATCCGCCGGCCGCCCCCACTGCTCCACAATGACCATGCCGTCTACCAGACTCGCACCCAACTCGGTAATCGTATCGGCCAACGCCTCTACGATTTGTTGGGTCCGCAACCACACGCGATCGGTAATCTCTTTAAGCTCGGCAGTTGTGCGCTCGGACGACGCTGGATCCGTATCGGGGTAGGAGATATTTCGCAGCAAATGCCGTAGCTCCCTTACTTTTGCGTAATCCTGTTCCGCCCCAAGCTCTCCATTCAGGATGGCTGCCGCTTTCGATTTATCGACAAGTTTCCTGGCCGAATGCTTTGCAGGTAAGGTCTGACTCATAGCGCCAGCAAAGAGGACGATCAGCCGACCTTCCAGGTGTTCCTTCATTTCTTCTATCGAGGAGATTGACCGCGTCAAGATGATGGAAGCTCCGGCCTGATGCCTCAAGTCCATGGTGACTTTCAGGGTCACATCACCCGTTTCAAATCCCAAGGCTCGGGCAACCACGTAGTGCCCCATTTCGTGATTCGCGATCTGCAATGCATGTTCCCGTATAGCGGGAGGCATCTTCTTCATCATTCCCATCATCTCCCGTCACAGCCCTCCGTTGCGTATTCGACTATGAGAGTAACGGCTCGTGTCCATGCTATCGATGTAGAACCCTTTCCGCATCATTACTCCAGCCGTATTAGGCAATTACAACGTACCCGCCGTCTCTACACTGCTGGGCGGGATTGCGCGTAACTGATGCCAGTTCAAACAACCGCCACGAGCACCACGCAGGATGTGCCTGTAACATGCCTGCCCATTGCTCTGTGCCGCTGGAGATGCCCCTTTGCCTGACACCCGCCCGCCCGTTCTTGACGAAATCGACCGCCAATTGATCGCGGCCTTGCAGATCAATGCCCGCGAAAGCGTGGCCATGCTTGCCCGGCAACTGGGTATCGCCCGCACTACGGTGACGTCGCGTCTGGCACGGCTGGAAAAGGCCAAAGTCATCACCGGTTACGGTGTGCGCCTGGGGCAGCGCGTGGTGGATGGCGGATTGCAGGCGTACGTCGGGATAACCGTGCAACCGCGGTCCGGCAAGGAAGTGCTGCGTCGTCTTAGCGCCATGGCGCAGGTTCAGCAATTGTGTGCGGTGAGTGGTGAATTTGATTATGTAGCGTGGTTGCGCACCGACTCGCCGGAGCAGCTTGATCAGTTGCTGGATCAGATTGGCAGTGTGGATGGCGTGGAGAAGACGACGACTTCGATCATCTTGAGTAGCAAGATTGATCGGGGGCAGCCGGTTTGAGTTTCAACCGATAATTCTTCATTGTCTGATTGGGTCTCATCGCGAGCAGGCTCGCTCCCACATTGGACAGTGTGTAGCAATTCATCGTCATATTGATCAGACAACTAGCACAATGACGACACATTGCGTCTTATTAACGTGTTCTACGCTCTCTAGAATGGCTGCCATCTTTTCCTATACTCAGACGCGCACTCTGCGTCAGGTCGCCAGCAAGGTCAGCCATGAACAAGAACAATCGCCATCCTGCAGACGGTAAAAAACCGGTCACCGTTTTCGGCCCGGACTTTCCTTTCGCCTTCGACGACTGGATCGAACACCCGGCCGGGCTGGGCAGCATTCCGGCGCACAATCACGGTGCCGAAGTGGCGATTGTCGGGGCTGGCATTGCAGGCCTGGTGGCCGCCTACGAATTGATGAAGCTGGGGCTCAAACCCGTCGTCTACGAAGCCTCGAAGATGGGCGGCCGTCTGCGCTCCCAGGCCTTCAATGGCGCAGAAGGCATCATCGCCGAGCTCGGCGGTATGCGTTTCCCGGTGTCGTCGACCGCGTTTTATCACTACGTCGACAAGCTCGGCCTCCAGACCAAACCCTTCCCGAACCCGCTGACGCCTGCGTCGGGCAGCACGGTAATCGATCTGGAAGGCAAAACTCATTACGCACAGAAACTGGCGGATCTTCCTGCACTGTTCCAGGAAGTCGCTGACGCCTGGGCGGATGCTCTGGAAGCCGGCTCGCAGTTCTCCGATATCCAGCAAGCGATCCGGGACCGCGACGTGCCGCGCCTCAAGGAACTATGGAACACCTTGGTGCCGCTGTGGGACGACCGCACGTTCTATGATTTCGTCGCCACCTCCGAAGCCTTCGCCAAGCTCTCGTTCCATCATCGTGAAGTGTTCGGCCAGGTTGGTTTCGGTACTGGCGGCTGGGACTCGGACTTCCCCAACTCGATGCTGGAAATCTTCCGCGTGGTGATGACCAACTGCGACGATCACCAGCACTTGGTAGTCGGCGGCGTGGAGCAGGTGCCGCTGGGCATCTGGCGCCATGTGCCGGAGCGTTGCGTGCATTGGCCTGAAGGCACCAGCCTCAGCTCGCTGCACAGCGGTGCGCCGCGTTCCGGCGTGAAAAAAATTGCCCATGCACCGAACGGGCGTTTTACCGTTACCGATAACTACGGCGACACACGTGAATACGCGGCAGTACTAACCACCTGCCAGAGCTGGCTGCTGACTACCCAGATCGAATGCGACGAAAGCCTGTTCTCGCAAAAGATGTGGATGGCCCTGGACCGCACCCGCTACATGCAATCATCGAAGACTTTCGTGATGGTCGATCGCCCATTCTGGAAGGACAAGGACCCGGAAACCGGCCGCGACCTGATGAGCATGACCCTCACCGATCGCCTGACCCGCGGCACCTACCTCTTCGACAACGGCGACGACAAGCCCGGTGTCATCTGCCTGTCGTACTCGTGGATGAGCGACGCGCTGAAAATGCTCCCGCACCCGGTGGAAAAACGCGTGAAGCTGGCCTTGGACGCGTTAAAGAAGATCTACCCGAAAGTCGACATCGCCGCGCGGATCATCGGCGATCCGATCACCGTGTCGTGGGAAGCCGACCCGCATTTCCTCGGGGCCTTCAAAGGCGCCCTGCCCGGCCACTACCGCTACAACCAGCGCATGTACGCGCACTTCATGCAGGACGACATGCCACCCGAGCAGCGCGGGATTTTCATCGCCGGCGACGACGTTTCGTGGACGCCGGCCTGGGTCGAAGGCGCGGTGCAGACGTCGCTCAACGCGGTGTGGGGGATCATGAAACACTTCGGTGGTGAAACTCACGCCGAAAACCCGGGTCCAGGAGATGTGTTCAACGAGATCGGTCCGATCGCCCTGCCCGAGTAAGAGGAATCCGAAATGCGCGTAGCCCTTTACCAATGTCCACCGCTGCCCCTGGATGTCGCAGGTAATCTGCAACGCTTGCATCAACTGGCGCTGGAGGCCAAGGGCGCAGACTTGCTGGTACTGCCAGAGATGTTCCTGACCGGCTACAACATCGGCATCGATGCGGTCAGTGTGCTGGCGGAGGTGCATAACGGTGAATCGGCACAGCAAATCGCGCGTATTGCCAAGACGACGGGGATCGCCATTTTGTATGGCTACCCGGAGCGCACCGAAGACGGGCAGATCTACAACGCCGTGCAGTTGATCGACGCCAATGGCGAGCGGTTGTGCAACTACCGCAAGACTCACTTGTTCGGCGACCTCGATCACTCGATGTTCAGCGCCGGGCCGGATGAGTTTCCGCTGGTTGAACTCAACGGCTGGAAGCTTGGCTTTTTGATCTGCTACGACCTGGAGTTCCCGGAAAACGCCCGACGTCTGGCCTTGGCCGGTGCCGAGCTGATTCTGGTGCCAACGGCGAACATGATTCCCTACGATTTCATCGCCGACGTCACCGTCCGCGCACGGGCCTTCGAAAACCAGTGTTATGTGGCCTACGCCAACTACTGCGGGCACGAAGGCGAGATCCAGTATTGCGGCCAAAGCAGCATCGCCGCGCCGGATGGCAGCAGCATCGCCCAGGCCGGACTTGATGAAGCGCTGATTGTCGGTGAACTGGATCGTCAGCTGATGATCGATTCCCGCGCCGCCAATCGCTACTTCCTCGATCGCCGTCCCGAGCTATACGGCGAGCTGAACAAGGCCTAATCCGCTAGCATTAGCGCTTCTCTGTTCTGGAAGTGCTCATGCCTGCGCTGAATCACCCTCGCCTTCATACTGAAACCCTCGCCAACGGCCTGCGGGTGACGCTGCGTCATGCTCCCGATTTGAAGCGCTGCGCCGCCGCGTTGCGGGTCGCTGCCGGCAGTCATGACGTGCCACTGGCCTGGCCGGGGCTGGCGCACTTTCTTGAGCATTTGCTGTTCCTGGGTACAGAGCGCTTTCCCGCAGAGCAAGGGCTGATGGCCTACGTACAAAGTCATGGCGGGCAGGTGAATGCGCGAACCAGCGAACGCACGACGGACTTCTTTTTCGAGCTGCCACCTCAGGCGTTTAGGGATGGCCTGGAGCGTCTGTCAGACATGCTCGCTCATCCGCGTATGAATCCGGACGATCAGCGGCGGGAACGGGAAGTGCTGCACGCCGAATTTGTCGCCTGGTCGCGGGATGCGACGGCCCAGCAGCAATTTGCTTTGTTTGACGGGCTCTCGGCGGCTCATCCGTTACGGGCGTTTCATGCTGGAAACCGCTACAGCCTGCCGGTACCGCAGCCCGAATTTCAACAAGCGTTGAAGGACTTCTATCAGCGGTTTTACCAGACCGGGCAGATGACGCTGAGCCTGGCCGGGCCACAGAGTCTCGATGAGTTGAAGGAGATGGCGCAGGCGTTTGCCGTTGCTATTACCCCCGGCGAAAAAGTCCCTCAGACAAAGCCCACCCTGTTGATGGATTCTTCAGACAATAGTTATCAACAGGCTGGAGATCGTCGGCTGGATCTGCTGTTCCCCTTCGAAGCACTGCCCGACTCATCGCCCGAAGCGCTGGCGTTCCTGTGCCACTGGCTGAACGCCGAAAAACCCGGTGGCCTGTTGGCGCAGCTGCGAGAGCATGGGCTGGCGGACAACCTGAAAGCCGCGCCGCTCTATCACTATGCCGGCCAAGCCTTGCTGCACATCGAATTCACACGGCCCGCCCACGCCCCGCAACCGGACAACATGATCCGCGAACGGCTCCTGGATTGGCTGGGCTTTTTTGCCTCCCATCAGGATTGGGCCGAATTGCGCGAAGAATATGCAGCTCTGCTGCAGCGCCAACAGCAAGTCAGCAGTGCCTTGCAACTGGCCCGACGAGACAGCGAACGGCTTGAACCCGAGTTATTCGAACAGGGCGTTGTCGCCCTCAAGGCAATCCTCAAACAAATTGGCGCTGTGGATAACTTCACCGGCCAGTGGCAACTGCCGACCCCCAACCCGTTTTTGCGCGCCGAGACTCCACCCTCGAATGCCGGATTGATTCGCGGCCAGACCAGCGCCCATCGCGGCCTGCGGACTTTTGCCCAGGATCGCTCACGCAGTCGCCGCGAACGATCGCCGATGCAATTCAGCCAGGCGCTGCCGGATAACACGGATGAAGGTGCGGTTTATCTGCGCTGGCGTCTGGAGTTCGCACCTCACGATCGCCTTCAGTCGAATCTGGAGAGCCGCCTGCGAATGCTGCGCGAAGATGCGCGTCAGGCCGGCGTCGACTTTTCCTTCAGCGCTTCGGGCAATGAATGGCTGCTGAAGATGACGGGGCTGCAGGAACCGATGCCGACAGTCCTCGAATATGCGCTGAAAGAACTGACAAAACCTGATGCCGATCTCTCACAGGAAGAGCCGGCGTCCATTGCGTTGATGCCGATTCGACAATTGCTCAAGGCACTGCCCGATCTATGCCTTGAGCACACCGTAGTCTCAGATGACCTGCAGCAACTCTGGTCGAGCGCACGCTGGGATGGCCTGGCGACAGGCCTGTCTGCCCAGACACAAGCGGCGATGGGGCTTGCCTTGAGTCGTATTCCCGGCACTGCGGACAGTCAACTGACGCCGCCTCCGTCGATTCGCTCGCAGCATCTCTGGAACTTCGTCGATACCGGCTCCAGCGAACACGCGCTGCTACTCTTCTGCCCGACAGCAACCCATGACATCGCCGATGAGGTCGCCTGGCGTTTGCTCGCACACGTATGCCAGACGCCGTTCTACCAGCGCCTGCGGGTGGAGCTGCAGCTCGGTTATGCCGTCTTCAGCGGACTACGCCAGTTAAACGGTCAGGCCGGGCTGCTGTTTGGCGTGCAATCACCGAGCGTCGCGCCTCTGGATTTGCTGGAGCACATCAAACAGTTCCTCAGCGAATTGGAAGGGATGATCGAAAGCATCGATGACGCGACCTACATCGATCAGCGCCAAGCTCTGGCCGATCAATTCGACAACACCGCCCTGCCCAACGCCCAGGCCGCCGAACTGCTCTGGCAAGGCAAACTGGCCGGCCATTCGTCTGACTACCTGAATCGTCTGCCTCAGGCAATTCTGATGATCGACCGTGAAGCCTTGCTGGCGGCGGCACAACGACTGAATCGGGCCGACGGCGGATGGCGCTGTCTGGCCAGCGGGCCTTGTTCCGGGGCGCCTTGGCAAGTGGCAAAATGATCATTACCGGTGCTGCAATTAGCTTTCTCAAAGATTCGTGGCCAATCGCTCTGTAATTTTGAGTAACATAGCCACCTAACTATCTGAACATCTCCGGCTGGAGGTGGACTATATGTATAGGTCTCAACTGTCCCATCCACCTGAAGGAGCGCTTCTATGTCCTGGTCCAAACCTGCTTACACCGACCTGCGTATCGGCTTCGAAGTCACCATGTACTTCGCAAGCCGCTAAGCTCTGCCGTCTGGTAGAGAATGCAGTGCTACGCCTCGGCTCGCCGGGGCGTTTTTATTTTCAGCTTTCAATGATGGAGCGGCCATGTTTGTCCAGATTCTAGGTTCCGCCGCCGGCGGCGGTTTCCCCCAGTGGAACTGCAACTGCGTGAACTGCGCAGGTTTTCGCGACGGCAGCCTGCGGGCCGAGGCGCGTACCCAGTCGTCCATCGCGATTTCCGATGACGGCGTGAACTGGGTGCTGTGCAATGCTTCGCCGGACATCCGCGCCCAGCTCCAGAACTTCGCGCCGATGCAGCCAGGTCGCGCGCTGCGTGACACCGGCATCAGCGCAATCATCCTGATGGACAGCCAGATCGATCACACCACCGGCCTGCTCAGCCTGCGCGAAGGGTGCCCACATCAGGTCTGGTGCACCGACATGGTCCACGAAGACCTGAGCACCGGTTTTCCGCTGTTCACCATGCTGACTCACTGGAACGGCGGGTTGAACTGGAACCGTATCGAGCTCGATCAGAGCTTTACCGTCCCGGTTTGCCCGAACCTGCGCTTCACCCCATTTCCCTTGCGCAGCGCCGCCCCACCATACTCGCCGCACCGCTTCGATCCGCACCCCGGCGACAACATCGGCCTGATCGTCGAAGACCTGGGCACCGGCGGCAAACTGTTCTATGCACCGGGCCTGGGCAAGGTCGACGTATCGCTGATGAAGATCATGGCCAGCAGCGATTGCCTGTTGGTGGATGGCACGATGTGGGACGACGACGAAATGCAGCGTCGTGGCGTCGGCACGCGTACCGGCCGGGAGATGGGCCACTTGGCGCAGAACGGCCCCGGCGGCATGCTCGAAGTGCTGGAGCAGCTGCCCAAACAGCGCAAAGTGCTTATCCACATCAACAACACCAACCCGATTCTCGATGAAGATTCGCCGGAGCGTGCTGAATTGGCGCGGCGTAATGTTGAAGTGGCGTATGACGGCATGAGTATTGTGCTGTAGCGGATGACCCCTTCGCGGGCAAGCCTCGCTCCCACAGTGATCGCGTGTTCCTGTGGGAGCGTGGCTTGCCCGCGATGACGCCAGATTAGACGCCGCAAATCCAACGGTTATTCCCCGGAGAACCGCAATGACTGACACCGCAATGTCCCCCGCCGAATTCGAAGCGGCCCTGCGCGCCAAGGGCGCCTATTACCACATCTATCACCCGTATCACGTGGCGATGTATGAAGGCCGGGCGACCCGCGAGCAGATCCAGGGCTGGGTCGCCAACCGTTTCTATTACCAAGTGAACATTCCACTCAAGGACGCCGCTATCCTGGCCAATTGCCCGGACCGCGAGATTCGTCGCGAGTGGATTCAGCGCCTGCTGGACCACGACGGCGCCCCCGGCGAAGAGGGCGGCATCGAAGCCTGGCTACGCCTCGGCCAAGCGGTCGGCCTCGACCCGGATCAACTGCGCTCTCAGGAATTGGTGCTGCCTGGCGTGCGGTTCGCCGTGGATGCCTACGTCAACTTCGCCCGTCGGGCCCGTTGGCAGGAAGCTGCGAGCAGTTCGCTGACCGAGCTGTTCGCGCCGCAAATCCACCAATCACGCCTCGACAGCTGGCCGCAGCATTACCCGTGGATCGACCCGGCCGGTTACGAATATTTTCGCACGCGTCTGGGCCAGGCTCGCCGGGATGTGGAGCATGGTCTGGCGATCACTTTGCAGCACTACACTACGCGGGAAGGCCAGGAGCGCATGCTGGAAATTCTCCAGTTCAAACTGGACATTCTTTGGAGCATGCTCGATGCCATGAGCATGGCCTACGAACTGAACCGCCCGCCGTACCACAGCGTGACCGAACAGCGGGTCTGGCATAAAGGAATCACCTTATGAGTTTCGATCGCAGCAAAACCCCGACATGGCGCACCGGCTACCGTTTCCAGTACGAACCGGCGCAAAAAGGCCATGTGCTGCTCTACCCGGAAGGCATGATCAAACTCAACGACAGCGCTGCGCTGATAGGCGGTTTGATTGATGGTCAGCGGGATGTCGCGGCGATCATCGCCGAACTGGGCGCGCAGTTTCCCGACGTGCCTGAGCTCGGTGATGACATCGAGCAATTCATGGAGGTCGCCCGTGCTCAGCACTGGATCGAACTTGCCTGATTCCGTGTCAGACAAGTTACCGCCCAAGCCCGAAATCGGCCTGCCACTGTGGTTGCTGGCCGAGCTGACGTATCGCTGCCCGCTGCAATGCCCGTACTGCTCCAATCCGCTGGATTTCGCCGAGCAGGGCAAAGAGTTGTCCACCGAACAGTGGATCAAGGTATTTCGCGAAGCCCGGGAGATGGGCGCGGCGCAGCTGGGTTTTTCCGGCGGTGAGCCGCTGGTGCGCCAAGACCTCGCCGAGCTGATCGCCGAGGCGCGCAAGCTGGGTTTTTATACCAACCTGATCACCTCCGGCATAGGCCTCACCGAGCAGAAAATCAGCGACTTCAAGAAGGCCGGCCTGGACCACATTCAGATCAGTTTTCAGGCCAGCGACGAGCAAGTGAACAACCTGCTGGCCGGCTCAAAAAAGGCCTTCGCGCAAAAGCTCGAAATGGCCCGCGCGGTGAAGGCTCACGGCTACCCGATGGTGCTGAACTTCGTCACCCATCGGCACAACATCGACAAGATCGACCGGATCATCGAGCTGTGCATCGCCCTTGAAGCGGACTTCGTAGAACTCGCGACGTGCCAGTTCTACGGCTGGGCCCAGCTCAATCGGGTTGGCCTGTTGCCGACCAAAGAACAATTGGTTCGCGCCGAACGCATCACCAACGAATACCGCGCCAAACTGGAAGCCAAAGGGCATCCGTGCAAGCTGATTTTCGTTACGCCGGACTATTACGAAGAACGCCCGAAAGCCTGCATGAACGGTTGGGGCAGCATTTTTCTGACAGTCACGCCGGACGGAACTGCCCTGCCCTGTCATGGCGCCCGACAGATGCCGGTGCAGTTTCCCAACGTGCGCGACCACAGCATGCAGCACATCTGGTACGACTCGTTCGGCTTCAACCGCTTTCGCGGCTACGACTGGATGCCCGAGCCGTGCCGTTCCTGCGACGAGAAAGAAAAGGATTTCGGCGGCTGCCGCTGTCAGGCGTTCATGCTCACGGGTGACGCGAGCAACGCCGACCCGGTGTGCAGCAAGTCGGAACATCACGGCGTGATTCTCAAGGCCCGCGAAGAAGCCGAACACGCGACCCAGACCATTGAACAACTGGCCTTTCGCAATGAACGAAACTCACGCCTCATCGCCAAAAGCTGAACCCTTAAGCGCCGCCAGGGCTGTCGCGGCCGGCATCGACTTCGCCGAGTTGCAGGTCGGCCAACATGGCCTGTTCTGGAACGAATACCGCCCCGAGGACGCCGCCTGCCGGATCTGGCAGTGGCGTGACGGCCAGGCTCATTGCCTGACGCCGCCCACCTTCAGTGTGCGCAGCCGGGTGTACGAATATGGTGGCGGCGCGTTTTGTCTGACCGATGACGGGCTTGTTTTCGTCAACGAGGCCGATCAGCAGCTGTACCGACAATCACTGACGGGTGAGGCGCCGGAGGTGCTGACTTCAAGTGAATGCCGCTACGGCGATTTGCACTTCGCCAACGGGCAAGTGCTGGCGGTGGAAGAGAACCGCGATCGACATCGCCTGGTGGCTATCGATCTAGCTACCGGTCAACGTCATCTGCTGGCCGAAGGCGCCGACTTCTATGCGGCACCGACCGTGAGTCCTGATGGTCGACGTCTGGCCTGGATCGAGTGGAATCGCCCGGATCAGCCCTGGACCGCTACTCGCCTGATGGTTGCCGAACGCCAGAACGATCACACCTTTGCACAACCACGCTGTGTGGCGGGTGACGGTGCCCAGGAGTCACTGCAACAACCACGATTCGATGACCGCGGCCGTCTGTTTTGTCTGACGGATCGCGGCGGCTTCTGGCAGCCGTGGGTGGAATCGGACAACAGTCTGAGCCCACTCCCAAGCGCTGCCGCCGACCATGGACCGGCGCCTTGGCAACTGGGTGGTTGCACGTGGCTGCCGTTGGGCGAAGACACTTATCTGGCGAGTTGGACCGAGGGCGGGTTTGGTCGACTGGGGCTTTGTCATGGCGATGGCTCCTGTGACGATTTCACGGCCGACTACAGCCGCTTCCGCCATCTCGCACAGGATGAACAGTTCATCTACTGCATCGCCGCTTCGCCGGTCAGCTCGTCGGCAATCATTGCCATCGACCGTGAAACACGCCAGGTCAACGTTCTGGCCGGCGGTATCGCACCGCTGCCCGCCGAACAGATCAGCCGCCCGCAAACCCTGCGCTATCCAAGCGGTTCGGGCGAGGCCCACGGTTTCTTCTACCCGGCGATGACCGGCGACACGAAACCGCCGTTGGTGGTGTTCATTCACGGCGGCCCGACTTCGGCCTGTTACCCGATGCTCGACCCGCGGATCCAGTATTGGGCACAACGCGGCTTCGCCGTGGCCGACCTCAACTACCGAGGCAGCAGCGGCTATGGCCGCGCTTATCGCCAGGCGCTGCATTTGAGCTGGGGCGATGTGGATGTGGAAGATGCCTGTGCGGTGGTGGCCTACCTCGCCGAACGTGGACTGATCGACGGCGACAAAGCGTTTATCCGTGGAGGCAGCGCCGGTGGCTACACCACGTTGTGCGCACTGGCCTTTCACAAGGTCTTTCGTGCGGGTGCCAGCCTGTATGGCGTCAGCGATCCTGTTGCGCTAGGCCGCGCCACCCACAAGTTCGAAGGCGATTATCTGGACTGGTTGATCGGCGACCCAGTGCAGGACGCCGAACGCTACGCCGCACGCACGCCATTGCTGCACGCGAACAACATCAGCGTTCCGGTGATTTTCTTTCAGGGTGAACTGGACGCCGTGGTGGTGCCGCAACAGACCCGCGACATGGTCACTGCGCTACAGGACAACGGCATTCTGGTCGAAGCGCATTACTACGCCGACGAACGCCATGGCTTTCGCAAGGCCGGCAATCAAGCCCATGCGCTGGAGCAGGAGTGGTTGTTTTATCAAAGGGTGATGGAGTTAGCGGACTGAAGTCTGCGCTCAGTGCAGGTATTTGCGGTGCCCCCATTCGCGAGCAAGCCCGCTCCCACACTGGACCTTCTGTGAACACATTATGTGTGAACACCAGAGCTCAAATGTGGGAGCAACTGTCTTGATGACCTTTATTTTGAAGGCATATTGATAGACAGCTGAACTCCCACAGCTTTAGGCCATGCGATGCCCTACAGGAACACCGCGACCCGTTTAGGCCAAGGGTTCTTTC
>NZ_JAGYGK010000023.1:0-77615 GCF_019947395.1 Pseudomonas sp. BF-R-26 | reverse complement strand
GAGGGGAAGGGTTTTTGTGGGCGGGATTGTGTGCAGTTTTTGGCTGAAAATGTTCTTGGAATAGGTTGCTCAAAAAACAACCAGAAACGGCATTTTTTACTACATGTAGTGGTTTTGGTCGATTTTTGACCACTTCAGACACAACTAAGCCCGACCGAAGTCGGGCTGTGAGGTCGCGTTCAGTTTTCAGCTGAAACGAGCTGCACCTACGTGGTCAGCACCATCGGCAGCGAGCTTGGCAGCGCCAGTGTGATCAAAACCATCAGCCGCGACCTTGGCAGCGCCAGTGCGATCAAAACCATCAGCAGCGAAAGAAGCCGAACCAGTATGGTCGTAACCATCAGAAGCGACAGCCGCTTCAGTGAAAGTAGACGAGCCAGTGCGGTCGTAGCCATCGGCGGCGAAGGTGTTAGCGGCCAGGACGGAAAGGGTCAGGGCGAGGATCAGTTTGGTTTTCATGGTAGTGGCTCCAGGTTCGTTGGCGTTTTGCCTTGGGTGTGGAATTTATCCTACGCCAGCTATTTTGATTAAAAAGCGCAAATAAACGCTTAAAACAATCGTGTTTGTCGATATAAGGCCCGGCGCTTCATCTGTCTTTAAAAAGGATGGGTCGGGCCTTGGGAGATAGAAGAGGGCGGATCAGCCGTTAGAACAGCCGTTACCCATGACGCTGTAGCGCAGAATGTGCCGCTGACCTTTGGAGTCGTCGTACTCCATTTTGGCTGGAACCACTTCGCAGACATTCGGGATTTCGCTCATCGATATGACTTTGGCGATGTCCAGGTGGGTGGAGTAGGTGTATTCCTCAATGGCGGGTTGTTGCTGTGCGACATCAGTCGGGACCTCATCCGCCATGGCGGTTGCGCACAGACTGCTGAGGGCCAGAACCAATAAAGCTTTCATTTCAAATTTACCTTTCTTAGGTCGAATGGGGTCACGCAATCTTTTTGGGATCGCGTGTGGAGCTTTAATAAAGAGTTTTGGATTAACTGCCTTCGTGGGGGCTGTAACTGGGTTAATCACGTTGCCTTGTTGGCGAGACCGATTTTAGGCCTGGGGGTGGCGTGCATATAGCCGTGCTTTTGATAAACACCTTTGGCAGATTTGGTAACAATCCCCGAAAAGGTACGACATTTATTTTGCTGCGACGCACGACCTGTAACAGCTGGCGAAGCCTGCGTTCGGCTGCGAAGCAGTCGCAATTCGGTAAACGAGATTTGCCTGACATACCGCATTTGCTGATTTTACGACTGCTGCGCAGCCGAACGCAGGCTTCGCCAGCTGTTACAGGTCGCGTTATTGCAGGACGCCGGCATTGTCTGGAAGAGGCGTGGAAGTGGGGTTTCGGGGTATCCACGATAATTTGTAGGGGCTTGTTACTACCATCGTCGAATGGTTCTATAGGCCCGGCCCGGCTACAACTGGGGCCATACAAAAACAACTATTCCACCGAGGTAAGAAAGATGAGTGCGGCTTCTTTGTATCCCGTTCGTCCCGAGGTAGCAGCCAACACGCTGACTGACGAGGCCACCTATAAGGCCATGTACCAGCAGTCGGTCGTCAACCCGGACGGCTTCTGGCGCGAACAAGCCAAGCGCCTCGACTGGATCAAGCCTTTCACCACGGTGAAGCAAACGTCCTTCGACGATCACCATGTCGACATCAAATGGTTCGCCGACGGCACGCTGAACGTTTCCTACAACTGCCTCGACCGTCATCTGGCCGAGCGTGGCGATCAAATCGCGATTATTTGGGAAGGGGATGACCCTGCCGAAAGCCGCAACATCACCTACCGCGAGCTGCACGAACAAGTCTGCAAGTTCGCTAACGCCTTGCGCGGCCAGGATGTGCACCGCGGCGACGTGGTGACGATCTATATGCCGATGATCCCCGAAGCCGTGGTCGCCATGCTGGCCTGCACCCGGATCGGCGCGATTCACTCGGTAGTGTTCGGTGGTTTCTCGCCGGAAGCCCTGGCTGGCCGGATCATCGACTGCAAATCCAAAGTGGTGATCACCGCTGACGAAGGTATTCGTGCCGGCAAGAAAATTCCGCTGAAGACCAACGTCGACGACGCGCTGACTAACCCGGAAACCAGCAGCATTCAGAAAGTCATCGTGTGCAAGCGCACCGGTGGCGACATCAAGTGGAACCAGCATCGCGACATCTGGTACGAAGACCTGATGAAAGTGGCGGGCAGTGTGTGCGCGCCGAAAGAGATGGGCGCCGAAGAAGCGCTGTTCATCCTTTATACCTCCGGTTCCACCGGCAAGCCGAAGGGCGTACAGCACACCACCGGCGGTTACCTGCTGTATGCGGCGATGACCCACGAGCGTGTGTTCGACTACCGCCCGGGCGAAATCTACTGGTGCACCGCCGACGTCGGCTGGGTCACCGGCCACACTTATATCGTCTATGGCCCGTTGGCCAATGGCGCGACCACGCTGCTGTTCGAAGGCGTGCCGAACTATCCGGACATCACCCGGGTGGCGAAGATCGTCGACAAGCACAAGGTCAACATCCTCTACACCGCGCCTACCGCGATTCGCGCGATGATGGCGTCGGGCACCGCCGCTGTAGAAGGCGCTGATGGCAGCAGCCTGCGTCTGTTGGGTTCGGTCGGTGAGCCGATTAACCCGGAAGCGTGGGATTGGTACTACAAGAATGTCGGCCAATCCCGTTGCCCGATCGTCGATACCTGGTGGCAGACTGAGACCGGCGGCAACATGATGAGCCCGCTGCCGGGCGCTCACGCGCTCAAGCCGGGTTCGGCGTCACGTCCGTTCTTCGGTGTGGTGCCAGCGCTGGTGGACAACCTCGGTAACATCATCGAAGGCGTGGCCGAGGGCAACCTGGTGATTCTCGATTCGTGGCCAGGCCAGGCGCGTACGTTGTATGGCGACCATGACCGCTTCGTCGACACTTACTTCAAGACCTTCCGTGGCATGTACTTCACCGGTGACGGTGCGCGTCGTGACGAGGACGGTTACTACTGGATCACCGGGCGTGTGGATGACGTGCTCAACGTTTCCGGGCACCGCATGGGCACTGCAGAGATCGAAAGCGCGATGGTCGCTCACCCGAAAGTCGCCGAAGCGGCGGTGGTCGGTGTGCCGCACGACATCAAGGGGCAGGGCATCTATGTCTATGTCACGTTGATCGCTGGCGAAGAGCCGAGCGAGCAACTGCGCCTGGAGCTGAAAAACTGGGTGCGTAAAGAGATCGGCCCGATTGCTTCGCCGGATGTGATTCAGTGGGCGCCGGGGCTGCCGAAAACCCGTTCGGGCAAGATCATGCGCCGGATTCTGCGCAAGATTGCTACGGCGGAATACGATGGGTTGGGGGATATTTCGACCCTGGCCGATCCGGGTGTGGTGCAGCATTTGATTGATACGCACAAGACCATGAACGTCGCTTAACAGCGGTTCTTGAGTCATCGAAGCCCCGCCAGGTGTTGAGTTTGGTGGGGTTTTTTATTGGCTGATGGTTTTGTGTTGCTGGTGCGGGCCTCATCGCGGGCAAGCCCGCTCCCACAGGTTTCCGGGAGGTGGTTCAGATTGTGTGCACGCCACAATCCTTGTGGGAGCGGGCTTGCCCGCGATGGCGGCCTGTCAGGCGCAACATAAACAACGCCCAATAATTATCGACTTCCCCCGTAGGCGTTTTCCCACTGTTACCCATCACCCTTCAAGTAACCGAATGTGTAACCACGCGCCCGACAACGAGGCATTGGGAAACGCCAAGCCCCGTTTCAGGGCCCTTCAACCCGCTATGAAAAATAAGACACAACGCTGCGCTTGCTGGATTAGAAGGGTTTGCCAATAATAGGCCCGCAATTTGCAACATAGATCGGTTCACTGTCTTTTGCTCTTGCATGAAATTGCAAGGCTGTCAACGCGTTCAGGCGGCTTTCTCGGTGCATCTGTAATTTGTTGTCGCATTGAAGAAATATCGGCTTCGGACCTGTCGTTAGAATGCCGATCACTCGCTCGTCGTTGCCTGCGTTGAAATCAGCGCACGGTTCGTAGGACGCAGCCGTTTAACCCATTCGCATATTGGGCTGTCGCTCACTCTGCCGTTTTTGCCCTTTACCGATGGAGTCCCAAGATGAAGAAACTTGTGCTGCTTGGCGCCCTGGCACTGTCCGTGCTGTCCCTGCCGACCTTCGCCGATGACAAGCCTGTAAAAATCGGTATCGAAGCAGCTTACCCTCCGTTCGCCTCCAAGGCGCCGGACGGCAGCATCGTGGGTTTCGACTACGACATCGGCAACGCACTGTGCGAAGAGATGAAGGTCAAGTGCGTGTGGGTCGAGCAAGAATTCGACGGCCTGATCCCGGCACTTAAAGTGCGCAAGATCGACGCGATCCTGTCGTCCATGTCGATCACTGAAGACCGCAAGAAGTCCGTGGACTTCACCAACAAGTACTACAACACCCCGGCACGCCTGGTCATGAAGGCCGGCACTCAGGTCAGCGAAAACCTGGCTGAGTTGAAGGGCAAGAACATCGGCGTGCAACGTGGTTCGATCCACGAGCGTTTCGCCCGCGAAGTCCTGGCCCCACTGGGTGCCGAGATCAAGCCTTACGGTTCGCAGAACGAAATCTACCTCGACGTGGCCGCCGGTCGCCTCGACGGCACCGTGGCAGACGCGACCTTGCTGGATGACGGTTTCCTGAAAACCGACGCTGGCAAGGGCTTCGCCTTCGTTGGCCCGGCCTTCACCGACGTCAAATACTTCGGCGACGGCGTAGGTATCGCGGTTCGCAAGGGCGACGCGCTGAAAGACAAGATCAACACCGCGATCGCAGCCATTCGCGAGAACGGCAAGTACAAGCAAATCCAGGACAAGTACTTCGCCTTCGATATCTACGGCAAGTAATCGTCCCCGCAACAAGTCCGAAATGGCGCAAGCAGCAGGATCTCTGAGGTTTGCGCCATTTTTTCATCCCAACTTTCGAGGACCTGAATCATGTTGAAAGGCTACGGGGCTGTCATCCTCGATGGCGCATGGCTGACGCTTCAGCTCGCCTTGTCGTCCATGGCCCTGGCCATCGTTCTGGGGCTGATCGGCGTTGCACTGCGTCTGTCGCCGGTGCGCTGGCTGGCCTGGCTGGGCGACCTGTATTCCACCGTGATCCGCGGTATTCCCGATCTGGTGCTGATCCTGCTGATTTTCTACGGCGGCCAGGACTTGCTCAACCGCGTCGCGCCGATGCTCGGTTATGACGATTACATCGACCTGAACCCGTTGGCCGCCGGTATCGGCACCCTGGGCTTCATCTTCGGTGCGTACCTGTCGGAAACCTTCCGTGGCGCCTTCATGGCAATCCCGAAGGGGCAGGCAGAAGCCGGCATGGCGTACGGCATGAGCAGTTTTCAGGTGTTCTTCCGGGTGTTGGTGCCGCAGATGATTCGTCTGGCGATTCCGGGTTTCACCAACAACTGGCTGGTATTGACCAAGGCGACCGCGCTGATTTCGGTGGTCGGTCTGCAAGACATGATGTTCAAGGCCAAGCAGGCGGCAGACGCTACCCGCGAGCCTTTCACCTTCTTCCTCGCAGTGGCGGCGATGTACCTGGTGATCACCAGTGTCTCGTTGCTGGCATTGCGTCACCTTGAGAAGCGCTACTCGGTAGGCGTAAGGGCGGCTGATCTATGATCTTCGACTACAACGTCATTTGGGAGGCCTTGCCGCTGTACTTCGGCGGCCTGGTGACCACCCTTAAATTGCTCGCGCTGTCGCTGTTTTTCGGTCTGCTGGCGGCATTGCCGCTGGGGCTGATGCGCGTCTCCAAGCAGCCGGTCGTCAACATGAGTGCCTGGCTGTTCACCTACGTGATCCGCGGCACGCCGATGCTGGTGCAGCTGTTTTTGATCTACTACGGTCTGGCGCAGTTCGAAGCGGTACGTGAAAGCTTCCTTTGGCCATGGCTGTCCAGCGCCACGTTCTGTGCGTGCCTGGCCTTCGCCATCAACACCAGCGCTTACACCGCTGAAATCATCGCCGGCAGCCTGCGCGCCACGCCGAACGGCGAGATCGAAGCGGCCAAGGCCATGGGCATGTCGCGGGTCAAAATGTATAAGCGGATCCTGCTGCCATCGGCCCTGCGCCGGGCACTGCCGCAATACAGCAACGAAGTGATCATGATGCTGCAGACCACCAGTCTGGCGTCCATCGTGACCCTGATCGACATCACCGGTGCCGCGCGCACGGTCAACGCTCAGTTCTACTTGCCGTTCGAAGCCTACATCACCGCCGGCGTGTTCTACCTGTGCCTGACGTTCATTCTGGTGCGCCTGTTCAAAATGGCCGAGCACCGCTGGCTGGGCTATCTGGCCCCGCGGAAGCACTGATATGGAACGCATCGATCATGCATTGCCGTGGAGCCACCTGGGCAGCGAACGCCGGATTTCGGTGTTCCGCTTCGGTGCTGGCGAGCGCAAGGCCTACATCCAGGCCAGCCTGCACGCCGATGAACTTCCGGGGATGCGCACGGCCTGGGAGCTGAAAAAACGCCTGACCGAACTCGAAGCCCAAGGCTTGCTGAACGGTGTAATTGAACTGGTACCGGTGGCCAATCCACTGGGCCTCGGTCAACTGCTTCAGGGTAACCATCAAGGGCGTTTCGAAGCCGGCAGCGGCAAGAACTTCAACCGGGATTTCGTCGAACTGAGCGAGCCCGTTGCCGCTGAGCTCCAAGGGCACCTGGGTGACGATCCTCACGCCAATATCCGTTTGATCCGTGAAACCATGAGCGATGTGCTGGCCGCGTTGCCGCCTGCCGAGAGTCAGTTGCAAGGCATGCAGCGCATCTTGCTCAGCCATGCTTGCAATGCCGACGTGGTGCTGGATTTGCATTGCGATTGCGAAGCGGCGCTGCACATGTATGCCTTGCCGCAACACTGGCCGCATTGGCGTTCACTGGCTGCACACTTGAACGTCAAGGTCGGCCTGCTGGCGGAAGATTCCGGCGGCAGCTCCTTTGATGAAGCGTGTTCGCTGCCATGGCTGCGTCTGTCGCGTCTGTTTCCGGACGCTCAGATTCCACTGGCCTGCTTGGCGACGACCATCGAGTTGGGCGGCCAATCCGATACCGGTCGCCCAGAGGCGCAGGCTTACGCCGAAGGCATTCTGGCGTTCCTCGCTGAACAGGGCTTGATCAGCGGTGAGTGGCCAAAGCCTGCGCAAGAGGCTTGCGAAGGCATGCCGTTCGAAGGCACCGAATTGCTGTTCGCGCCGCATCCTGGCGTGGTGAGTTTCCTGCGTAAACCCGGTGAGTGGGTTGAAGCGGGCGACGAGATTTTTGAAGTGATCGATCCGTTATCGGATCGGGTCAGCACGGTGTGTGCTGGTACGTCCGGGGTGCTGTTTGCCATTGAACGGCTGCGTTATGCCCAACCCGGTTTCTGGCTGGCCAAGGTGGCGGGGCGCGAAGCGCTGCGTCACGGGCGCTTGCTCAACGACTGACTGACTGTTTTTGTGAGAACCGACCGCATGTACAAACTTGAAGTCCAAGACCTGCATAAACGCTATGGCAGTCACGAAGTGCTCAAGGGCGTGTCCCTGAAAGCGGCGGCTGGCGATGTGATCAGCATCATCGGCTCCAGTGGCTCCGGCAAAAGTACTTTCCTGCGCTGCATCAACCTGCTCGAGCAGCCGCACGCCGGCAAGATTCTGCTCAACAATGAAGAGCTGAAACTGGTCGCCAACAAGGACGGCGCGCTGAAAGCCGCCGATCCGAAACAGCTGCAACGCATGCGTTCGCGCCTGTCGATGGTGTTCCAGCATTTCAACCTGTGGTCGCACATGACCGCGATGGAAAACATCATGGAAGCGCCGGTCCACGTGCTCGGCATGTCCAAGACCGAAGCCCGCGAAAAGGCCGAGCACTACCTGAACAAGGTCGGTGTTGCTCATCGCAAAGACGCTTACCCTGGCCACATGTCCGGCGGTGAGCAGCAGCGTGTGGCGATTGCCCGTGCGCTGGCGATGGAACCTGAGGTGATGTTGTTCGACGAACCGACCTCGGCCCTCGACCCTGAATTGGTCGGTGACGTGCTGAAAGTCATGCAGGCCCTGGCGCAGGAAGGCCGGACCATGGTGGTGGTGACGCACGAAATGGGCTTTGCCCGTGAAGTGTCGAACCAGCTGGTGTTCCTGCACAAAGGCGTCGTCGAAGAAAGCGGCAACCCGCGCGAAGTGCTGGTCAATCCGCAGTCTGAACGTTTGCAACAATTTTTGTCCGGCAGCTTGAAATAATCAGGACTGCCGTTGTGCACCTGGATAGTGCATGCTTCGCAATCTAGAGGCTGGCCTCGATCCCCTGTGGGAGCTGGCTTGCCTGCGATGGCGGTGCGTCTGTGTCAGAGATGCAATCTGGCCCACCGTCATCGCAGGCAAGCCAGCTCCCACATTTGATTTTTGTCGGTTTTGAAATTTGTGTTCAATTACGGGCTAGCCTTGGCCCATGCCTTCATCACTGTTTTCGTTTCGGATTGCCCGCCATGACTGCCCATCGAATTGGTTTCCTGATTTGGCCCAGCACTAAAGCTCTGACGCTTGCGCTGGCTGAGGAGGCCTTGCGTGTTGCCCAGCGTGTGCACCCGGACGTTGTTTACGAACTGTCGTTTTTGCAGGCCGAACCGCCGACCGAAGGTGCCTGGCAATTGCCGGGTGAGCCTTGGGCCGGCAAGCTCGAAAACTTCCAGAAACTGTTCCTGCTCGCCGACGAGCCGCCGACCTCACTTGCGCCAGCGCTCAGCAGTGGGCTGAAACAACTGGTGCGAGCCGGTTGTGTGATCGGCGGTTTGTCTGCCGGTGTTTACCCGTTGGCGCAGTTGGGCTTGCTCGACGGTTACCGCGCTGCCGTGCATTGGCGCTGGCAGGACGATTTCGCCGAGCGTTTCCCGAAAGTGATTGCCACCAGTCACCTGTTTGACTGGGATCGCGATCGCCTCACTGCATGCGGCGGCATGTCGGTGCTCGATTTGCTGCTGGCAGTACTGGCCCGTGATCACGGCGCCGAACTGGCCGGTGCGGTGTCGGAAGAACTGGTGGTCGAACGCATCCGTGAAGGCGGCGAGCGCCAACGCATTCCGTTGCAGAACCGCTTGGGCTCAAGTCATCCGAAGCTCACCCAAGCGGTGTTGCTGATGGAAGCCAACATCGAAGAGCCGCTGACCACCGACGAAATTGCCCAGCATGTGTGCGTATCGCGTCGGCAGCTGGAGCGGATTTTCAAGCAATACCTCAACCGTGTGCCGAGCCAGTACTACCTGGAATTGCGCCTGAATAAGGCCCGGCAGATGTTGATGCAAACCAGCAAGTCGATCATCCAGATCGGCCTGTCCTGTGGCTTTTCTTCGGGGCCGCATTTCTCCAGTGCCTACCGCAACTTCTTTGGCGCCACGCCGCGGGAAGATCGCAACCAGCGGCGCAGCAGCAGCCCGTTCGAGTTGTCGTCGGTGCCGTCCGAACGCGGTTGATCCGTCGTTAAGTCTGGCGTCGATCACTCATCGACGTCAGAGCCTTCGGACGACGACACCTCCATTTCCGCTTGATCAATGACCGCATCGACGCCGAAATCGACGCCTGTCAGTCTGAAATAATTGATCAGCGTTTGTACGCTTTCCTCTGACAGTGGATTGCCCCTCAGATTGATGCTCTCACTGACGTCCCGCGGCAATTCCAGAATATCGGCGGGTATGTGGGTGATCGCGTTTTCACTCAGATCCACGGTGTCGAGGGATTTGAGTCGCAACAGGCCCGGCGGCAATTCAGTGATGCCGGTATTGTTCAGCAACAGGGTCGTGAGACGAGGCATCTGGCTCACGTCTGGCGTGGCACCCAGCGGGTTGTCGCTCAGGTCCAGATAATCAAGCCGCTCCATCTGTGCCAGTTCCAGTGCACTTTGCGCCGTCAGGGTGAGTTGGCAATCGGTCATCGACAATGCGGTCAAATCGCCCATCCTGGAAATCGGCTCGGGGAAATTCTGCTGCCGGTAGTTACGAATGGTCAGCCCCTTGAGACGGGGAAAGCTCTCCAGAAAACGCTCGGCCCCTGAGGTCAGTCCAACAACGCTGTGTAAATACAGCAGCGAGACGTGACTGAAGTCGGCCCGCAGCGCCGGCAAGTTACCGATAATAATGGTGGGCAGGCTCAGCTCGTAGGTGGGTTGAAGTTGCTGATTGAAATCGTCCAGATCGGTTTGCCGGCGCCAGCAAAGTTCCACAATCCGTTTGAATTCATCCCTGATCGAATGTTCGCTGAGCAACTCTTGCGCGGTGAAAGGGGCTCCGCTCACCGGGTGCACCGCCGGTACGTCTGCTGTCCAGGCTGACAGGTCGTTGTTGAGGGTGTTGAATTCGGTTTCCAGGCGTGTGATCGCCATTTTGCCGTCGGCCAATGTCCCAGGCTGCAGATAGATAAACTCACTGGCTTCTTCCTGGTCCATGCCTGGGTACAGCGCCTGCACCCGATTGATATCAGCCTGTTCGGCAAACACGGCGAAGTCCTGACGCGTACGGCCGAAATGGATTTTTATGCGTTCGCGAGTGGCGGCCGAAAGCGGGTTACCGCCCAGGTCGACGCCCTCGCTGGTGGCAGTGGGGAGATCGAAAAGCGCGGTGGGCAGTTCCTGGATGTGATTGTCATTGAGCAGGGCAGTTCGAAGGTGTGGGCGCGTCAGCAAACCGGGAGGGAGGCCGGAAATGCCGGTGTCCGATACGTCGATGTAGCTTAGCTGCGGCATGTTCTCGACAGTGGGGTTGAACCCCAGCGGGTTTTTGTACAGATCCAGAACCACCAGTTTGTTCAGCGTTGACAGGGTGGCGTGGCTCTCTGGTGTGAGGGTGATGGCGCAGTCGCTGAGAATCAGTTCGGTGAGGTTCGGCGATTGCACAATGGCTTGCGGAAGCTGATTCAGCCTGAAGCCGCGCAAGGCCAGGCGACGCAAGCCTGAGAATCCTCGCAAAAAATCATGCATCCCGCGTGTGGCGCTATGGCCGTCCAGCGACAGGCTTGTCACGTGACTGAAGCCCTCGCCGAGTACCGGAAATTCACCCAGTATTGGTTGGGGAAAACGGAATTCGACCAGAGGGTCCTCACCATGGAGCGGTGTGGCTTGTTGTCGCCAGCAATCGAGTAATTCGTCTGCCAGTAATCGGCGATTTCGCTGTTGAATGCTGAATTGTTCAGGGGTGATTCTGATCTGGGTATCCGGCATGAACAGTGGGATTTCGTTGCGCCAGAGTTGCAGGGCATTGCTGAGTCGGGCGCGTTCGGCCATGAGCCGGGTCAGCTCTGCCCGTGGGCCGTTCGGGTGCTGTTGCAAGCGTTCGACAAAGGTTTGCAGTTCCTCGCGTGACAAGTGCGGGAATAGTTCATGGGCGTAGGCCTGTAAAGTTGGCGCACTGAACACGCCGCGATGATAGCCCTCCGTGCCACCGAGCAAACGCATGACGGTCGGATCGTAGGTGGGTTTCAGGATTGGGTGTTGCACCAGGACTGAGTGCAGTTCCTCGCGATTCAGGGCATGGGTGCGAATCAGCCGTTTGAGTTTTTCACCTTCGCCAATGTGGATGCCGAGTACCGAGCGCTCGCTGTCCGGCAGCGCCTGCAATAGATCCAGATAGAACGTGCTCGCGCCGCTGAGCTCAAGACCGGCATCGTCAAACGCCTGATAACTGCCATCCGCATTTAGAACGAGCACTTTGCGGCTCGGCGCATCGGCATTGCCGACACTGTCGAGCAGGCGTCCGCCATGGGCGTATTCACGGATTTCCAAGCGTATTTGTCCCGACCAGCCTGGCAGTCGCTGCAAGGTGTGCAGGGCCAGTCGATCGGTGTCGGGGTTGTTGGCGCTTGAGGGAATCTCCAGGCCTTCATAAGCCCGGGTGATCCTGACTTGCAATTGGGCTTCACGGGTGAGCTGTTCGAGGCGTTTGGGCAAGATACCGCGTCCAAGTTGTTGCAGCTCTTGATCGCTGGCGGTTTGCAGCAGTGCTTCTGCCACGCTGCTCGGCAAACCGTGTTCGGCGTCGATGAGTTTTTGCGTGAGCCCAGAGGTGGCGCGATCGAGTCGGCGGTATCGATTGTCGAACAGGGTTTCTCGCTTGCTCTCGGCGAGCGTTGCCAAGGTCCGGCGCAACGTGCGGGCGCGGGTGCTCAAGCTGGGGGAGGGCGTGCCGAAATGTTCGCCCATCAGCGTTCTGGTTTCGGTTTCTCCCAAGTTCAGCAATAGCGTTTTGATCAGGTCGCCGTTGCTGAGGTGCGCCTGATTGATCTGGACCATGGGTTGGCCATCGGCTCCGCGTTCCCAGAGGGTTTGTGCTTTGCTGTCGACCACGCGCAATCCTTTGTCAGTAGGCCAGTAGCTGTTGTCGCAAAGCAGTTCCAGTTGCGTGACGAGGTCGGCTTTCAGGTAGCCGGTCGGTTGCTCGCTGCCGATCAGCTCGATGAAGGTCTGGATGTCCTGATCGATCTTGAACCGCTTCAGTGTGTCGGCGAACAGCGCAGGCATCTGACTGGAATTCACATGCATCTTGCGCAAGGCATTCTCGTGGCAACCGCTGATCTGCAGCATTCGCTCACGCACCGAGGGTGCGAACCGTTCCATATCAGGGCCGAGGCGACGCAGCACGGTGGCTTGATCCCAGCTCAACGGCTGGTCGATTTCGGTCTGCCAGGCACCGGCACCATTGTGTTTGAGTACGGGCTTATAGGCTTCAGGACGGCTCGGGTGATCGATGCGGTGCTCACCGGTCACGGTGTCCTGGCTGACGGCGTAGGATTTATTGTCCAGCGACAACAGGGTTTTGCCGTCGTGACGGTACAGCCCGATTTCATCGGGTCTGGCAGCCTGAGGAAGTGTGCCGGTCTGTTCATAGGTGCTCAGATCCGGCTTCCAGTAGCGGCTTTCACCCTGGGGCGTTTTGACCGAATGGAAGCGGTCGATGAACTGAACGATTTCTCGCGGCAACACGGCGCGAAACTCGGCCGCTGCCACGACGCCGCCGACAGCAAAGGTGCCCAGTTGCACGGCCGACTCAACCACGCCCATGAAATGCTCGAAGGCTTCGCTCGTCTGACCTTCTGCCCAGTCGACGATGCTTTCGAAGGTTTCGTCCAGTAACTGGTACGCCATGTAAGCCAGCATCAGTTCGCCGAGGAACGGCACGAATGGCAGGGCGACAAAGGCTGCGATGTTTAGCAGTGCCGAAGCGATTTCCGTGAAGGAGTCCCATAATGCCCAGCGGACTTTCTGATCGACCGTCGCCGTGGATACCGCGATGACTCGGGCATCGTTGAGGATCTTGTCGAGTTTGCGTTGATAGAGATGGACCCACAGATCGCCTTTGATCAGCGTCGCCGTCATTTGCAGGTTGGCGCGCTGGCTTGGTTGTTCTCTCCAGGTGGGGCGTGGGTCGCCAGGTTGAACCGGTTGCCAGGTGATGGGAACAAGTCGGTCGCTTAACTGAGCGAAGAAGTGCCCGCGATCCTCATGATCGATAAAGCGGCTGAAGAACTGTTGATAGTCAGGACTGCGCAAACGCCGGGTCAACTCCTGGGCGAATGCGCCGGAGGAGGCATATTCCTTGATCGGGTGTTCGGGATCATCGGGGATATAGGCCACCACTCGGGCCACTTCACGCTCACGTTCCAGATCCGGGGAAAACAGCACGATGCCAGTCAGGCGTGCGTTCATTATTGTCAGTTCATGACAGCCCCATGCCTGTCCGCGCAGACGTAAATGTTGCAGGCCGTCGAGTAAGCCAAGGATCAGGCGATGGACATCGCCGCCAAGCTGGTTTTGCATGTAGGCCATTTGCAGGGCGGTGGTGAGGGCCGTTTTCTGGCTGTCGCGGACGCTGGGTTGCAGGGTCGCCGCGACCGCCGGATTGCTGATGCCCAGGTTTTCTTCGAGGTGGGTTTTGTGGTGTTCGCCAATATCCAGTTCCCGGCACAGTTGGGTGAATGCCGTGATGGGCATTTTTAGCAGGACGTGCGGCAGTTCATTGAAATGCCCTGCAGAGGAGGGCGCGCTGATGTAGGTCGAGGCGGGCTCAAAGGCGTTGTCCTCAGTCTCGCTGCTTTCGAAGTTGTGCAGCGCGGCATCCAGCAGCGACACCGTCCAGATGCGCGCCGCGCCCGATTTCAGCCGTAGCCACGGGATATGGGCGGGAATATAAAGACGCAAAAAGGTTTGGTGGACGTCCAGCTCCAGGCCGAAGCGCTTCTTCAGCGCTGCAACCAGCAATGGTTCGGCAAAGTCCTTGGCATTTTTCACCTTGGCCAGGGACTGATCGACGCGGTTCTGTGCCTGCCAGTGCAAGGCATTGAGTGTGCGTAATTCGGCGTGCTGGCTGCGGGACGCGTTGTTGAGGCCGGCCGGCAGGCGAGGCTTGGCCTTGCTCAAGGCTTCACGCTTTTGCGGAGTCGCCTGCGTCAGCCAGTGGGGGATGACGCTCACCAGATGCTGGTAATGGGTATCCCTGCTGAAGGGGGGCATCGGATCGAGATCGATAGCGTCCGGATTTTCGTTAATAAGGCTCATGAAGGTTGCCGTTGGCGTTAAGAAGGCTTCAGAAAACACCATGAGCGCCAGCGACGTGCGGTACATATATACCGCCACCGCAAAATCCGGATGAGTAAGATCCTCGCAACCTGCCGCAAACCCTGCAGGCAGTTTAAACTGCGCCTTTGCGACGCTATTTGTCGCATTGCCGTAAACCCGGGCAAAACCTGTGTTCGCGCTATAAGAAGTTGTCGCTTGGCGGCAAGGCCGGGCTGAAAACTGTCCTTACAATCCCCCCATCGCTCGCCAGTTTCAGGCGAGTGTTCCTCTTCAGGAGACTCCGATGTCCGTTGAGCACGCTGCGGTAGAACGCGCCGATTTTGACCAGGTAATGGTTCCCAACTACGCGCCAGCCGCTTTCATTCCTGTGCGTGGTGCCGGTTCCCGTGTTTGGGACCAGTCTGGCCGCGAGCTGATCGACTTCGCCGGCGGGATTGCCGTTAACGTATTGGGCCATGCGCATCCGGCGCTGGTCGCTGCATTGACCGAGCAAGCGAACAAGCTGTGGCACGTGTCCAACGTGTTCACCAATGAGCCGGCCTTGCGCCTGGCCCATAAGCTGGTCGACGCCACTTTTGCCGAGCGCGTGTTCTTCTGCAACTCTGGCGCCGAAGCCAACGAGGCCGCCTTCAAGCTGGCCCGTCGCGTGGCCCACGACCGTTTCGGTACCGAGAAGTACGAAATCGTTGCCGCGCTCAACAGCTTCCACGGCCGTACCCTGTTCACCGTGAACGTCGGTGGCCAGTCGAAGTACTCCGACGGCTTCGGTCCGAAGATCACTGGCATCACCCACGTGCCTTACAACGATCTGGCCGCGCTGAAAGCCGCTGTTTCCGACAAGACGTGCGCGGTGGTTCTGGAGCCGATCCAGGGCGAAGGCGGCGTACTGCCGGCCGAGCTGTCTTACCTGCAAGGTGCTCGTGAACTGTGCGATGCGCATAACGCGCTGCTGGTTTTCGACGAAGTTCAGACTGGCATGGGCCGCAGCGGCAAGCTGTTCGCCTATCAGCATTACGGCGTGACCCCGGACATCCTGACCAGCGCCAAGAGCCTGGGCGGCGGTTTCCCGATTGCAGCGATGCTGACCACCGAAGACCTGGCCAAACACCTGGTCGTCGGCACCCACGGCACCACGTATGGCGGCAACCCGCTGGCGTGCGCTGTCGCTGAAGCGGTGATCGATGTGATCAACACGCCTGAAGTGCTGAGCGGCGTCAATGCCAAGCATGACAAGTTCAAGACCCGTCTTGAGCAGATCGGCGAGAAGTACGGCCTCTTCACTGAAGTCCGCGGTCTGGGCCTGCTGCTCGGTTGCGTGCTGAACGATGCCTGGAAAGGCAAGGCCAAAGACATCTTCAACGCCGCCGAGCGTGAAGGCCTGATGATTCTGCAAGCCGGCCCGGACGTGATTCGTTTCGCGCCAAGCCTGGTGGTTGAAGACGCCGATATCGATGCCGGTCTCGACCGTTTCGAACGCGCAGCGGCGAAACTGACGCAAGCCTGATAGTCCCTTCGACGCCTGAACTGTTCAGGCGTCGAACCAATTTTTATGTGCCGGGCACAGTCAATGTGGGAGCGGGCTTGTGTGGCGAGGGGGCTTGCCCCCGTTCGGTTGCGAAGCAATCGTAAATCGGTCACCACTTTCTGATTCAAGATCGTGGCGACTGCTTTTAGGGGCGCTTCGCACCCCAACGGGGGCAAGCCCCCTCGCCACACAAGCCCGCTCCCACATGAGCCGGGCATTTTTCTAATGAATTTTTTCGAGAAAGGAGTGACACCATGCTGGTGATGCGCCCCGCGCAAATGGCTGATCTGGGCGAGGTACAGCGTCTGGCTGCGGACAGCCCGATTGGTGTCACTTCCTTGCCGGATGACGTTGAACGCCTGAGCGACAAGATCGCCGCAAGCGAAGCCTCGTTCGCTGCCGAAGTCAGCTTCAACGGTGAAGAGAGCTATTTCTTCGTCCTCGAAGATACGGCCACCGGCAAGCTGGCCGGCTGTTCGGCAATCGTGGCATCGGCCGGTTATTCCGAGCCGTTCTACAGTTTCCGTAATGAAACCTTCGTCCACGCCTCCCGCGAGCTGAAGATTCACAACAAGATCCACGTGCTCTCGCAGTGCCACGACCTGACCGGCAACAGTCTGCTGACCAGTTTCTACGTGCAGCGCGAGTTGGTGGGTTCGCCTTGGGCTGAGCTCAATTCCCGTGGTCGCCTGTTGTTCGTGGCCAGCCACCCGGAACGCTTTGCCGATTCGGTGGTGACCGAGATCGTCGGTTACAGCGACGAAAATGGCGACTCACCGTTCTGGGATGCCATCGGTCGCAACTTCTTCGACCTCAACTACGCCGCTGCCGAGCGTTTGTGTGGCCTGAAAAGCCGCACGTTCCTGGCCGAGCTGATGCCGCATTACCCGATCTACGTGCCATTGCTGCCGGATTCTGCTCAAGAGGCGATGGGCCAGGTGCACCCACGGGCGCAGATCACCTTCGACATCCTGATGCGCGAAGGCTTCGAGACCGATCATTACATCGACATTTTCGACGGCGGCCCAACCCTGCACGCCCGCGTCTCGGGGATCCGTTCGATCGCCCAGAGCCGTGTAGTCCCGGTGAAAATCGGTGAGCCGGTCAAGGGCGCCGGTCGTCAATATCTGGTGGCCAATGCCCAGTTGCAGGATTACCGCGCCGTTTTGCTTGAGCTCGATTACGCGCCGGGCAAGCCTGTGACCCTGGATCTGGAAGCCGCCGAAGCCTTGGGCGTCGGTGAAGGTGCCAGCGTGCGCCTGGTGGCGGTTTAACGCCTGCTGCTATGCCTATAAAGAGTGAATGCTGAGTAAAGCAGCGAGTTTCACGGGTGGCTCAAGCGGCCCGTTTGAGGAGATAGCATGATCGTTCGTCCCGTACGCAGCAGCGATTTACCCGCTCTGATCGACCTGGCCCGCAGCACCGGCACCGGCCTGACCACCTTGCCGGCCAACGAAGAGCGTCTGGCCCATCGGGTCGGCTGGGCCGAGAAGACCTTCCGCGGCGAAGCCGGGCGGGGCGACGCGGACTACCTGTTCGTGCTCGAGGACGACAACGGCCGCGTGGTGGGCATTTCCGCCATCGCCGGCGCCGTTGGCCTGCGTGAGCCTTGGTACAACTTCCGCGTAGGCCTGACCGTCAGCGCCTCGCAAGAGCTGAACATCTATCGCGAAATTCCGACGCTGTTCCTGGCCAACGATCTGACCGGCAATTCCGAGTTGTGCTCGCTGTTCCTGCACGCCGATTTCCGCACTGGCCTCAACGGTCGCATGCTGGCCAAGGCGCGGATGCTGTTCATTGCTGAGTTTCCGCAACTGTTCGGCAACAAGATCATCGCCGAAATGCGCGGTGTGTCCGATGACGCCGGGCGTTCGCCGTTCTGGGAAAGCCTGGGTCGGCACTTCTTCAAGATGGAATTCAGCCAGGCTGATTACCTCACCGGCGTGGGCAACAAGGCGTTCATCGCCGAACTGATGCCGAAATTCCCGCTGTACACCTGCTTCCTGTCGCCAGATGCGCGCAACGTGATCGGCCAGGTTCACCCGGACACCGAGCCGGCGCTGTCGATGCTCAAGAGCGAAGGCTTCAGCTACCAAGGCTACGTCGACATCTTCGATGCCGGCCCTGCGGTGGAATGCGAAACCACCAAGATCCGCGCAGTACGCGACAGCCAGGCGCTGGTGCTGGCCATCGGCACTCCGGGTGACGATGCCACGCCGTTCCTGATTCATAACCGCAAGCGCGAAGACTGCCGGATCACTGCCGCGCCAGCACGCTTCGCCGCCGGCACTTTGGTGGTCGATCCGCTGACTGCCAAACGTCTTCAACTCAACGCCGGCGATCAAGTGCGCGCCGTTCCGTTGTCTGCTGCTCGGGAGTCGAAATAATGAATTCGCTATACATCGCCGGTGAATGGCTGGCTGGTCAGGGTGAAAGCTTTCAATCGGTAAACCCGGTGACCCAGCAAGTGCTGTGGGCCGGCGAAGGCGCCACGGCCGGTCAGGTCGAGTCGGCTGTGCAAGCTGCGCGTCAGGCGTTCCCGGGCTGGGCTCGCCGTACCCTGGAAGAACGCATCAGCGTGCTGGAAGCCTTTGCCGCTGCGCTGAAGAATCACGCTGACGAGCTCGCTCGCACCATCGGCGAAGAAACCGGTAAACCCCTGTGGGAAGCGGCGACTGAAGTCACCAGCATGGTCAACAAGATTGCCATCTCGGTGCAGAGCTACCGCGAACGTACCGGCGAGAAGAGCGGCCCGTTGGGCGACGCCACTGCGGTGTTGCGCCACAAACCCCACGGTGTGGTGGCAGTGTTTGGTCCTTACAACTTCCCCGGCCATTTGCCGAACGGTCACATTGTGCCGGCGTTGCTGGCCGGTAACAGTGTGCTGTTCAAGCCGAGTGAGCTGACCCCGAAAGTTGCCGAGCTGACGGTCAAGTGCTGGATCGAAGCCGGTCTGCCGGCCGGTGTGCTGAACCTGCTGCAAGGCGCTCGCGAAACCGGTATCGCCCTGGCGGCGAACCCGGGCATCGACGGCCTGTTTTTCACCGGTTCCAGCCGTACCGGCAATCACTTGCACCAGCAGTTTGCCGGTCGTCCAGACAAGATCCTCGCGTTGGAAATGGGCGGCAACAATCCATTGGTGGTGGATCAGGTGGCGGACCTCGATGCCGCCGTTTACACCATCATTCAGTCGGCATTCATTTCTGCCGGTCAGCGTTGCACCTGTGCCCGCCGCTTGCTGGTGCCGCAAGGCGCCTGGGGCGATACGCTGCTGGCGCGTCTGGTGGCGGTCAGCTCGACGATTGAAGTCGGTGCGTTCGACCAGCAACCGGCGCCGTTCATGGGCTCGGTGATTTCCCTCGGCGCTGCGAAAGCGCTGATGGATGCGCAAGAACATCTGCTGGCCAATGGCGCAGTGGCGCTGTTGGAAATGACTCAGCCTCAGGCCCAGGCAGCGTTGCTGACCCCTGGCATTCTGGACGTGACGGCGGTTGCCGATCGCCCGGACGAAGAACTGTTCGGTCCGCTGCTGCAAGTGATCCGCTACGCTGATTTTGAAGCGGCGATCGCTGAAGCCAACGACACTGACTATGGCCTGGCGGCCGGTCTGCTGTCGGATTCCGAAGCGCGTTATCAGCAGTTCTGGCTGGAAAGCCGGGCCGGTATCGTCAACTGGAACAAGCAGCTGACCGGTGCGGCGAGCAGCGCGCCATTCGGCGGTGTCGGCGCATCGGGTAACCATCGCGCCAGCGCCTACTACGCCGCAGATTACTGCGCGTACCCGGTGGCCTCGCTGGAAACCCCGAACTTGGTGTTGCCTGCTGCTTTGACGCCTGGCGTGAAGATGGCTTAACGCCAATTGCGGGCAAGCCCGCTCCCACAGTGATTGAGAGGAACACAAAATTTGTGAACACCTCCGAACCTGTGGGAACGGGCTTGCCCGCGATGGCCGCGACTTGGTCGCACTGAACAGTTAGTTACTGATGCCTATAACAACAGATTCTCGTGGAGCCTCGCTGATGAAATCCTATGAAGTCAATTTTGACGGTCTAGTGGGGCCGACCCATAACTACGGCGGCCTGTCCTACGGCAACGTCGCGTCCCAGAGCAACAGTCAGCAGTCTTCGAACCCGAAGGAAGCCGCGCTGCAAGGCCTGGCGAAGATGAAAGCACTGATGGAGATGGGCTTTCAGCAAGGCGTTTTGGCGCCACAAGAACGTCCGGACGTAGCCGCACTGCGCCGCCTGGGTTTCAGCGGTACCGATGCTCAGGTGATCGAGAGCGCCGCCAAAGATGCCATGCCGCTGCTGGTTGCCAGTTGCTCGGCGTCGAGCATGTGGGTGGCCAACGCCGCCACGGTCAGCCCGAGCGCCGACACCGCGGATGGCCGCGTGCATTTCACCGCCGCCAACCTCAACTGCAAATACCACCGCAGCATCGAACACCCGACCACTAGCCGTGTACTGGGGGCGATGTTCGCCGATCAGAAGCACTTCGCTCACCACGCCGCTTTGCCGGCCGTGGCGCAGTTCGGTGACGAAGGCGCGGCCAACCACACCCGTTTCTGCCGTGACTACGGTGAGGCCGGCGTCGAGTTTTTCGTGTTCGGCCGCAGCGCGTTCGACACCCGTTACCCGTCGCCGCAGAAATATCCGGCGCGCCAGACCCTCGAAGCGTCCCAGGCGGTCGCGCGTCTGCACGGTCTGAGCGATGACGGCGTGGTCTATGCCCAGCAGAACCCTTCGGTGATCGATCAGGGTGTGTTCCACAACGACGTGATCGCGGTGGGTAACGGCGAGGTGCTGTTCTATCACGAGGATGCCTTCCTCGACACCGAGCAGATGCTCGCTGAACTGCACGGCAAACTCGCAAAAACCGGTGGGAAATTTCAGTCGATCTGCGTACCGCGTTCCGCGGTCACCGTAGAAGACGCCGTTCGTTCCTACCTGTTCAATAGCCAGCTGCTGTCGCGTCCTGACGGCTCCATGCTATTGATCGTGCCGGAAGAATGCCGTGGCAACGAGCGTGTCTGGCAGTACCTGCAAGGCCTGACGAGCTCTGGCGGCCTGATCCGCGAAGTGAAAGTTTTCGATCTCAAGCAGAGCATGCAGAACGGTGGTGGCCCGGCTTGCCTGCGGTTACGCGTCGCACTTAACGAAACCGAACTGGCGGCCGTCAACCAAGGGGTTATCATGACGGCACCGTTGTACGGCACGTTGACCGAATGGGTCGACAAGCACTACCGCGACCGCATGACCGAAAACGATCTCGCGGACCCGCAATTGCTGCTTGAGTGCCGGACGGCACTGGATGAACTGACGCAAATCCTTAAACTGGGCGCGGTTTATCCATTCCAGATCAATTGAACGTCGAGAGCGTAAAACACATGAGCGATACCCTGCAGCTGATCCTTGAAGACACCGACGGCACGCAACTGGAAACTTCCTGCACCCGCGTCGCGGTCATGTGGCAAGGCAAAGAGCTGTGGATCCAGCAGGACGGCCGCGGCCAGTTGCTGATCGGCGTAGACGTCGAAGAAGGTGACGCTGAATACGCAAACCTGCTGCTGCGCCCATTGGCGACTAATCTGGTAAGTCTGCAACTGGAAATGGAACCGGCTGAAGTCGGTGATGATGAGGACCACGTACACGGCCCGGATTGCAATCACGACCACTAAGGAAACCGCTCTATGCTCGCCCTCGGCAAACTGCTTGAACTGACCCTCGCCGGCCGCGAACCGGCGGAGAAGACTCAACTGACTGTCGAAGGCGTGCGGATGCGCTGGTTGAGCGAAGGTGCGCTGGAAGTCCGGCCACCTGAAGCTCGCGACAATGGCCTGGACCTGCTGCTCTCGGCTGGCATCCATGGCAACGAAACAGCGCCGATCGAGCTGCTCGATCGTCTGTTGCATGACATCGCCCGCGGTGACTTGAAGCCGCGCGCACGTATTCTGTTTCTGTTCGGCAACCCCGAGGCTATCCGCCGCGGCGAGCGTTTTATCGAGCAGGACGTCAATCGGCTGTTCAACGGCCGTCACGAACAAACCAGCGGTTCCGAGGCCTTGCGCGCTTGTGAACTGGAGCGGCTGGCGGCGACTTTCTTCAGCCTGCCGGACCGCAATCGCCTGCATTACGACCTGCACACGGCGATCCGTGGCTCGAAAATCGAGCAGTTCGCCCTGTATCCCTGGAAAGAAGGTCGTCAGCATTCACGCCAGGAACTGGCTCGCTTGCGCGCCGCCGGCATGGAAGCAGTGCTGCTGCAGAACAAACCCTCCATCGTCTTCAGCTCCTACACCTACGACAAGCTCGATGCCGAGTCCTTCACCCTGGAACTGGGCAAGGCCCGGCCGTTCGGGCAGAACGATGGGGTCAACGTCGACCTTCTTGAAACCCGCCTGAAGCAGATCATCTCAGGCACTGAGCCGCCAATGACCGACGAAGGGCTGGATGGCTTGCAGTTGTTCAGCGTTGCGCGGGAAGTCATCAAGCACAGCGATAGCTTCCGCCTGAACCTGCCGGCAGATATCGAAAACTTTTCGGAGTTGAAAGTGGGTTATGTGCTGGCCGAGGATATCGCCAATACCCGCTGGGTCATCGAAGAGAAGGGCGCCCGGATCATCTTCCCGAACCCCAGGGTCAAGAACGGCCTGCGCGCCGGCATCCTGATCGTGCCGACCACCGACGAAAACCTGGCCTGACTATGATCTTTGGCTCGACATAAATCCTTGTGGGAGCGGGCTTGCCCGCGATAACGGACTGTCTGTCGATAATAGGGTGACTGACACACTGCTATCGCGGGCAAGCCCGCTCCCACAGGTTTTGTGTTTAAACCGCTACCGCGCGTGGCTCACTGCGACGCAATGCGCGAGTCTTGTGCAGCGTATCCGCGCAAGTCTTCGCCGCTTCCTGACCTTTATGCACGAAATGCTCGAAGAAGAACTTCTGATGTTCTTCGCCGGCATGGAAGTGGTGCGGGGTCAAAACCACCGAGAACACTGGCACTTCAGTTTCCAGCTGAACCTGCATCAGGCCGCTGATTACCGACTGGGCGACGAATTCGTGGCGATAGATGCCGCCGTCGACCACCAGGCCCGCCGCGACGATGCCGGCATAGCGGCCTGACTTGGCCAGCAGTTTGGCGTGCAGCGGAATTTCAAAGGCGCCGCCGACTTCGAAGAAATCGATGTCTGACTCCTGATAACCCTGAGCAATCATTTCGGCGACGAAGCCTTTACGGCTCTGATCGACGATTTCCTTGTGCCAGCAGGCCTGGATGAACGCGACGCGCTCGCCCTGATGGTTTTTGCTTTTGCTATCGATTGCGGTGGGTTGCATGTTCTGACTCCTGTTTGTGTGAAAAACAGGGCGTTATGAATCGAATGGGATTTAAGGGTACGCAGGCACAAATGCCTGCGGACGGCGCTTTGGTATAGAGCCTAGGCGGCGCCAATCCCGTTCTCTCTTCATCCGGACTATGACCGTCGGCCCCGGGATCACACCGGGTCTGCTGACCTTACCGCCATCACAGCCATTGCCGTGCCTGTCGCCAAGCGCTCGCGGGCTATGCGCATTGCGCGCAATTACCGCCGGTGGGGAGTTGCACCCCGCCCTGAGAACGTTTTGCCGCCAGATTGTTTGGCGGCGAAGCGTTTTTAACACATATTTCTCACCTGTGCATTGCTGCCATCTGATGATTGTTATCGACTTTTTCGTTGGCATAACCAGCCTTTTCCTGGAACAAGGCTTGATTATTCGCCGACATGACCGCAGTAAATCCAATCCAAAAGGGATTTTCCCTGCTTACCGAGGCCAGATTCATGAGCGTTATCGATCTTCGCAGCGACACCGTCACCCAACCGACCGCAGGGATGCTCGACGCGATGGCCAATGCGGCCACCGGTGACGACGTTTATGGCGAAGATCCGACGGTCAACCGACTGGAAGCCGAGCTTGCAAATCAGTTGGGTTTTGCCGAGACGCTGTTTGTCCCGACGGGCACCATGAGCAACTTGCTGGGCCTGATGGCCCACTGCGATCGCGGTGACGAATACATTGTCGGACAACAGGCTCACACCTATAAGTACGAAGGTGGTGGCGCGGCAGTGCTCGGCTCGATCCAGCCGCAGCCGCTGGAAGTGCAGGCCGACGGTTCGCTGGACCTGGGGCAGGTCGCCGCCGCGATCAAGCCGGATGACTTCCACTTCGCCCGCACCCGTTTGCTGGCGCTGGAAAACACCATGCAGGGCAAGGTTCTGCCGCTGGAGTATCTGGCCCGGGCACGCCGTTTCACTCATGAAAACGGCCTGGCGCTGCATCTGGATGGCGCGCGGCTCTACAACGCGGCGGTCAAGTTGGGTGTCGACGCCCGGGAGATCACTCAGCATTTCGATTCGGTTTCGGTCTGCCTGTCCAAAGGCCTGGGCGCGCCGATTGGTTCGGTGCTATGCGGCTCGGTCGAGTTGATTGCCAAGGCGCGACGTCTGCGCAAGATGGTCGGCGGCGGCATGCGCCAGGCCGGGATTCTCGCCGCGGCAGGGCTTTATGCGCTGGATAACAATATTCAGCGCCTGGCAGATGATCATGCCAACGCACAAATGCTGGCCGAAGGCCTGCGTGCGGCGGGCTATCAGGTCGAGCCGGTGCAGACCAATATGGTTTACGTGCAGATGGGCGAAAAGGCCGAAGCGATCAAGGCCTTCGCGGCGACACGCGGGATCAAACTCAGCGCTGCCGGTCGTCTGCGAATGGTCACGCACATGGACGTCACTCGTGCGCAAATCGAGCAAGTCGTCGCCACATTTGCCGACTTTTCTCACAACTGAGCGTGTTAGCCGTCCAATTGACTGTTTGTATCGTACAAACACACTGTACCTAGTCACTAACGCCGATATAATGCGGCCCTTTGCCGTCGCTTCGTCTGTTGACGTTTCGCACAGGCCTTTGGCCGCAGCCTCCGTGGAAGAACCTAATGAAAAGCGCAGAAATCCGTGAAGCCTTCCTTCGCTTCTTCGAAGAGCAAGGCCACACCCGTGTAGCCTCCAGCTCTTTGATTCCGGGCAACGACCCAACCCTGCTGTTCACTAACGCGGGGATGAACCAGTTCAAGGACTGCTTTCTGGGCCAGGAAAAGCGCGCGTACACCCGCGCTGTAAGCAGCCAGAAATGCGTGCGCGCCGGCGGCAAGCACAACGACCTGGAAAACGTCGGTTATACCGCCCGCCACCACACCTTCTTCGAAATGCTGGGTAACTTCAGCTTCGGTGATTATTTCAAGCGTGACGCCATCACCTACGCCTGGAACTTCCTGACCTCCGAGAAGTGGCTGAACCTGCCGAAAGAAAAGCTCTGGGTCACCGTCTACGCCAGCGATGACGAGGCGTACGACATCTGGACCAAAGACATCGGCGTGCCAGCCGAGCGCATGGTTCGCATCGGCGACAACAAAGGCGCGCCGTACGCGTCCGATAACTTCTGGACCATGGGCGATACCGGCCCGTGCGGTCCTTGCACCGAGATTTTCTATGATCACGGCGCCGACATCTGGGGTGGCCCACCGGGCTCGCCGGAAGAAGACGGCGACCGTTACATCGAGATCTGGAACAACGTGTTCATGCAGTTCAACCGCACCGCCGATGGCGTGTTGCACCCGTTGCCAGCGCCGTCGGTGGACACCGGCATGGGCCTGGAGCGGATCAGTGCCGTGCTGCAGCACGTTCACTCGAACTATGAAATCGACCTGTTCCAGAGCCTGCTGACCGCATCGGCCAAAGCCATCGGTTGCACCAACGACGCTCAGGCTTCGCTGAAAGTCGTGGCTGACCACATTCGTTCGTGCGGCTTCCTGGTTGCCGATGGCGTGCTGCCGTCCAACGAAGGTCGCGGTTACGTGCTGCGCCGGATCATTCGTCGCGCTTGCCGTCACGGTAACAAGCTGGGCGCCAAGGGCAGCTTCTTCTACCAGATCGTTGCGGCCCTGGTCGCCGAGATGGGCGAAGCGTTCCCAGAGCTGAAATCCCAACAGGCGCACATCGAGCGCGTCCTGAAAGCTGAAGAAGAGCAGTTCGCCAAGACCCTGGAACAGGGCCTGAAGATCCTCGAGCAGGATCTGGCCGAACTCAAAGGCGACGTGGTGCCGGGCGATGTGGTGTTCAAGCTCTACGACACTTACGGCTTCCCGATGGACCTGACCGGCGACATCGCTCGCGAGCGCAGCCTGACCATCGACGAAGAAGGCTTCGAGCGCGAAATGGAAGCCCAGCGCGTCCGTGCTCGCTCCGCCAGCTCCTTCGGCATGGACTACAACAGTCTGGTCAAGGTTGATGTGGCCACTGAGTTCACCGGTTACACCGCTCATAGTGGTTCCGCCAAAATCGTTGCTCTCTATAAAGACGGGCAATCGGTTGACGTACTGAGCGAAGGCGAAGAGGGCGTGGTCGTTCTCAATCAGACCCCATTCTATGCTGAGTCGGGCGGTCAGATCGGTGACTGCGGCTTCCTGCAGGCTGGTGCTTCGCGTTTTGACGTGCGTGACACAACCAAGACCGGTGGTGCGTTCCTGCATCACGGTGTGTTGGCATCTGGCAGCCTGATCGTGGGTGCTCCGGTGGAGACTCATGTCGATGCCGAAGTGCGCCACGCGACTTCGCTGAACCACTCCGCCACTCACTTGCTGCACGCCGCATTGCGCCAGGTACTGGGCGAGCATGTTCAGCAGAAAGGCTCGTTGGTTGACAGTCAGCGTCTACGCTTTGACTTCAGCCACTTCGAAGCGATCAAGCCTGAACAGCTGAAAGCGCTGGAAGACATCGTCAACGCCGAGATTCGCAAGAACTCTGAAGTTGAAACCGAAGAAACCGACATCGAAACCGCCAAGCAGAAAGGCGCCATGGCGCTGTTCGGCGAGAAGTACGGCGACAGCGTCCGCGTGCTGAGCATGGGCGGCGATTTCTCCGTCGAGCTGTGCGGCGGTATTCACGCCAACCGTACCGGCGACATCGGCCTGCTGAAAATCATCAGCGAAGGCGGTGTGGCCTCCGGTGTGCGTCGTATCGAGGCAGTGACCGGCGCAGCAGCGCTGGCTTACTTGAACGCGGCTGAAGAACAACTCAAGGAAGCGGCCAACCTGGTCAAGGGCAGCCGCGATAACCTGATCGACAAGCTGTCGGCTGTGCTGGAGCGCAACCGTCTGCTGGAGAAGCAACTCGAGCAGTTGCAAGCCAAGGCGGCCAGTGCGGCGGGCGACGATCTGTCGGCTTCTGCCCTGGACGTCAAAGGCGTGAAAGTGCTGGCCGTGCGTCTGGACGGTCAGGATGGCAAGGCGCTGCTGGCGCTGGTCGATCAACTGAAAAACAAACTCGGCCGCGCAGTGATCCTGCTCGGCAGTGTCCATGAGGAAAAGGTCGTTCTGGTTGCAGGCGTGACCAAAGACCTGACTGGCCAACTCAAAGCCGGTGATTTAATGAAGCAGGCTGCTGCGGCAGTGGGCGGGAAGGGCGGTGGTCGTCCAGACATGGCGCAGGGCGGTGGTATTGACGCTGGCGCACTGGATGCCGCATTGGCCCTGACTGTTCCATTTGTAGAGCAGGGTTTATAAGGCAGTGTGCCTGGCCCGCGGTCTAGTGGCGGGCCAGAACGCTGTTTGAGTGATTATTGGGCGCCCTTCATGGGCAGAGGCGGCTTTGAAATGGCTTTGATCGTACAGAAATTTGGAGGCACCTCAGTCGGCACTGTCGAGAGAATCGAGCAGGTCGCCGACAAGGTTAAGAAATTCCGCGATGCGGGCGATGACCTGGTGGTTGTGCTGTCTGCAATGAGCGGCGAAACCAACCGTCTGATCGATCTGGCCAAGCAAATCAGTGGCGACAGTCAGCCGGTTCCTCGCGAACTGGATGTGATCGTTTCCACCGGTGAGCAGGTGACGATTGCACTGTTGGCCATGGCGCTCATCAAGCGTGGCGTGCCAGCGGTGTCGTACACCGGCAACCAGGTACGGATTCTGACGGATAGCGCGCACAATAAAGCGCGTATCTTGCAGATTGATGACCAGAAGATTCGCGGTGACCTGAAGGCCGGTCGTGTGGTGGTTGTCGCCGGTTTCCAGGGCGTCGACGAGCACGGCAATATCACCACCCTCGGTCGTGGCGGTTCCGACACCACCGGCGTGGCGCTGGCGGCAGCCCTGAAGGCTGACGAATGCCAGATCTACACCGACGTCGACGGCGTCTACACCACCGATCCGCGTGTAGTGTCCGTGGCTCAGCGTCTGGACAAGATCACCTTTGAAGAGATGCTGGAAATGGCCAGCCTCGGTTCCAAGGTGTTGCAGATCCGTGCGGTGGAATTCGCCGGCAAGTACAACGTTCCGCTGCGCGTACTGCACAGCTTCAAGGAGGGTCCGGGCACCCTCATTACTATTGATGAAGAGGAAACCATGGAACAGCCGATCATTTCCGGCATCGCTTTCAACCGCGATGAAGCCAAGCTGACCATCCGTGGCGTGCCAGACACCCCGGGCGTGGCGTTCAAGATTCTCGGCCCGATCAGTGCCGCGAACATCGAAGTCGACATGATCGTGCAAAACGTTGCGCACGATAACACCACCGACTTCACCTTCACCGTGCACCGCAATGACTTCCAGGCGGCGCAAACCGTGCTGGAAAACACTGCTCGCGAGATCGGTGCCCGTGAAGTCATTGGCGACACCAAGATTGCCAAGGTCTCGATCGTCGGCGTCGGCATGCGCTCCCATGCGGGCGTGGCCAGCCGTATGTTCGAATCGCTGGCGAAAGAGAGCATCAACATCCAGATGATCTCGACGTCGGAAATCAAAGTATCCGTGGTGATCGAAGAGAAGTACCTGGAGCTGGCTGTGCGCGCTCTGCACACGGCTTTCGAACTGGATGCGCCGGCCCGACAGGGCGAGTAATGCGTTTCCCGAAGGGCGCGGTCTGACCGCGCCCTTTGTTTTTTTGAATGGCGCGGCCCAAAGCTGTTCTTTTGCCCGCGCTAGTCAATACTCAGGCATGTAGGGCTGCGATCGTTCTGGTTGTAGGTCGAATGCCTTTTTTTTGCAGACTGTTGTCCCTGAAATGAAATGCGTGAGGAGAAAGGTATGCTGATTCTGACTCGTCGGTGCGCAGAAAGCCTGATTATTGGTGATGGCGAAATCACTGTGACCGTGCTCGGCGTTAAAGGAAATCAAGTGCGTATCGGTGTCAACGCCCCGAAAGAGGTTGCTGTGCACCGTGAAGAAATTTACCTGCGTATAAAGAAAGAGAAGGACGAAGAACCAAGCCATTAATTTTTATCGTTTTTTATGTTTGCAAACGGGGAAAAGGTTGGTTAAGATACGCCCCGTGTTGCGGAGAGCTGGCCGAGTGGCCGAAGGCGCTCCCCTGCTAAGGGAGTACACCTCAAAAGGGTGTCGGGGGTTCGAATCCCCCGTTCTCCGCCATTATTTGCGTAGTACGTTGTAATCTGGCTTCTTCGGTAAGTTGTTGAAATTACTAGAAAAAAGCGCTTTACAAAAAGATTCAACGGCCTATAATGCGCGGCAACAAATGCACTCGTAGCTCAGCTGGATAGAGTACTCGGCTACGAACCGAGCGGTCACAGGTTCGAATCCTGTCGAGTGCACCATTTAAGAGTTGTTTGCAGTAATGTGAATAACTTGGCTTCAACCAGTTGTGATCTGGTATAAAAACACAAATGCACTCGTAGCTCAGCTGGATAGAGTACTCGGCTACGAACCGAGCGGTCACAGGTTCGAATCCTGTCGAGTGCACCAAACACCAAAAAGCCCGCGTTTAACGCGGGCTTTTTGCCGTCTGCGATTTGGCTTTTCCTTTGGTACAGCCTTTCTCGTCGAACTCGATATGAGCACTGCGCCCTCGCTTGTTGTCATAGCGATAGGTTGTGGCTGAATTGCGGGTGTTGATCTTGTCTGGCTTGCCGAGAGCGCTTTCGACGTCCTGCTGACTCATGCCGGCCACGACCCGCTGATTGATGATCGCTATGCGGCGTTCTTTCGCGCTGAGCAGATCTCCACATTTACCCTCGGACTGACCAACGATCGTCGGCTCTCTCCTTTGGAGTTTCGTACCAGGTGTTTCGCGAAACTCTGCTTCTGGCATCAAGGGCGTCGCGCTGCCCGGCAAAAACGTGTGTACGTCCTGAAGTGAGAGGCTTTCTCCAGCCGTGCAACTCAAGGTCGTGAAGGTAATGTGCCCATTGGCGGCTTCGCACCGGTGAACGGTCGTGGCGAGCGCCTGGGGCGGCAGGCAGAGCAGGGCGGCAAGTAAATAACGAGCAATCGATGGCATTCGACGTCCTCCATGACGGTCTCCATCAAGGGTAGTCATTACATTTTCAGGCGGCAGTGTGTTTTCTTTTCAGGATAAGTCGTCGCAGTTTTATGGATCAGGATGGCGCTCAAGTTTGTCTCGCAAGCACTTGTTTCAGCCGCGATTTTTTAACGTTTAAAACCGTCAGGCGGTGTTATCATTGCGCCCGTCAGCCCCGCCGGGGCTTGTGGAATACCTCCATGGACTTACCCAGTAGTTACTCAGTACCCCGTTTCTACAATCATGAATTGACTGATTGATCCTTCCGGCGTGCCCCGCTGCTGGGAGTGGAGTTCGCCTATGTCTGAAGTTGAAGTAAAGAAAACGCAGGAAAGCTTGCAGGACCGCCTCGCTCAAGTCGTTGAGCTGCTGCAGCGCCAGCGGGTGGTCGAAGACCTGACTCATCGCCAGGAAGGTCCGCATCACGACCGGGTCGAGAACCTGGTTCACCGGCAAAACCTCGTCGAGTTGCAGCGCAAGCTCGATGATCTGCACTCCGCCGACGTTGCCTACATTCTTGAAGCCTTGCCACTGGACGATCGTCTGACCGTCTGGCAATTGGTCAAGGCCGATCGCGACGGCGACATTCTGCTCGAAGTATCCGATTCGGTTCGTGAAACCCTGATCGCCGACATGGACGATCACGAGCTCCTGGCAGCGGCCAAGGACATGGATGCCGACGAACTCGCTGACCTGGCCTCCGAGCTGCCGCGAGACGTCGTCCACGAGCTGATGGAAACCCTCGATGGTCAACAGCGTGAGCGCGTCCGCTCCGCGTTGTCCTATGACGAGGAGCAGGTCGGTGCGCTGATGGACTTCGAGATGGTGACCATCCGTGAGGATGTCAGTCTCGAAGTGGTTTTGCGCTACCTGCGCCGTCTCAAGGAGCTGCCGAGCCACACCGACAAACTGTTCGTGGTCGATTACGACGGCGTGCTCAAGGGCGTGTTGCCGATCAAGCGTCTGCTGGTCAACGACCCGGAAAAGCAAGTTTCGGAAGTCATGGCCAGCGACCCGGTGAGTTTTCATCCGGACGAAGACGCTTACGAGGCCGCTCAAGCATTCGAACGTTATGACTTGATCTCGGCCCCCGTGGTCGACAAGAACGGCAAGCTGATCGGTCGTCTGACCATCGATGAAATGGTCGACCTGATTCGTGAAGAGAGCGAAAACGAAGTTCTCAACATGGCGGGTCTGCGTGAAGAAGAAGATATTTTTGCGTCAGTCTGGAAATCCCTGCGTAACCGTTGGGCTTGGCTGGCGGTGAACCTGATTACCGCGTTCATTGCATCCCGGGTGATCGGCCTGTTCGAGGGCTCTATCGAGAAACTGGTAGCACTTGCGGCATTGATGCCGATCGTTGCCGGTATTGGTGGCAACTCGGGTAACCAGACGATCACCATGATCGTTCGGGCCATGGCGCTGGACCAGGTCAGTACCGGCAATACGTCGCGGCTGATGCGCAAGGAGTTGGCGGTTGGTTTGATCAATGGTTTGGTCTGGGGCGGCGTGATTGGTGTGGTGGCTTATCTGCTTTATGGCAGTTGGTCCCTGGGCGTGGTGATGACCGCCGCCATGACGCTTAACCTGTTGCTTGCGGCATTGATGGGGGTTTTGATTCCGATGACCCTGGCGAGGCTTGGGCGCGACCCGGCAATGGGCGCCAGTGTGATGATCACTGCCATGACTGACAGCGGTGGCTTTTTCATCTTCCTCGGGCTGGCAACGATTTTCCTGCTTTAACGTCCTGCTTCAAAAACAACCCGCCTGATCGGCGGGTTTTTTTTAGCCAGATTTCAGGCAAAAAAAAGCCAGCAATTACGCTGGCTTGAGCTTTCGGGATGAATCAGGAAGCGTCTGCGGCCATTTCGGCGTCATGGGCGATCAGCGAAACCAGAGCGTTTTGCTGACGGTGGGAGAGTTGGCGGAAGCGTTGCAGCAGTTCGCGTTCATGCAATGACAGCTCGGGGCTGTCCAGGCGCATGCTCAATTCTTCACCCAACGCGCCTTCCTGAATAAGACTCTGCTCAAGGCGCGCGATGATTTCGGAGTTCATGCTGCGATGATGATTGCGAGCCACCTCGGCAATGCGTTCACGCATTCCGTCTGGCAGACGTACGACGAACTTGTCAGCCGTACGGCTGGAATAAATTGCCTGTTTCAATGGGCGCATATATTTAACCGGTTAGTTCAGGGGAGCGGTTCTCGGGATAGGCCGCAGGATGTCAGATAGGACAAGCACTCCGGCCAAATGTTCAACCTGAATTGATAGAGGCGCGCATCATGCCTCAAATTAGCCAGATCATTGGCGTCAATTCTGTGACAAATATTGATCTGGGTAAAGGCTTAATGCCAGCACCTATTATCAGAAATGCGGACTGGTTTGAAAATAATCCATGAGTCCGTATCGCTGAACCGCGTCCTCTTGCCCGACAGGTGATGCCCGAAGACGCCTGAAGGTGCATGCTATGCGGATTCGATCCTTGTTCCTTACCTTATACAGGATAGTGGCAATTGGCCGATTTACTAGTGTGGGCACGTGGCGCGGGATGATTTAAGGATGGATGGCAGGCTGATTTATTTAATGGGGCCTTCGGGATCCGGCAAGGACAGCCTCATCGAAGCAGCTCGCGAGCCGTTGCGCGCAGGCAATTGTGAAGTCGTGCGCCGCGTTATCACGCGCTCGGCGGAGTCCGTGGGTGAAGACGCCATCGAGGTTTCCCGCGAAGAGTTCGAGCGACGCAGAGCCAAAGGGGATTTTGCATTGTCGTGGCAAGCCAATGGGCTGAGTTACGGTATTCCTGTGCGCATAGACCAATGGCTCGCGGACGGTCGCGATGTGTTGATCAACGGTTCTCGCGGGCACCTGGCAGAAGCGCAACAGCGCTATCCCACGCTATTGCCGGTGTTGTTGACGGTCAAGGATGAAGCCCTGCGCGAGCGTCTGCTGCGGCGGGGGCGTGAAAGCCCGGCAGAAATTGAAGCAAGACTGCGCCGTAATGGGCTGTTCACGGCTGACGATTCAATCGGTGATACGCAGATCCGCCGACTCGATAACTCCGGCGACCTTGCTGGCACTGTTGCCAATCTTCTGAAGCTGCTGAGCCTCAGCGCAACACCGGATCGAATTTGATTTTGCGCCCGGCGATCAGCGCCAGCACGAACAGGGCACCGAACACGCCGCAAGCAATCAGGGGCAGGGTGACGACCGTGTCCTCGACCAATGACAGATGAAGGATGCCACTCAGTAAAGCGAGGATGAAAAATCCTGCGGCTGATTTGGACATGCTGTGCTCCTGATGGGGTGATTCAAAATATCAAGCGTTCAAAAGACTGTGTGCGCAGCTGAATAGTCTCCTGGCTCACCTCTTGGCTGACAAAACCGCGTTGATCGCTCATGACTGCCAACTGCGGTGTTTTTTGCAGTTGCAGGTAATGGGGGATGCGTTGAGCAATCGTCGCAACATCGTTTTCGGGGAAGAAATGAAAACCCACCAGAACCGCCAAAGCGACCGCGTTTGCGACTAACAGAGCGCTGTTCATAGGGCTGACCTCCTGTGTTCTGTGAGAAACAGCCGAAGCAGCCTGCATGCCAAAAGTTTAACGGCTATTAAATCCTTTAAAAACAATGAATTAAGATATTTTTGCCAAATGGCTGCATTGCATTTTGCAATGATGGCATTTTGTGGTGATGCAATTTGCACGGTAAACAAAGCCACGCTACCGTGAGGCGTCTGCCTACACTTAAAAAGCCCTACGGACGACATGACAAAAGCGGGCCTGCCCGTTAACATGCACGCCGTCCATCGCTGCGCATTCCTTTGCGGGCGACTTGTGTCTCAGTAGCTCAATTGGATAGAGCATCCCCCTCCTAAGGGGAAGGTTGGCAGTTCGAACCTGCCCTGGGACACCATATATTTGAAAGCCCCGCGCAGAACGATCTGGTGGGGCTTTTTTGTGGCTGTCTGCAGGTGGATTCAACTCCAGCCCAACATCACGCCGTCAGCGTATGGTCACCCTCCCCAAACCAGGTGCGCACCAGATCGGTACCGCTCGTGCCCGTGTTGGCAAGGACTGCCACATCGGCGAAGTTCGTACCATTGGCTGCGCCATCGGCATCCACCTTCACGGTGATGTCACTGCCGGACTGCGCTAGTTGGACGAAGTCGGACGCTTGGCTGACACCGCTAACGAAGTTGGCGCTGAGCAGTGCAGAGAGGTCGAGCGCGTCACCTTCGGCGAAGTTGTAGTCGAGGATGGTATCTCCGCCTTCAGCCACATTGAGATAGGCGAACATATCGGCTCCCGCGCCACCGCTGAGCGTGTCCTCCCCACCACGACCCGCGAGGATGTCATTGCCGTCGCCGCCATTGAGTACGTCCGCCGCCATGCTGCCCACCAGTGTGCCGCTGGATTCGCCGCTGTAACTGACTTGGGTACCGGCCTCGCCGCCGTCGGTGGCCTGGAAGTCATCCACTGTGTAGTGTCCCAGCAAGTTCACCTCGGCCCGATGCACGCCGTCGTCCACCGTCAGCAGGCCGCCGGCACCAGAGGCGTTGGCGCTGTAGGTGAGCTGGGTGTTGGCGCCGAAGGCGAGATCGCTGAAGGTCAGCATGTCATCGCTCTCCAGACCGAGGATGCCGACCAGCGAGCCCGCAGCTTCGGCCTGTGCGATCACCAGTGTGCCCGCGCCTTCGCCGTGGAACGCGACGGACCCGTGCGCCGCGCCAGAAAAGGTCAGTGTCGCATCGCCGTCGATGGTGGCGCTGCCGTTGCCCATCACGTCGGCCAGCAGGCGCATGTCGCCGCCGTTGGCCCACAAGTGACCGGAGTTGTCGACTGCACTGGCCACCGTCATGCCGCCTTCACCCGTAGACTCCAGCACCCCGCTGTTGGTGATGGTGTGGGTGCCGGTGTCGAGCACCAGGCTGTTCAGCCCACTGGCCAGGATCAACCCCGCATTGACCAGCACCATCTGCCCGGCGCCCAACTGGCCGGCGCCGGAAATGCGGTTGTCGACGTTGGTCAGGACGGTGTCGGCGCTGCCGCCGAAAATCACGTTTTGTGCGCTGTCGGATAGCTGCACCTGACCGCCACCGGTCAAGGTCGCGCCACGGAACAGAATCTCAAGATTGGTCTCGCTGCCGGTGGAGCCCAGTTCAATGGTGCCGCTGTTATGAATGCTGCCACCGAACGGCATGATCGCGCCGTCGGCAATGGTGAGGGTACCGGTATTGGTCATGACCGGGTCCACATCGAACTGGAAGTTCGTTTCGCTCAAGTCTGCTGCATCGATACCTTTAAGGGTGACCGACTGGCCGGAGCTGATGCTGACCAGCGCATTGCCGTTGGCGTCGTTAGTGATACTCAAATCAGCAAAGCCGTTGACGCCCGCGAAGCCGATCAAGTCGATCTTGTCCGCCGTGATATCGAAACTGTAGATCTGGTTGTTGCCGATCGGCTGGGCGAAGACGAAAGTGTCGGCACCAGTCGAGCCGGTCAGGTTGTCGTCAGCGGACAAGGCGAAGATGGGCGCGCCGGGGGCATAGACTTCGATGTTGTTGAACACATAGGCGCTGCCGTCGCTGCCGTCACTATTGCTCCAGTACATGTTGACATCAAGCACCAACGCTCCCGCGAAGTCGCTTGGGGTTGTCACAGTCAATGCGCCAGGATCGCTGGTCTGCACGGTCCAGGTGCCGTCGCCGTTGTCGGTTCCCGCATTGAATATCCATCCCGAGGGAACACCGCTGATCGTCACCATTATCGGGCCGTTAATTTCGGCCAGCGGAATGTTGAGGGCTAGATTGATGGGTTCGCCAGCCACACCTGCCGGGAGGTTTGCACTGGTGCTGAACGCAACGCCCGTATTACCAGCCAAGTCCGTGTAGGTGTTTGCAACGCTGGCTTTTACAGATCCATTGCCGGTTCTTGTGAAATCCACGGTATAAGTGTTGCCGCTACCGGAGAAGTTGCTGAGGGTTCCGCGGCCTGCGGTGACACTGAAATCATTGATATCGAAGTTACTCACAGCTTCACTGAACGTGATGGTTATTGTGCCGCTACCGGTGTTCCCTAACACTGGGAACGCGGTTATGGAGGTCACCGTCGGCGCCACGCTATCAACTGGAGTTTCAACTACGTTCTGCACATTCACCGTAATCGTCTGGGTGTCGGTTCCGCCATTGCCGTCCGCCACCAGAACGTCCACAACATAGGCATTGTCACCGTCAGCACCACCGACATCCTGGGCATTCTCGTAATCCGGCGCCGAATTGAACGTCAGCACCCCGCTCGAACTGATCGAGAACTTGCTGAAGTCCGTCCCGGCCGTATTCAGGATCGAGTAGCTCAGGGTTTGCGCCGGCAGATCAGCGTCTGTCGCCGTCACTGTCGTGACCGCTGTGGTGTTCTCCGCCACGTTGACCGAAGCCGTCGCACCACCACCGTTGGAGGTGATCACCGGGCTGTTGTCATTGACGCCCGTCACGCTCACCGCGAGCGCCTGGTCGTCAAACAGCGTGCCGTCCGATGCCCGCACAATCACGTCATAGACGTTGTTCGTTCCTGAATCAGTCGGTGCCTCAAAGTTGGGCGCAGAAACAAAGCTCAGCGCGCCCGTGCCTGAAACGATCGAGAACTTCGCGGCATCCGCTCCGCCGACGATGCTATAGCTCAGCGTTTGCGCCGGAAGATCGGTATCGGTCGCCGCCACTGTCGTGACCACCGTGCTGTTCTCCGTCACGCTGACCGAAGCGGTCGCACCGCCCCCGTTGGAGGTGATCGTCGGGGTGTTGTCGTTGACGCCCGTCACGGTCACCGCGATCGCCTGGTCGTCAAACAGCGTGCCGTCCGATGCCCGCACAATTACGTCATAGACGTTGTTCGTTCCCGAATCAGTTGGGGACTCAAAGTTGGGCGCAGAGATGAAGCTCAGCGCGCCTGTGCCTGAAACGATCGAGAACTTCGCGGCATCTGCTCCGCCGACAATGCTGTAGCTCAGGGTTTGTGCCGGAAGATCAACGTCGGTTGCTACCACCGTCGTAACTGCCGTGGTGTTCTCCGCCACGCTGACCGAGGCCGTCGCACCACCACCGTTCGAGGTGATTGTCGGGGAGTCGTTGCTGCCGTTGATGGTCACCGTCACCGCGGTCGCGGTGCCGTCGGCGCTAAGTACCGTGAAGGTGTCGGTCAGGCTGTCGCCGACATTAAGTGAGTCGAAGGCCGAGTTGGCGGTATGGCTCCAGTTGCCTGCGGCATCGATGGCGAAGGTTCCGTTGGCGCCGGCGGTACCGGATTGGGCCTGGAAGGTTTCCGGGCTGTCGACGTCGCTGATGGTGAGGGTGCCAGCTGTGGTCAGCGGGGCATTGGTTTCGGTCAGCGTGACGCTGGCTGAGGACAGCACGGCGGCGTCGTTGCTGCCGTTGATGGTGACCGTCACCGCGGTCGCGGTGCCGTCGGCACTGAGTACCGCGAAGGTGTCGGTCAAGCTGTCGCCGACATTGAGCGCGTCGAAGGCCGAGTTGGCGGTATAGCTCCAGTTACCTGCGGCATTGATGGCGAAGGTTCCGTTGGCGCCGGCGGTACCGGATTGGGCCTGGAAGGTTTCCGGGCTGTCGACGTCGCTGATGGTGAGGGTGCCAGCTGTGGTCAGCGGGGCATTGGTTTCGGTCAGCGTGATGCTGGCCGAGGACAGCACGGCAGCGTCGTTGGTCCCGAGGATGTGGACGGTGACTGAAGTGAGGGTGCCGTCGGCGCTGCTCACTGAGAAAGTGTCGGTGTAGGTGGTGCCTGCAGCGAACTCGTTGTGGGCGTTATTGGCGACATAGGTCCAGGCACCATTGGTGCCGATGGAGAACTGGCCGTAATTGCCGGCGGTGCCAGGCTGCGCGACGAAGGTCGCCGCGCTGTCGACGTCGCTGATGGTCAGGCTGCCGGTGGTGGTCAGTGGGGCATTGGTTTCGGTCAGGTTGGCGATGTCGGCGGACAACACCGCGGCATCGTTGGTCCCGAGGATATTGACGGTGACCGAGGTGATGGTGCCGTCGGCACTGCTCACCGCGAAGGTGTCAGTGTAGGTGGTGCCGGCGACGAACTCGTTGTGAGCGGAGTCGGCGACATAGCTCCAGGCACCATTAGTGCCGATGGAGAACTGGCCATAACTGCCGGCGGTGTCAGGTTGCGCGACGAAGGTCGCCGCGCTGTCGACGTCACTGATGGTCAGCGTACCGTTGGTGGTCAGCGGGGCATTGGTTTCGGTCAGGTTGACGCTATCGGCGGACAGCACCGCGGCATCGTTGGTCCCGAGGATATGCACGGTGACCGAGGTGAGGGTGCCGTCGGCGCTGCTCACCGCGAAGGTGTCGGTGTAGGTGGTGCCGGCGACAAACTCGTTGTGAGCGGAGTCGGCGACATAGCTCCAGGCACCATTGGTGCCGATGGAGAACTGGCCGTAATTGCCGGCGGTACCAGGTTGCGCGACGAAGGTCGCCGCGCTGTCGACGTCACTGATGGTCAGCGTACCGTTGGTGGTCAGCGGGGCATTGGTTTCGGTCAGGTTGACGCTATCGGCGGACAGCACCGCGGCATCGTTGGTGCCGAGGATATGCACGGTGACCGAGGTAAGGGTGCCGTCGGCACTGCTCACCGCGAAGGTGTCGGTGTAGGTGGTGCCGGCGACAAACTCGTTGTGAGCGGAGTCGGCGACATAGCTCCAGGCACCATTGGTGCCGATGGAGAACTGGCCGTAATTGCCGGCGGTGCCAGGCTGCGCGACGAAGGTCGCCGCGCTGTCGACATCGCTGATGGTCAGGCTGCCGCTGGTGGTCAGCGGGGCATTGGTTTCGGTCAGGTTGGCGATGTCGGCGGACAACACCGCGGCATCGTTGGTCCCGAGGATATTGACGGTCACCGAGGTGGCGGTGCCGTCGGCACTGCTCACCGCGAAGGTGTCGGTGTAGGTGGTGCCGGCGACAAACTCGTTGTGGGCGTTATTGGCGACATAGGTCCAGGCACCATTGGTGCCGATGGAGAACTGGCCGTAATTGCCGGCGGTGCCAGGCTGCGCGACGAAGGTCGCCGCGCTGTCGACGTCGCTGATGGTCAGCGTACCGGTGGTGGTCAGCGGGGCATCGGTTTCGGTCAGTGTGACGTTGGCCGAGGACAACACGGCCGCATCGTTAGTACCGGTAACGGTAACGGTCACCAGTTGGGTGTCTACGCCGCCAAGGCCATCGCTGACCTGCACGCTGAACACTTCATCATGACTCTCGCCAGCCCCCAGCGACTGCACTGCGCTGGCGATTCCGTCGGAGCCATTGGCCAGGGTGTAAGTCCATTGGCCGGTGCTGTCCACCGCGATCGAGCCGTAGATGCCGGTATTCGTACCGGCAATGCTCCAGCTGGCTGTGGCCGCGTGATCGATATCGGCCGAACTGAACTGACCGCTGACGCTGAGCGCGGTGTCTTCCTGCACTGCGCCAGCATCATTGCCTGTCGCGAAGCTGAGGACCGGCGCATCGTTAGTGCCACTGACGGTAACGGTCACCAGCTGAGTGTCCACGCCGCCGAGGCCATCGCTGACCTGCACGCTGAACACTTCGTCATGACTCTCGCCCACCTTCAGCGACTGCACCGCACTGGCAATGCCATCGGTGCCGTTGGCCAGGGTGTAAGTCCATTGGCCAGTGCTGTCCACCGCGATCGAGCCGTAAGTGCCGGTATTCGTACCGGCAATGCTCCAGGTGGCCGTCGCAGCGTGATCGATATCGACGGAACTGAACTGGCCACTCACGCTGAGCGCGGTGTCTTCCTGCACCGCGCCGGCATCGTTGCCGGTCGCGAAGCTGAGGACCGGCGCATCGTTAGTGCCGGTGACGGTGACGGTCACCAGCTGAGTGTCCACGCCGCCGAGGCCATCGCTGACCTGCACGCTGAACACTTCGTCATGACTCTCGCCCACCTTCAGCGACTGCACCGCACTGGCAATGCCATCGGTGCCGTTGGCCAGGGTGTAAGTCCATTGGCCAGTGCTGTCCACCGCGATCGAGCCGTAAGTGCCGGTATTCGTACCGGCAATGCTCCAGGTGGCCGTCGCAGCGTGATCGATATCGACGGAACTGAACTGGCCACTCACGCTGAGCGCGGTGTCTTCCTGCACCGCGCCGGCATCGTTGCCGGTCGCGAAGCTGAGGACCGGCGCATCGTTAGTGCCGGTGACGGTGACGGTCACCAGCTGAGTGTCCACGCCGCCGAGGCCATCGCTGACCTGCACGCTGAACACTTCGTCATGACTCTCGCCCACCTTCAGCGACTGCACCGCACTGGCAATGCCATCGGTGCCGTTGGCCAGGGTGTAAGTCCATTGGCCGGTGCTGTCCACCGCGATCGAGCCGTAAGTGCCGGTATTCGTACCGGCGATGCTCCAAGTGGTCGTCGCAGCATGATCGATGTCGGCCGAGCTGAACTGGCCGCTGACGCTGAGCGTGGTGTCTTCCTGCACTGCGCCAGCATCATTGCCCGTCACGAAGCTGAGCACGGGCGCGTCGTTGCTGCCGGTGATGGTAACGGTCACCAGCTGGGTGTCCACGCCGCCCAGGCCATCGCTGACCTGCACGCTGAACACTTCATCATGACTCTCGCCCACCTTCAGCGACTGCACCGCACTGGCAATGCCATCGGTGCCGTTGGCCAGGGTGTAAGTCCATTGGCCGGTGCTGTCCACCGCGATCGAGCCGTAGATGCCGGTATTCGTACCAGCAATGCTCCAGCTGGCTGTGGCCGCGTGATCGATATCGGCCGAACTGAACTGGCCACTGACGCTGAGCGTGGTGTCTTCCTGCACTGCGCCAGCATCATTGCCCGTCACGAAGCTGAGCACGGGCGCGTCGTTGCTGCCGGTGACGGTAACGGTCACCAGCTGAGTGTCCACGCCGCCGAGGCCATCGCTGACCTGCACGCTGAACACTTCATCATGACTCTCGCCCACCTTCAGCGACTGCACCGCACTGGCGACACCATCGGTGCCATTGGCCAGGGTGTAAGTCCATTGGCCAGTGCTGTCCACCGCTATCGAGCCGTAGGTGCCGGTATTCGTACCGGCAATGCTCCAGCTGGCCGTCGCAGCGTGATCTATGTCGGCCGAACTGAACTGGCCACTCACGCTGAGCGTGGTGTCTTCCTGTACTGCGCCGGCATCGTTGCCGGTCGCGAAGCTGAGTACCGGCGCATCGTTAGTGCCGGTGATAGTGATGGTGACGGTCTGCGTCGCCGAGGCAGCATTAGCCGCGCCGCTATCGTCGGTAGCAACCACCGCGTACGAGAAGGTGATGGTTTCACCCGCACCGAGGAAGTCGAGGTTCTGATTGCTGCTGTAGTCCCAGCTGTTCTGGTCGACCGAAAAACCAGCCACCAGTGCCGAGGCCACGGTCGCATTGAGCACGCCGCCGCTCCAGGCGATGTCGCCGTTGGCGGTCTGCGACACGGTCACCGTGTCGGTACTGTCCAGATCAGTAAAGCTCAGTGCACCGCTGTCGCTCAGGGTGGCCGTGCTGTTGCCTTCGTTCATCGCGCCGGTGGTGTCGGTAATCGTCAGCGTCGGCTGGTCGTTGGTGCCGGTAATCGTGATGGTCACGGTCTGCACCGCGCCGTCGCCGATCGCCACGTTATAGGTTTGGGTGACGATCTGGCCTTCGCCGAGGAACTGCAGGGCGGTGTTGTTCACCGCGAAGTTCCAACCCAGCGAACCACTGCCCGTGCCGGTGCTGTCGCTCAGTGGGTTGGTGGTGAAGCTGCCCAGATAGCCGGAAGCGCCCGGCGTGACAGTGACGCTGTGGGTGTCGATCAGGTCGACGTCGGTGAAGGTGATGTTGCCGCTGGCTGCGTAGTCGCCGCTGTCTTCCTTGGCATCGCCGGCCTGCACGCCGCTGGTGATCTGCACCTGATCGTTGTCGCCGGTAATCGTAATGGTCACGGTCTGCACCGCGCCGTCGCCGATCGCCACGTTATAGGTTTGCGTGACGCTCTGGCCTTCGCCGAGGAACTGCAACGCGGTGTTGTTCACCGCGAAGTTCCACCCCAGCGAACCGCTGCCCGTGCCGGTGCTGTCGCTCAGTGGATTGGTGGTGAAGTTGCCCAGATAGCCGGAAGCACCCGGTGTGACGGTGACGCTGTGGGTGTCGATCAGGTCGACGTCGGTGAAAGTGATGTTGCCGTTGGCCGCGTAGTCGCCGCTGTCTTCCCCGGCATCGCCAGCCTGCACGCCGCTGGTGATCTGCACCTGATCGTTGTCGCCGGTAATCGTAATGGTCACGGTCTGCACCGCGCCGTCGCCGATCGCCACGTTATAGGTTTGCGTGACGCTCTGGCCTTCGCCGAGGAACTGCAATGCGGTGTTGTTCACCGCGAAGTTCCAACCCAGCGAACCACTGCCCGTGCCGGTGCTGTCGCTCAGTGGATTGGTGGTGAAGCTGCCCAGATAGCCGGAAGCGCCCGGTGTAACAGTGACGCTGTGGGTATCGATCAGGTCGACGTCGGTGAAGGTGATGCTGCCGCTGGCCGCGTAGTCGCCGCTGTCTTCCCCGGCATCGCCAGCCTGCACGCCGCTGGTGATCTGCACCTGATCGTTGATGCCGGTAATGGTGATGGTCACGGTCTGCACTGCACCGTCGCCGATCGCCACGTTATAGGTTTGCGTGACGATCTGGCCTTCGCCGAGGAACTGCAACGCGGTGTTGTTCACCGCAAAGTTCCAGCCCAGCGAACCGCTGCCCGTGCCGGTGCTGTCGCTCAGTGGATCGGTAGTGAAGTTGCCCAGATAGCCGGAAGCGCCCGGCGTGATGCTGACGCTGTGGATGTCGATCAGGTCGACGTCGGTGAAGGTGATGTTGCCGCTGGCTGCGTAGTCGCCGCTGTCTTCCCCGGCATCGCCAGCCTGCACGCCGCTGGTGATCTGCACCTGGTCGTTGGTGCCGGTGATAGAGATAGTCACATTCTGCGTGGTCGATGAGCCGTGCCCGTCACTGATGGTGACCACATAGGTTTCAGTAACAGTCTGCCCCTGGGCCAGGGATTGGGCTGCCGCATTATCCAGGGCGTAAGTCCAGTTAACCGTGCCGTCGGCTGCGTTGGCCGCTTCAGTTACTGATGCAAGGGTGAAGTTGCCCAGCGCGGTGGCATTGCCTCCCGCAGCCACGAAAGAGGCGGTATGCGTGTCGCTCAGGTCAACATCGCTAAAGGCAATAGTGCCCGAGGTGCTCAGCGAGTCGGTCGGGCTCGGCGTCGTGGTCGCATCTTCGGTTACCGTGCCAGCCTGCACGCCGATGGTCATCGTCACACTGTCATTCATGCCAGCGAACTGCACCTGCGCAGTGGCCCAGCTGAGCGTGCCGTTGCCGAGACGAATCGCATAGGTAAAGCTGTCCGTCAGGGACGCTCCAGCGGCAAGCGACTGGAGTTGTGCCTTGAAAGCAGTCGACAACGTTGCGGCGTCGTAGCCGACCTTGCCGTCCGAGGTAATCCAGATCTTTGCCCCATTGAAACTGGTGTCAGTACTCGTCGCCTCAATTCTGCCCGTGTCCTGGATCAGGAGATCGGCCGGCGCATAAATCTTGGTGGCAGTAGAAAGACTGGTCGCGTCATCGAGTGACCAAAGTGTCTTTGCGCTACCGCCAAGGTCATTGGACATGACGTCCAGGTACACGACCCCCAGCAGGTCTTCAGTGATGGCCGCGGTGCTCGTGCCAATCACACCGGTAGTGAAAATGTCGTCCTGCGCCTGCGGAGTGTTGGAAAGCGAAGTAACGGTGCCGCCGCTGGTAGTTGTGGTGGTAGTCATGTCTTTCTCCCGAAAATGCCATTTTTTTATTTTTAGAATCGCTAGGGACTGCTAACAGGACGAAGTCCGGTTCTTGCACCGCTCAGGTCGTTCAAGAGTGGTGCGAGGCGGCCGCCGGACATCGCCGGCCTGACGGGCCAGGCGCTGCCGGCAGAGGCGCGAGGGTATTGCGGGGATGGAAAAATTCGCCGCGCTTGAGGAGCGGGTCGCAGGACAGGTCGGGCGAATGTGAGCCCGAGGCTGGGGCCGCGCTGCACATGGCACGCAATAGACTGAGAGCACCCATGTGGCAGGGACTCCTGAAATGATGGCTGGATGAGGCCGTGTTTTGAGGTAGCACTGACTCAGGGATACGGCCTTTCCTGATATCAGTTTGATGTGTGTTTAGTTGTGGGGTCAGGCTTTGTAAAGGTGTTAACCGCAGCTAACAGTACGATGTGCCAATATTCCGACAGGCGGGTGTGATGGTGTCAATATTATGTCGATTTGTTTTTGGCGAAGAGGGCGTGGGCACTCAACACGGGTGGAGCTCAAATGAGCTGAAACCCAAGCGGGGCATGGGCTGGTCGAGTCGTGCGGCCCTGGAAAACCATCAGATTTCAGCACTCTGCTGTTAAAAAGCCCCGCCAGAGCGTTCTTTCTGGCGGGGCTTTTTCATGCTCGAACCACCCGACGACTTACATGGAGAGCCTGTCATGACAGCCAAATGCGCAATTGCACTCCCGCCGCTTCAAGGGAACGCGACTACTGGCCGATAACCCGACCAGTCGTTGTCATTTTTACTTCTGGCGGCCGGCAACTGTCATCACGGGTTTATGCGAAATTGCTTGATAGCCTATGGCCTCCCGCTATCATCTGCGCGCCAAAAAGGCCGCGAAACCGAGCTCGCCCGTGTGGTTGCCTTTGGGTTGTTCTTCTTAAATTGCCTGGAAATCTTCGATGCTGTCGTATCACCAAAAGAGTTTTCTGATCGTCGATGATTTCTCGGATTTCCGCAGTTCCGTCAGGTCCATGCTGCGGGAGCTGGGCGTCAAGGACGTCGACACCGCTGATACCGGTGAACAGGCGCTGCGCATGTGCTCGCAGAAGTCCTACGACTTCATCCTGCAGGACTTCCACCTGGGCGATGGCAAGAAGAACGGTCAGCAGGTACTTGAAGACCTGATGATCGAGAAGCTGATCAGCCATGAAAGCGTGTTTGTCATGGTCACCGCCGAAACCAGCCAGGCCATGGTGCTCAGCGCACTGGAGCATGAGCCTGATGCTTACCTGACCAAGCCGTTCAACCGTTCCGGCCTGGCCCAGCGCCTGGAACGCCTGGAGCAGCGCAAGACCTTGCTCAAGCCGATCCTGCAAGCCCTTGATCGGGGCAAACCGATGGAGGTGCTTAATGCCTGCATCGCCCTGTGCAAACAGGACATTCGTTATTCCCCGCTGTGCCTGCGTTACCGCGCTGATGCTCTGCGCGACTTGAATCAGAACGAAGCGCTGGAGCGCCTGTACGACAGCATCATTGCTGATCGGCCTTTGCCTTGGGCGTTTGCCGGGTTGGGCCAGTTGCTGTTCAAGCGCGGCCATGTCAGCCAGGCCAAAGGCATTTACGAAAAAGCCCTGAAAGTCTTCCCGATGATGCCGGCCCTCTACGATGGCATGGCCGATGTGCTGGTCTGCGAAGGTGATACCAAGGCGGCGCAGCGAGTCTTGGAAGAGGCTATTCGGCTGTCGCCGTTGGCGGTGCGCCGGCAAGCGTTGCTGGGCAAGCTGGCGATGGCCAACGAAGATTTTGATACCGCCTCCAGAGCCTATCGCCAGGCCGTGGCCCAAGGGGCGCAGTCACGTTTCAAGGATGCGGAAAGCAACCTCGGCCTGGCCCATGCCTTGATCAGCAAAGGCAGTGAGAAGGGCCTGGACACCCGGACCCGCCTTGAAATCAATACAACGCTGAGTGCGGTGGCGAAGGAGAATCCTTCCGACCCCGGTTTGCAGATTCGTGCGCGTCTGATGAAGGCCACCAGCCTGTTGCTCAACGATGCCGAAACCGCCGAGAAGCTCACCGAACAAGCGATGATGCGCCTCGATGGCATGGAGCAATTCATGAGCGCCGAAGCGGCGCTGCTGGTCGCCAAGCAGCTGCAAATGCTGGGACAGGCGAGTGCCGGCGCGTCGATGCTGAAAAACTGTGCGGAAATCTACGGCGACGATCCGGCCGTGATGAAGGACATCGCCAAGCTGACCGACGACCCGACCATCCTCAACTCCAGCAACGCGGCCGCCGACCTCAACCGTCAGGGCGTGCGGGTGTACAAGACCGGCAATCTGGTGGAAGCCCGGGACGTATTCCGCAAAGCCCTGGCACTGCAGCCGAAGAACATCAGTATTGCCCTGAACATGGCGCAGTCGTTGCTGCATGGCACCGACACCAGCGTGCCGTCGGCCGAACTGGAAGAATGTCGCTCCTGCCTGAAAACCGTCGGCCTGATGCCCGATACCGACGCGCGTTATCCGCGCTACCAGAAACTGAAAATCAAGGCGTTCGGCGAATGATCGACAGCGAACCGTCACTCGACTTTTCCACGGTGATTGCCTCCACCGTGCATGACATGAAGAACTCTCTGGCCATGCTGATGCAGGCGCACAGTCAATGGCTGGCGCGCTTGCCCGATCCCGAGCAGCACACCCCCGAGCAGGGTGTGATCGACTTCGAGTTCGCCCATCTCAACGGCATGCTGGTGCAGTTGCTGGGGCTGTACAAACTCGGCGTCAACCAGATGCCGTTGCAGCCGGCCTACCATGAGCTGGATGATTTCATTGAGGCGCAACTGGCGGCTCACCAAGAAGTGTTCGCCAGCCGCGGCATCATCGCGACGTATGAAGTGGATCCGTTGAGCCCGCTGGGTTTCTTCGACCGTGAGCTGATTGCCTCGGTGCTCGCCAATTGCATCAACAACGCCATTCGTTACGCCCGCCATGCCTTGTTGATCAGCGTCAGCGATGAGGCCGGGCAACTGGTGCTGACCATCAATGACGATGGCGAGGGTTTTCCAGCCGAGATGATTGAGCGTCAGGCCGATTACGTGCAGGGCATCAACCACAGCAGTGGCAGCACGGGCCTGGGCCTGTACTTTGCCGGGCGGATTGCCGCGTTGCATCAGCGCAATGGCGTGGGCGGACGCACCGAAATCAGCAATGGCGGCCCATTGGGCGGCGGCGTGTTCAGCATTTACCTCCCCTGAATACCTTTTTGTTTGACGCTGCTTGATATTCCGAACAGCCGGAGCCTATTTTGTACGAGTCGCCGTTCGCGGCTCGTACAACAACAAGGATTGCGTCATGACAACCGATGGCCATCGTTCACTCGCACAGCGATTGACGGGCATTGATGAGATTGAATGTGTCACGCCGGACCTGAACGGCGTACCACGCGGCAAGGTAATGACCGCCGAAGGATTTCTTGAAGGGCGGCGTTTGCAGATGGCGCGGGGAGTGCTGCTGCAATGCATCATGGGCGGTTATCCGCCGGCGCGCTTTTACGGCAGTGATGATGGCGACCTGGCGCTGGTGCCTGATCCCGCGCAGATCCACCGCTTGCCCTGGAGCCAGCAGCCTCGGGCGCTGGCCATTTGCGATGCGGATGAACTGACTGGCGAGAGCTCGCCATTGTCGACCCGTGGCCAACTCAAGGCCGTGATTGCTCGATACGCCGCTCTCGGTCTGGCGCCGGTGGTGGCGACCGAGCTGGAATTCTTCGTCTTCGCGCCCAACCCTGACCCGACACAACCCTTCCAGCCGCCACTGGGCCTGGACGGTCGTCGCGAGGACGGTCATTCGGCGTTCAGCGTCAGTTCCAATAACGGCTTGCGGCCGTTCTTCAATGAAGTCTACGAATGCATGGCGGCTCTGGGCTTGCCGCGCGATACCTTCATGCATGAGATGGGCGTCAGCCAGTTCGAGATCAACCTGCTGCACGGCGATCCGCTTCTGCTGGCCGACCAGACCTTGTTGTTCAAGCATCTGCTCAAAGAAGTGGCGCTCAAGCATGGCCTGACTGTGGTCTGCATGGCCAAGCCGTTGGCGCACACGCCGGGCAGTTCGATGCATATTCACCAGAGCATCGTGGAGATCGGCACCGGGCGTAACGTGTTCAGCGACAAGGCCGGCGAGCCGACCGCGACCTTCCGTCATTTCATCGGTGGTCAGCAGGCCGGCCTGGCGGATTTCACCGCGCTGTTTGCGCCGAACGTGAACTCCTATCAGCGCCTGTGCCATCCTTTCGCATCGCCGAATAATGCCTGCTGGTCCCACGACAATCGCGCGGCCGGGCTGCGCATTCCGGCCAGTTCACCGGTCGCTCGTCGGGTTGAAAACCGCTTGCCGGGGGGCGATGCCAATCCGTATCTGGCGATTGCCGCGAGCCTGGCCGCGGGGTTGTATGGCATCGAGAACAAACTGGAGCCGAGCGAGCCGATCCAGGGTGAGTTCGTTGTGCCGGATAATCTTTCGTTGCCGTGTACCTTGCATGCCGCTCTCGAACGTCTGAAACGTAGCCAATTGGCGAAGGAACTGTTCGGCAAGGAGTTCATCGAAGGCTACATCGCTTCGAAGACCATGGAGTTGACCAGCTTCTTTGATGAAATTACTCCCTGGGAACGGCGTGTTCTAGCAGCCCAGGCCTGACGACACGTCGCCGTCGGGCTATCGTTTGTCGATAGTCCGATATTCACTGCAAGGAGCCGCTCGGAACGCCGATGCGCCAAATCTTGAAATCTTTTCGGGGGCTTTATTTCGCCTCGCTGATGATGTTGATCGGCTCGGGCCTGTTGAGTACTTACCTTGCCCTGCGCCTGGCGGCCGATAAAGTCGACAGCCTGTGGGTCGGTGCGTTGATGGCGGCCAACTATTTCGGCCTGGTGCTGGGTGGCAAGATCGGCCACCGGCTGATTGCCCGGGTCGGGCATATTCGAGCCTATTCAGCCTGCGCCGGGATCGTCGGCGCGGCAGTGCTGGGCCATGGCTTGGTGGACTGGTTGCCCGCGTGGCTGTTCCTGCGGGTGATCGTCGGCCTGGGCATGATGTGCCAGTACATGGTGATCGAAAGCTGGCTCAATGAGCAGGCAGAAGCCAAGCAGCGTGGCGTGGTGTTCAGCGGTTACATGATCGCTTCGTACCTGGGGTTGGTGTTGGGTCAACTGATTCTGGTCATGCACCCGGGCTTGGGTCTGGAACTGCTGATGCTGGTCGCCCTGTGTTTCGCACTGTGCCTGGTGCCAGTGGCCCTGACGCGGCGGATTCACCCTGCGCCTTTGCACCCGGCTCCGATGGAGCCACGGTTCTTCATCAAGCGCGTGCCGCAGTCACTGAGTACGGTGTTGGGGTCGGGATTGATCGTCGGTTCGTTCTATGGTCTGGCGCCGCTGTATGCCTCGCAGCAAGGGTTGTCGACCGAACAGGTCGGTCTGTTCATGGGTAGCTGCATTTTTGCAGGCCTGGTGGTGCAGTGGCCGTTGGGTTGGCTGTCGGACCGCTATGACCGGGCGCTGTTGATCCGCTGCTTCGCGTTTAGCCTGGCGCTGGCTGCGTTGCCGCTGGCAATCATGCGGCAGGTGCCGCTGGAGGTCCTGTTCATCGCTGGGTTCTTCTGTTCGTTGGTGCAGTTCTGCCTGTACCCGCTGGCGGTGGCGTTCTCCAACGACCACGTCGAGGGTGATCGCCGAGTGTCGCTGACGGCGATGCTGTTGGTGACCTACGGCGTCGGCGCGAGTATCGGGCCGTTGGTGGCCGGGGTGTTGATGAAGCTGTTCGGCAGTCAGATGCTCTATGCCTTCTTCAGTTTCTTCGCCTTGGTGCTGGTGTGGCGAATTCGTCCGAAAGCGGTCACCAACCTGCATCAGGTAGACGATGCTCCGCTGCATCACGTGGCCATGCCGGACAGTATGTCGAGCTCGCCACTGGTCGCTTGCCTTGACCCGCGAGTCGATGAGCAGGTGGTGCAGGATCAGATGCAGAACCCGGTCACCCCGGAGGCTGATTTCAATTCGGATGCCGAGCCCGAATCAGCACCTGAAACGGATTCGGAACCCGAAGACCCTGACACGGGGCGCGAGCAAAGCTTTACCGAAGCTCGGCCTTGATCAAGGCATAAAAAAACGGGCAGTCCCCACAAGGGACTGCCCGTTTTTTTATGGAAGTTGCGTCTCAGAAGTCGTCTTTATCGAAGCGCCGCGCTTCGCGCTGAAGCTGATAGACGAACCGCTCGACCTGCCGCTGCACCAGGCCGCTTATGTTGTGAAAACGCACGCCGGCAAAGGTGGTGTTGATCTTTTCTTCGAAGTGCAGGTAACGCAGCTCGACCGGTGCCGTCATGCTGCCGAAGGGCAGGGCAGCGACGAAACGGTCGTAGACCTGGCCCAGTTGCAGCCTGGCGGTGATGTCGCCTTCGAAGCGCAACTTGCAGCCGGTGGCGGAGATGTCCAGCAATTTGCCTGTGACGGGCGACTTGAGTTTTTCACCACCGAGGTCGACATCGACCAGTTGCGCCAGCTTCAACGCGGCGCGGAAAGCATTGCGGCGCTGGTGATAAACCACCTCATCGGGCAGCGCGCCTCGGTAGCAGCGGCCATCGCCGGATTCGTCGATGGTCAGCGGGCCGTTGCTTTCCCAGGCGATGCGCACGCCGTCGTGAAAGCCTTCGACCTTGAACGGTTCGCCGGCCAGCAGAAAGCGTTCGCCATCGCGAGGGATCATTTCGTCCAGAGTGATCATCTTGCTGTCACGGTCGACGTCCACCAGATAACTCTGAAAGCGCTGGCTGCGCTCGTGGAACGTGATGATCAGCGGATCATGGCTGTCTTGCAGCTGTCGCAGATTGCCGGAGATTTCCAAGGGCGTGGTGAGCACCTTGGGAGGCTGCGTAGCCTCTTCCGCGCTTAAGGCATTGAACACGGGATATCAATCTCCAGACAAATATGACTACCGGCCATCATTCTGCCAGCATGTTTCGCGTCTTGATAGAGCGTGCTCATTGAAAGGCTCAAGCCTGACTGAGCGGGCGTGGTTTTGCGAGTTTGGAGGTTGAACCGCGGGCATCGTAGAGCGCTGGCGGCTCGCCGCCGGTGAGGATTTTCAGCTGGTTGGCCGTGGCGGCCTGCTGCACCAGAATCGACTGGCCATTGTTAACGTTGGCGGCCTGGCATTGGGCCAGGAGGTCGGTCAGCACGTCACTCTGTGCCAGCAATTGGTCGCCAATGCTCGAATGGCTGGCAAGTTGCTCCAGGCCCTGGCGATTGGTCGGCAGGTTGAGGCTGGTGAGGATTTCACTGCGCTTGCGGCCATGCTGCTCGAGCAAAATGATCATTGCCTGTTTCTGCGCCAGAATGTCTTCGAGCAGTGGCATGTCGCGACCGTGCAGCGCGAGGGACTCGGTTTGCAGCAGCTCCAGCAGGTGTTGAGCCGGGGCAAAGTCGTCGATGATCAGTTGCAGTAAATTAGTGTCGTGCATGGCTGGCCTTGGGTTTTAAGCGTCCAAAAGCCTGGCGCGGGCCGTAGCCTAGCGCTGGGCTTCGAAGTTGAGCAGTTTGCTGGCTACACGGTTGCTGTCGACTTTATAGCTGCCATCGGCAATCGCTGCTTTCAACTCGGCCACACGGGCGTTGTCGACGGCAGGCTGATCGCGCAGCTTGTCAGTGACCTTCTGCAACTGTTGAGCCTCATTGCTGAGGTGTACCGATTCCCCGCTTTTGGTGGTACTGGCCTGTTCGGCCGGGGTATTCAGCGGCGTGGATTGGCCGGCTTCGGCGGTTTCCTTCGCAGCGCTGGTACGTGTACTGCCCGTAAGTGACGAGGAGCTGTTTAAACGACTGAAATCGATGACCATGACAAAAACCTCTGGGTATTTGGACGCTTGCCATGTTTTCGGCTCTTCCCCGGAAAACTTTAGGCCCATTTATCAATGAGCTTGCATGCGCCAGCACGTGTCCTGCATGCGGCACAGTTTAGGGAACAGGCGAGTGGCGCGCCATATCTTCACGACACAGAGCCCTGCATGGCCGCTCACATAGAAACTTCCACCTGGCCGGGCGCGGTGACTTGCGCCTTGATGACCCGCTGGGAGTTAAGGTTTTTCACGCGAATCTGTTCGCTCATGCCGCCGTTGGACAACGCTTCACCCGGCATACGTACACTGAGCGTACCACTGCGGGCGGTAATCACCACCTGATCGCCCTTGCGAATCACTTCCGCCTGTTCGAGGTGCACCAGGGTAATGACCTGATCGGCGACCATTGGTCGGGTAAGTTTTTGTCCGATCGCCTCATCGACGGAGGTCAGAAAACCCTGATTTATCAAGCTGATATCGCGTTCGCGAAGGGTTACGTCCTGAGGCTCGATAATCCCTGTGCGCTTGAGGGGGCGAGTGGTGGTCACGATGTCGCGAAACAGCCGTACTTGAGCGGGTACGAAGACTGTCCAGGGGGAGGCGCCGTCGCAGCGAACCTTGACCGTGACCCGACCCAGAGGCCTCGCGGGGCTCTCGAGGGTGGCTGTCAATTCCTTGTCGCACATAGGCATGCGCAGGCGCGGATCGAGTTGGTTGACCTCGATCTCGTAGCGTCCTTGTGTTTGACTCGTGGCCAGATAGTCTTCTACGGTGAATTCAAGAAAGCCCTGAGTGACGCCGATAAGCATGTCAGGCAAGGTAACCGCGTCAGCAAGGGCAGGGCTGCCAGCGTTGAACAGGCAAGCGGCCGACACCGCGCAGAGCAATCTGCGACAGGTTGATGTCAGGCGTCGGAAAAATGTCGGTTCTGTGTTCATAAGAGTTAAAAAGCAAGCGCCGTGCCGTTTAGTCATGAATGTGCGTCGCAACACACTTAGCGTTGGTGTAGGAGTCTGGGCATGGCTGGTGTAATGGATTCGGTGAACCAGCGCACGCAACTGGTAGGGCAGAATCGCCTTGAGCTGTTGTTGTTCCGTCTTGACGGCCAGCAGCTGTATGGGATCAACGTGTTCAAGGTTCGTGAGGTGCTGCAATGCCCCAAGCTGACCCTGATGCCCAAGTCCAGTCCTGTCGTGTGCGGTGTGGCGAATATTCGGGGGGCGACCATTCCGATTCTGGATCTGGCGATGGCGACCGGTTCCGGAGCGCTGAAAGATCAAAGCAATCCCTTCGTGATCATCACGGAGTACAACACCAAGACCCAGGGTTTCCTGGTTCGGTCGGTGGAGCGCATCGTCAACATGAACTGGGAGGAGATTCATCCGCCACCCAAGGGCACCGGGCGCGATCACTACCTGACAGCTGTGACTCGAGTCGACAATCAGTTAGTCGAAATCATCGACGTCGAGAAGGTGCTGGCAGAAGTGGCGCCTACGCCGGAAGCGATTTCGGTGGGCGTGGTGGATGTCGAGACTCAGCACAAGGCGTTGTCTTTGCGCGTGCTGACGGTCGATGACTCGTCGGTGGCACGCAAGCAGGTGACCCGTTGCCTGCAAACGGTCGGCGTCGAGGTGGTGGCGTTGAACGACGGTCGGCAAGCGCTGGATTACCTGCGCAAGCTGGTCGACGAAGGCAAGAAGCCGGAAGAAGAGTTCCTGATGATGATTTCCGACATCGAGATGCCGGAGATGGACGGGTACACCCTGACGGCCGAGATCCGCAACGACCCGCGCATGCAAAAGCTGCATATCATCCTGCATACTTCGTTGTCGGGTGTGTTCAATCAGGCGATGGTCAAGAAGGTCGGTGCCGATGACTTCCTGGCCAAATTCCGTCCTGATGACCTGGCATCCCGGGTAGTCGACCGGATCAAAGCAGCAGATAACAGCTAGGGGCCTTCTGCCCCTGGCGGTCAACACGATTTAAGAGGCGGCATCTTTGTCTACAGGTAATTTGGATTTCGAACAGTTCCGGGTATTCCTGGAAAAAGCCTGTGGCATTTTGCTCGGTGAAAACAAGCAATACCTGGTCTCGAGCCGTCTCAACAAACTGATGGAACAGCAGGGCATCAAATCGCTGGGTGAGCTGGTTCAGCGCATCCAGACTCAGCCGCGCAGCGGTTTGCGCGAGATGGTGGTGGATGCCATGACCACCAACGAAACCTTGTGGTTTCGTGACACCTATCCGTTTGAAGTCTTGAAGAACAAGGTGTTGCCTGAAGCGATCAAGGCAGCCCCTGGCCAGCGCCTGCGGATCTGGTCGGCGGCATGCTCGTCGGGTCAGGAACCGTATTCGCTGTCGATGTCCATCGATGAGTTCGAGCGGGTCAACATGGGCCAATTGAAGATGGGCGTGCAGATCGTTGCCACGGACCTGTCCGGCACCATGCTAACCAACTGCAAGACCGGCGAGTACGACAGCCTGGCCATCGGTCGCGGTCTGTCGCCCGAGCGCCTTCAGCGTTACTTCGACCCGAAAGGGCCGGGACGCTGGGCCATCAAGGCGCCAATCAAGAGCCGGGTGGAGTTTCGCTCGTTCAACCTGCTGGACAGCTACGCGAGCCTGGGCAAGTTTGACATCGTGTTCTGCCGCAACGTGCTGATCTACTTCTCTGCCGAGGTGAAGAAAGACATCCTGTTGCGCATCCACAGCACGCTGAAGCCGGGCGGTTATCTGTTCCTTGGTGCGTCCGAAGCGCTGAACGGTTTGCCGGATCATTACCAGATGGTCCAGTGCAGCCCGGGGATCATTTACAAGGCGAAGTGATTCGTTGACGGCATAAAAAACGGGAGTCCTCAGGGGGCTCCCGTTTTTTTGTGCCTGTAATTATCTCTAAAAATCACCACACCTCCTGTGGGAGCGGGCTTGCCCGCGATAGCGTCATGTCAGTCGACATCTTCATTGCCTGTCACTCCGCCATCGCGGGCAAGCCCGCTCCCACAGGGGGAGATGGTGTTCTTTCGATCGTGATAAGCGGCAGAAAAGCGGCAGGCGGCGGAAATCGGTTGCCGCTTTTCTGGCATTGCCGCCTTGCCATCGCGCGCAAAGCCCCGGTTTACGGGCTTTTTTGAATTGGCACGCCGCTTGCTATGTCCATCGTACGAAAAATCAGGTCACCCGAAGGTTTCCCGACATGAGCATCAGCTTCGATAAAGCGCTCGGTATCCACGAACAAGCCCTGGGCTTCCGCGCTCAGCGTGCCGAAGTCCTGGCCAACAACATCGCCAACGCCGACACCCCGAACTACAAGGCTCGGGATCTGGACTTCTCGAAAGTGCTCGCCGAGCAGAACGAGAAAACCAAAAACGGCAAGTTCGCCTTGAACATGACCAACAGCCGTCATATCGAAGCTGAAGGCCTGGGCAATGGTGACGAGTCGCTGATGTATCGCACGCCGATGCAACCGTCGATCGACCAGAACACCGTGGACGCCCAACTGGAACAGTCGAACTACGCGGAAAACGCGGTCAACTTCCAGGCCAGCTTCACCCTGCTCAACAGTAAATTCAAAGGGCTGGTGTCAGCCCTGCGCGGAGAGTAATCCATGTCTCTATCCAGTGTTTTCAACATTGCCGGTAGCGGCATGAGTGCACAAACCACTCGCTTGAACACCGTGGCCTCGAACATCGCCAACGCCGAGACCGTCTCGTCGAGCATCGACCAGACCTACCGTGCCCGTCACCCGGTATTCGCCACCATGTTCCAGGGCGGCCAGAGCGGCGGCAGCGATTCGCTGTTCCAGAACCAGGACGCAGCCGGTCAAGGCGTGCAAGTGCTGGGCGTGGTCGAAGACCAGAGCAACCTTGAAGCGCGCTACGAGCCGAACCATCCGGCTGCCGATGGCAAGGGCTACGTCTACTACCCGAACGTCAACGTCGTCGAAGAAATGGCCGACATGATTTCCGCGAGCCGTTCGTTCCAGACCAACGCCGAAATGATGAACACCGCCAAAACCATGATGCAGAAGGTCCTGACCCTCGGTCAGTGATAAGGGGCGATTCATATGAGCGTTATCAGCGATGTTCTGGCCAACTCTTCGGTCCAGACCACTACCACCAAAGACAGCCTGACCACGGCCGCTACCGGCGGGCAGGCGCTGGGCAAGGACGCGTTCCTGCAACTGTTGGTGACTCAGCTGAAAAACCAGAACCCGCTCGATCCTCAGGACAACAGCGAGTTCGTGGCACAGCTGGCGCAGTTCAGTAGCCTGGAAGGTATCACCACGCTGAATGATACGGTCAGTGGCCTTGCCAGCAGCTACAGCTCGTCGCAAGCCTTGCAAGCTTCTTCGCTGGTGGGCCGTTCGGTCATCGCGCAGACCGACAAAGCCGTGGTCGACACCTCCAAGAGCCTCAACGGTACCGTCGTGGTACCGACATCGGTTTCCGCCGCCACCGTCAAGGTCACCAACTCGGAAGGCAAGACCATCCGCACCCTCGAGCTGGGCAGTCAAAGCGCCGGCAACACCAGTTTCATTTGGGACGGTAAGGACGATGCGGGCGTGGTGGCACCGGCGGGCACCTACACCTTCGGCGCAACGACCACCATCGACGGCACGAACACCTCACTGATTACTTACCTGCCTGCAACGGTCAACAGCGTGACCATCAGCCAGACCGGCGGTGAGTTGATGTTGAACCTGGCAGGCATGGGCAGCGTTGCCCTGTCCAAAGTACAAACCATTGGTATATAGAGCCGACTAACACGGCACAAAGGAGTGGAATATGTCTTTCAGTATCGGCCTTAGCGGTCTCTATGCAGCCAACAAACAACTGGACGTGACCGGCAACAACATCGCCAACGTCGCCACCACCGGTTTCAAATCGTCCCGTGCAGAATTCGAAGACGTGTACTCGGCCACTCGCCTGGGTACCGGCAGCAAGACCATCGGTAACGGCGTGCGTCTGGCCAACGTTTCCCAGCAGTTCAGCCAGGGCGACGTGAACAACACCGGCAACGTGCTGGACATGGGCATCCAGGGTACCGGCTTCTTCATCCTCAGTGACAACGGTTCCCTGAGCTATACCCGTGCCGGTGCGTTCAAGACCGACGCTGAAAACTATGTGGTCGATAACAACGGCAACCGTCTGCAGGGTTATGGCGTCGATGCCAACGGCAAGATCATCAACGGTGTGTTGACTGACTTGAAGATCGATACCACGGCCCTCAAGCCGAATCCGACCACCAAAGTCGATCAGACGTTGAACCTGAACTCGGCGGAAACACTGCCGACTGTGGCGACGTTCAGTGCCACCGATACCAATAGCTATAACAAGACCATTTCCACCAAGGTCTACGATAGCCAGGGTAACGAGCACACCATGGATCAGTACTACGTGAAAACGGGGACCAACGCCTGGCGCGTTTATACCTATATGGATGGTCGTTCCCCGGCCAACCCCGCTACCACGCCACCAGCACCGATCACCGCCGACATCACCTTCAACTCTGACGGCAGCATCAATACGCTGACGGCGGGTGCTGGCTGGACCCAGACCGGCAACACGTTGACCATGACCGGTTGGGTGCCAGGCACCATTACCAACGCCGCAACGATTCCTGTGACCTGGGGGCCGAACGGTTCCGTCGCTGCCACTGGCGGTATCGCGTTCAACATGGCGCTGACCACCTCTTACAACTCGCCAACCGCCCGTACCGCCCAATATCAGGACGGCTACGCCACTGGCCAGATCTCCAGCCTGAGCATCGACGCCACCGGCGTCATGACCGCCAACTTCAGCAACCAGCAAACCAAGGCCATCGGCCAGGTTGCAGTCGCCAGCTTCGCCAACGAGCAAGGCTTGCAGCCGATCGGTGGTACCCGCTGGAAAGAAACCTTTGCCTCAGGCGTGGCGGGTGTCGATGCGCCGACAACCGGCACTCTGGGTTCGGTCGTGTCCAACTCCCTGGAAGAGTCCAACGTCAACCTGACCAATGAATTGGTCGAGTTGATCAAGGCTCAGAGCAACTACCAGGCAAACGCCAAGACCATCTCCACCCAGAGCACCATCATGCAGACCATCATTCAGATGACCTGATGTTGGTTAGCGGATAGCGCTTCACAAAGAGCCCCTCGCAAGAGGGGCTTTTTTGTGGGTGGTAAATAAAGATCAAGATCAAAAGATCGCAGCCTCGTTGCACTCGACAGCTCCTACAGGGTTCGCTTGTCAACGTAGGAGCTGTCGAGCGAAGCGAGGCTGCGATCTTTTGATCTTAAAGCAGGCAAAAGAAAACCCCCGACAAGCCAGAAGCTCATCGGGGGTTTCGAGTAAGCGCCTTTCAGCGCTCACCAGCTCAGCTTATTGGCAAGCTTCGCAATCCGGCTCGTCGATGGCGCAAGCCTTCGGCACTGGAGCAGGGCCGGCAGGAGCTGCCAGGACCGAGTCGTCACCGTGGTTGCCGCCGCTGGAAACAGCGTTCAGCTTACCGGTGTTGATGGTCGACTTCTCGGTGCTGGTCGCGGCCAGGGCACGGAGGTAGTAAGTGGTTTTCAGACCACGGTACCAGGCCATGCGGTAGGTCACGTCCAGCTTCTTGCCCGAAGCGCCGGCGATGTACAGGTTCAGCGATTGAGCCTGGTCGATCCACTTCTGACGACGGCTGGCCGCGTCAACGATCCACTTGGTGTCCACTTCGAACGCAGTTGCGTAGAGCTCTTTGAGTTCTTGCGGGATGCGCTCGATCTGCTGTACCGAACCGTCGTAGTACTTCAGGTCGTTGATCATGACCGAGTCCCACAGACCGCGAGCCTTGAGGTCGCGAACCAGGTACGGGTTGATCACGGTGAATTCGCCCGACAGGTTCGATTTCACGTAGAGGTTCTGATAAGTCGGTTCGATCGACTGCGATACGCCAGTGATGTTGGCGATGGTCGCGGTCGGTGCGATGGCCATGATGTTGGAGTTACGAATGCCTTTCTGCACACGGGCACGAACCGGTGCCCAGTCCAGGGATTCGTTCAGGTCAACGTCGATGTACTTCTGGCCGCGCTGCTCGATCAGGATCTGTTGCGAATCCAGCGGCAGGATGCCTTTGGACCACAGCGAACCCTGGAACGTCTCGTAAGCGCCGCGCTCGTCGGCCAGATCGCAGGAAGCCTGGATCGCGTAGTAGCTGACCGCTTCCATCGACTTGTCGGCGAACTCGACGGCAGCGTCGGAACCGTAAGGGATGTGCTGCAGGTACAAAGCATCCTGGAAGCCCATGATGCCCAGACCGACCGGACGGTGCTTGAAGTTGGAGTTCTTCGCTTGTGGCACCGAGTAGTAGTTGATGTCGATAACGTTATCGAGCATGCGAACGGCGGTGTTCACAGTGCGTTCCAGCTTGGCGGTGTCCAGCTTGCCGTTGGTGATGTGGTTCGGCAGGTTGATCGAACCCAGGTTGCAAACGGCGATCTCGTCCTTGTTGGTGTTCAAGGTGATCTCGGTGCACAGGTTCGAGCTGTGAACCACACCCACGTGCTGCTGCGGGCTGCGCAGATTGCACGGGTCTTTGAAGGTCAGCCATGGGTGGCCGGTTTCAAACAGCATGGACAGCATTTTGCGCCACAGGTCTTTGGCCTGAATGGTCTTGAACAGCTTGATCTTGCCTGGGTACTGGGACAGGGCTTCGTAGTACTCGTAACGCTCTTCGAAAGCCTTGCCGGTCAGGTCGTGCAGATCCGGAACTTCGGATGGCGAGAACAGGGTCCACGGGCCGTCATCGAAGACACGCTTCATGAACAGGTCAGGGATCCAGTTGGCGGTGTTCATGTCGTGGGTACGACGACGGTCATCACCAGTGTTCTTGCGGAGTTCGATGAACTCCTCGATGTCCATGTGCCAGGTTTCCAGGTAAGCACAGACGGCGCCTTTGCGCTTGCCACCCTGGTTAACGGCGACGGCGGTGTCGTTCACTACTTTCAGGAACGGTACAACGCCCTGGGATTTGCCGTTGGTGCCCTTGATGTACGAACCCAGCGCACGAACCGGCGTCCAGTCGTTGCCCAGGCCGCCAGCGAATTTCGACAACATGGCGTTGTCGTGGATCGCGTGGTAGATGCCCGACAGGTCATCCGGCACGGTGGTCAGGTAGCAGCTAGACAGCTGTGGACGCAGGGTACCGGCGTTGAACAGGGTCGGGGTCGAGGACATGTAGTCGAAGGACGACAACAGGTTGTAGAACTCGATCGCACGGTCTTCTTTGTTCTTCTCTTCGATTGCCAGGCCCATGGCCACGCGCATGAAGAAAATCTGCGGCAGTTCGAAGCGGATACCGTCCTTGTGGATGAAGTAACGGTCGTACAGGGTTTGCAGGCCCAGGTACGTGAACTGCTGATCGCGCTCGTGGTTGATCGCCTTGCCGAGTTTTTCCAGGTCGAAGGACGCCAGAACCGGGTTCAGCAATTCGAATTCGATACCTTTGGCGATGTATGCAGGCAGCGCCTTGGCGTACAGGTCGACCATTTCGTGGTGAGTCGCGCTCTCGGCGACGCCCAGGAAGTTCAGGCCTTCGGCACGCAGGGTGTCCATCAGCAGGCGGGCGGTCACGAACGAGTAGTTCGGCTCACGCTCGACCAGCGTACGGGCGGTCATCACCAGAGCGGTGTTAACGTCGGTCAGGGCCACGCCGTCGTACAGGTTCTTCAGGGTTTCGCGCTGGATCAGGTCGCCGTCGACTTCTTCCAGGCCTTCGCACGCTTCAGTGACGATGGTGTTCAGACGACCCATGTCCAGAGGTGCAAGGCTGCCATCGGCGCGGGTGATGCGGATCGATGGGTGAGCCTGTACTGCGTCTTCGGCAGGGGTGCGTACTGCGCGTTCCTTGGAGCGGGCGTCGCGGTAGATCACGTAGTCGCGCGCAACTTTCTGCTCGCCAGCACGCATCAGGGCCAGTTCGACCTGGTCCTGGATTTCTTCGATGTGGATGGTGCCGCCCGATGGCATGCGACGCTTGAAGGTAGCGGTGACCTGTTCGGTCAGGCGGGCAACGGTGTCGTGGATGCGCGACGAAGCGGCAGCGGTGCCGCCTTCAACTGCAAGAAACGCTTTGGTGATGGCGACGGTGATTTTGTCATCGGTGTAAGGAACGACAGTCCCGTTACGCTTGATCACGCGCAGTTGGCCAGGCGCGGTGGCGGACAGATCCGAATTCGAATCGGCGGCCTGCGGCAAGGTGCCCTGCGGGTTCTCGCGAGTTGTGTCGGTTTGCATGGGGGGTTGTCTCCACATTCTCTATGTTTGTTTGGGCACCATCACGGTGCCCACCGTTCTGTCCTGAAGCACTACAACCGACGTGGCGTCGGGCATAACAACTTCGGGACAGTAGGAAAAAGGCTAATGATGCCGCTTCCTTGCCGAAGTCTTTGGCCGCGAGCCTGGGCTCGAAGCCGGATTCCTTTCTGGGGTGCCAGTTTTGACTGCAACACCCGTACCGTTCTGGCTGTTCTGGCCTGAAAAAACGGTGCCATCCGCACAGGCGGTTTGGGCTTGTAAAATCGTGCTTGGTTCAACCATAAACAGGCAATAAAGCGCTTGAGTTTCTGGTCTGAAATGTGGTTGGGCTTTTAAGCTAAAACCCTACATGTAGGGTTTTTTTAGCGCCTAGGTACAAGATAATGCGTTTTGGAGGGTGTTGCAACGTACTACCTGTGGATAAACCTGTGCGTAAATTGTGTGTGAAAGGTGGAACAAGCGTGTAGGCCGCGAGCTAGCTGGAGCGGACTGTTTTTCACTGATTTTCAGCGATTGAAAACAGTCATTCGGATTTTTAAGGGCGCGAACCCTATCACAAAAAACCGTCGCGTCCGAACGCATTTACCCGCTTGTGTTCCAGACGTGCGCCGTTTATACAATCGGCCAATGCAGATGCATTCTTATCCTCCCCAATCATTACAAAAAGACGGGCGGATCCGTCCCTTTAAAGTGATGTTGGCAAGCAGAGGTCACCGTGGAGCAAGAAGTCTGGCAGGTATTGATTGTCGAGGACGACCAACGTCTGGCCGAACTGACCCGCGACTACCTCGAAGCCAATGGCCTGCGCGTATCGATCGAGGGCAACGGCACCCTTGCGGCGGCACGCATCATCAAGGAGAAACCGGATCTGGTAATCCTCGACCTGATGCTCCCCGGCGAAGATGGCCTGAGCATTTGCCGCAAGGTTCGCGACAAGTATGACGGCCCGATCCTGATGCTCACCGCGCGCACCGATGACACCGATCAAATCCTCGGACTCGACCTCGGCGCGGATGACTACGTCTGCAAGCCCGTTCGCCCACGCCTGCTGCTGGCGCGCATCCAGGCCCTGTTGCGGCGCAGTGAACCCCCTGAAACCGCTCCGGAAAAACAACGGCGTCTGCAGTTCGGCCCGTTGGTGGTCGACAACGCGTTGCGCGAGGCTTGGCTGCATGACAAAGGCATCGAGTTGACCAGTGCCGAGTTCGATTTGCTCTGGCTGCTGGTGGCCAACGCCGGGCGTATTCTGTCCCGCGAAGAAATATTCACCGCGCTGCGCGGTATCGGTTATGACGGCCAGGACCGTTCCATCGACGTGCGCATTTCACGCATCCGCCCGAAGATCGGCGATGACCCGGAGCATCCGCGACTGATCAAAACCATCCGCAGCAAAGGCTATCTGTTCGTTCCCGAAGCCTGCGCAGACTTGTCGCTGTGAACTCGATCTTCCTGCGCATTTATGGCGGCATGTGCGCGGCGCTGATTCTGGTGGCTGTGCTCGGCGTGCTGGCCTTGCACCTGCTTAACCAAGTGCGCAGCGAGCAATACCGCGAGCGCCTGGCCCACGGCACGTTCTCGCTGATGGCCGATAACCTGCAACCAATGAACGAAACCGAGCGCCATCGGGCCTTGCTGGTGTGGGAGCGCTTGCTCGGCATTCCGTTGGCGCTGAAGACATTTCCCCAGACCGATCTCGACCTGACCCAGCGCACCCGCGTGCTGCGCGGCCAGGCCTTGGTGGAGCAGACCGGCCCGCACGCGGCAAAGGTTTACCGCTTGGTCAGCGACAAGGAACAACTGGTGCTCACCGGGGAAGTCCAGCAGATCAGCGAGCAACTGGCGCGAGCGACCATTTATCTGCTGGCCGATGAACTGGTGCGCTACCCGGTGGCCGAGCAGCCCAAGCGTCTGGCGCAGTTAAAGGAAGAGAAGGGTTTCGGCTTTGATCTGCAGCTGGTCACGATCGATCAGGCCGACATGGACGAAGACCAGAGTCGCCGCATATCCGAAGGCGACACGGTGATGGCGCTGGGCAAGGGTGGCGATTCGATCCGGGTGTTTGCCGGCATGGTCGGTACACCGTGGGTGCTGGAAATCGGACCGCTGTATCAGATGAATCCTTACCCGCCCGAGTGGCTGGTGCTGATCGCGGCCCTAGGCTTGAGCCTGATCGGTTTGATTGTCTATCTGTTGGTGCGCCAGCTGGAGCGCCGTTTGCGCGGGCTGGAAGCCGCCGCCACGCGCATCGCCAAGGGCAGCCTGGAAACCCGCGTACCGGCACGCGGCGCAGACTCTGTGGGGCGTCTGGCCTCGGCGTTCAACGGCATGGCCGAGCACTTGCAGCAATTGTTGGCGATTCAGCGAGAACTGGTGCGTGCCGTGTCCCATGAACTGCGCACGCCGGTCGCGCGTTTGCGTTTTGGCCTGGAGATGATCGGCTCGGCTACCACGCCTGAGGCGCTGGAAAAATACCGCGAAGGGATGGACCACGACATCGAGGACCTCGATCGGCTGGTCGACGAGATGCTCACCTATGCGCGGCTGGAGCAAGGTTCGCCGGCGCTGAACTTTCAGCGAATCGATCTGGATGCGTTGGTCAATCAGGTGATCGAAGAACTGGCGCCACTGCGGGCCGAGGTCACGGTGCAGCGCGGCTTGTGCCTGTCAGCCGCCGATTGCGACGACGCCTGGGTCGAGGCCGAGCCGCGCTACTTGCACCGGGCGTTGCAGAACCTGGTGAGCAACGCCATGCGTCACGCCCATTCACGGGTGACCGTCAGTTATCAGGTGGGGCAGCAGCGCTGTCGGGTGGATGTCGAGGATGACGGGCCGGGCGTGCCGGAAACCGCGTGGGAGAAAATCTTCACCCCGTTCCTGCGCCTCGATGACAGCCGCACCCGCGCCTCGGGCGGGCATGGGTTGGGGTTATCGATTGTGCGACGGATCATCCATTGGCATGACGGGCGAGCGTTGATCGGCAAGAGCAAAAGCCTGGGTGGGGCCTGTTTCAGTTTGAGCTGGCCGAGGAATCAGGAGCGGCGTTGAGATTGTTGGTGTCCTTTGGGCCCTATCGCGGGCAAGCCCGCTCCCACAGGGTCCGTGTCGTACACGAGATCTGTGGACACCACTGAACCTGTGGGAGCGGGCTTGCCCGCGATGAGGCCATCCCAAACACTGAAAGCCTTCAAGCCTTGATACTCCCACAGTGTTCGTGTCGTACACGAGATCTGTGGACACCACTGAACCTGTGGGAGCGGGCTTGCCCGCGATGAGGCCATCCCAAACACTGAAAGCCTTCAAGCCTTGATACTCCCACAGTGTTCGTGTCGTACACGAGATCTGTGGACACCACTGAACCTGTGGGAGCGGGCTTGCCCGCGATGAGGCCATCCCAAACACTGAAAGCCTTCAAGCCTTGATACTCCCACAGTGTTCGTGTCGTACACGAGATCTGTGGACACCACTGAACCTGTGGGAGCGGGCTTGCCCGCGATGAGGCCATCCCAAACACTGAAAGCCTTCAAGCCTTGATACTCCCACAGTGTTCGTGTCGTACACGAGATCTGTGGACACCACTGAACCTGTGGGAGCGGGCTTGCCCGCGATGAGGCCATTCCAAACGCTGAAAATTTTCAGGCTCTGATACTGACCAGACTCAACAACTGCCCATCAATCACTGCAAACTGCGCATCCAGCTCAGTGCCGCTACGCCATTCACTGGACAGGTCAGTCAGCAACCGCAACCGCACTTCGCCCCCCGCGCTCCACTCCAGCACTTCGGCGTGTTCGAAATAGAAGCGCTTCTGTACGATCGGGTAGAGCGCCTTGAACAGGCTTTCCTTCACCGAAAACGTAAGCGTCACCCACAGTGCCAATTGATCTCCAGCCCCGGCAGCCATGCGCTGCATTTCAGGCCCGGTGAGAATTTCCCCGGCCAGGCGTTCGGCGCGCTCCGCATCGAGCAGGTTTTCCAGGTCCATCCCCAGACCGCGCCAGTGCGCCTTGTTCGCGACAATCGCCGCGGCACGGCCGGTGCTGTGGGTGATCGAGCCGGTGATATGCGCCGGCCACACCGGTGCGCGGTCTTCGCCGATGGCGGGAATGAAACTCAGCCCTTCCAGTTGTTGCAACGCCGCCCGAGCGCAGACTCGCCCGGCGAGAAACTCGGCTTGGCGCTTGGCCACTGACCGCTGGATGCTCGCAGGCGGCTCGATGGCGCTGCGCTGGAAATCATCGCTGGCCAGTTGCCTGGTATCGAAGTGGGTACCCAACAAGACCGTATCGGGCAGCACAAACGGCAGCGGCCAATGGGCGTCGAGTGGGGTGCAGCAGACGGGTAGGGCGGGGACGGGATTCATGACGGGCATTTTGCCGTCTAGCGCGATGGCTGGGTAGTGGCAGCAGGGCTTTTGTGGCGAGGGGGCTTGCCCCCGTTCGGCTGCGAAGCAGTCGTGAATCGGCGAACGCGGTTTATCTGTCGAAACGCGATTGCAGATTTCGGGGCTGCTTCGCAACCCAACGGGGGCAAGCCCCCTCGCCACAGTGGTCTACGTGATCAGCTAAATATCTTCTTGAAAAACGCCTGCATGTCCGCCCAAGACTTTTCATCCGCGGTCTTGCTGTAACCAATGTCCGGCCCGCCGTGGTCGCCATGGCTCAGACGATCCGCCTCGGGATTGCTGAACCCATGCTTGGCGCCTTCGAGGGTGACGAACTTGTAGTCGGCTTTGGCCTTGTCCATTTCCGCTTTAAATGCCATCACGTTTTCCGCAGTGACCATGCTGTCCAGCGCGCCATGCTCCACCAGGACTTTCGCCTTCACACTGCCAGGCGTCGCCGGGGTATTGGTCACCAGCGCACCATGGAAACTCACCACGCCTGCCAGCGGCACGCCTTGACGCGCCGCATCCAGCACCACCTTGCCGCCGAAGCAATAACCAATGGCCGCCAGTTTGTCCGGATCGGTCTGCGGCTGTTTCTTCAGCAAATCGAGCCCGGCCTGAAACCGCGCGCTGGCCGCTGCGCTGTCCTTCAATGCTGCTTGCATGAAGGCCATGGCGTCCTTGGCGTGTTCGGTGTTCTTGCCGTCGCCAAACATGTCGATCGCCAGCGCGCTGTAGCCCAGACCAGCCAGATCACGGGCGCGGCGCTTGGCGTAGTCGTTGAGGCCCCACCACTCATGCACCACCACCACGCCCGGGCGCGGGCCTTTGATGGCGTCGTCGTAGGCGTAATAGCCGATCAGCTTCGTACCGTCGGCACTTTGATAGGGGATTTCCTGGGTCTGGATGGCAGCCTGGCTGACCCCACTCAGAGCCAGTAATACGAGGGCGAGGAACATACGCATGATCAAACCTCCTTATTAAGAGTTGTCAGAACAGCGTAGTCGATGTGATTCAGCTCAGGTTCAGAGTGCGTTCAGGGGCAGTACAGGGAGGGGTCAGTAACCTTGCCCCGTACCCAAAAAGCACATAGCGCATGAGGAAACTCCCCAATGACTACTTTTAAAAAACTGTTTCTGGCTTTCACCATGATGGGCGCCAGTATTGCGGCCCACGCCGATACCACCAATTTCGCCGGCCTGACCTTTGGCCAGACCAGCGACAAGGTTAAAAAATCCAGCGCCCTGAACGACAACCTCAACCACCCGAACGCCGACGGTGTGATCGGCAAGGACAACACCTGGGGCGTGCGTCTGGGCCAGCAAGACAGCAAGGGCCGCTACTACGCCACTTATGACAATGTGTCGGGCTCGCACAATGGCATTAAACTGCGTCAGGAAAACCTGCTGGGCAGCTACGATTTGTTTTACCCGGTGGGTGGCAGCACCAAATTGTTCGGCGGTGCCACCGCCGGCTTGACCAAACTGACCCAGGATTCGCCAGGCTTCAGCCGCGACAGCGACATCGGTTACGCCATTGGCGGCCAGGTCGGTGTATTGCAGCAAGTTTCGCAAAACACCTCGGTCGAGCTGGGTTACCGTTACCTGCGCAGCAACGCCAGCACCGAGGTGAGCGAGCGCGGCGGCAGTAAACAGGGTTCGCTGGACTTGACCAGCAGCGCCCAGACCTACCTGTCCGCCAACTACGCTTTCTAAGAAGCGTTTCGCAAGGGTATGCGCCGAGGTCCGTCTGTTAAACGCAATCCCTGTGGGAGCGGGCTTGCCCGCGATGACGGCAGCACATCCACCATTGATGTGTCAGACCGATCGCTATCGCGGGCAAGCCCGCTCCCACAGGTTCCGCGGCTGAACTGACTGGCATCAGTGCACACGCCGGATCAACCCAAGCGGTTGATTCGGCGTCGCCATGTTAGCCATCGAGGTGCGCATGCCTTTGTATGTGTTGCGCCTTTGGAGATGTTGATTTGCCCAGGAGAGCGTTATGAAATTGCTGGTCGTCGAAGATGAAGCGCTGTTGCGCCATCACCTGCAAACCCGCCTGACGGATAGCGGCCACGTGGTCGAGTCCGTGGCCAATGCCGAGGAGGCGCTGTACCAGGCCGGGCAGTTCAACCATGACCTGGCGGTGATCGACCTCGGTCTGCCGGGCATGGGTGGGCTCGACCTGATTCGTCAGTTGCGTTCCCAGGGCAAGACCTTTCCGATCCTGATCCTCACCGCGCGCGGCAACTGGCAGGACAAGGTCGAAGGCCTCGCCGCCGGTGCCGACGACTACGTGGTCAAGCCGTTCCAGTTCGAAGAGCTGGACGCCCGCCTGAATGCCTTGCTGCGCCGCTCCAGCGGTTTCACCCAGTCGACCATCGTCGCCGGTCCCTTGTTGCTGGACCTCAACCGCAAACAGGCATCCCTCGATGAACAACCGCTGGCGTTGACCGCCTACGAATACCGGATCCTCGAGTACCTGATGCGCCATCACCAGCAAGTGGTGGCCAAGGACCGCTTGATGGAGCAGCTCTACCCGGATGACGACGAGCGTGATCCGAATGTGATCGAGGTATTGGTCGGCCGCTTGCGCCGCAAACTCGAAGGCCCATCCGGCTTCAAGCCGATCGATACCGTGCGTGGCCTCGGCTACCTGTTTAACGAGCGCTGCACTTGATTCGTTCCCTTCGTGTCCGATTGATGCTCGCCGCCACGATCCTTGCGGTGTTGTTCATGCTGGCGTTGCTGCCGGCGATGCAGGGCGCGTTCAGCCTGGCGTTGCAGGATTCCATCGAGCAGCGCCTGGCGTCGGACGTCACCACGCTGATCTCCGCCGCGCGGGTGGATAACAACCGCTTGCAGATGCCGACGCAGCTACCCGATGAGCGTTTCAACCTCACCGACAGCCGTTTGCTCGGCTACATCTATGACCGCGAAGGTCATCTGGTCTGGCGCTCGAAAGCCACCCAGGAAGAGAAGATCAACTACAAGCCGCGTTACGATGGGCGCGGCAACGAGTTCGCGAGAATCCGCGAAGCCAATGGTGAAGAGTTCTTCGTCTATGACGTCGAGGTCAAGCTGCTGGGCGGCCAAAGCGCGGCGTTCAGCATCGTCGCCCTGCAACCGGTGCGCGAATACGAAATCACCCTCGAAGGCCTGCGGGAAAACCTTTATCTGGGCTTCGGCGCAGCCTTGTTGGTGTTGCTCGCTTTGCTGTGGATCGGCCTGACCTGGGGCTTGCAGGCGTTGCGTCGGCTGAGCCAGGAGCTGGACCAGATCGAAAGCGGCACTCTGGAAAGCCTCAGCGAACAACACCCGCGTGAATTGCTGCGCCTGACCGGCTCGCTCAACCGCTTGTTGCACAGCGAACGCGAACAGCGCAGCCGTTATCGCGATTCCCTCGACGACCTGGCTCACAGCCTGAAAACCCCGCTGACGGTGTTGCAAGGGGTCAGCGAAGACATGGCGCAAAAGCCGCAAGAGCGCGAGCAGGCCTGGGTGCTGCAAACCCAGATCGAACGCATGAGCCAGCAGATCGGCTATCAGCTGCAACGCGCGAGCCTGCGCAAAAGCGGTCTGGTGCGCCATCAGGTGCGCCTGCGCCCGGTACTGAAAAGCCTCTGCGATACGCTGGACAAGGTCTATCGTGACAAACGCGTGCGGGTCGCCTTCGATCTGCCGGAGCAGTGCTACGTGCCGATCGAACAAGGCGCCTTGCTGGAAATGATGGGCAACCTGCTGGAAAATGCCTATCGCCTGTGCCTGAGCGAAGTGCGCATCAGCGTGCGCGAAACCCTCAGTGGCATTGAACTCTGCGTCGAAGATGACGGGCCGGGCGTGCCACCGGATCAGCGTGCGAGGATTCTGCAGCGTGGCGAGCGGCTGGATCGCCAGCATCCGGGGCAGGGGATCGGGTTGGCGGTGGTCAAGGACATCATCGAAAGCTACAGCGCCAAGCTGACACTGGGTGATTCGCCAATGGGCGGGGCGGCGTTCCGGATTCATTTTCCGGTGGTTTGATCCCTTGGATTGATGGTGTTTTTTCGGGCCTCATCGCGGGCAAGCCCGCTCCCACAGTGATCGGTGTCGTTCACAAATCCTTTGGTTAAAGTAGATACCTGTGGGAGCGGGCTTGCCCGCGATGGGGCCAGCCAATTCAACGCAAAAATCAGTTCTCTTGCGTGCGGTAAGCACCAGGCGTCAACCCCGTCCATTTCTTGAACGCCCGATGAAACGCCGACGGCTCGGAAAACCCCAGCTGCTCGGCAATCTGTTGCAACGACAGATCCGCACGCCCCAGGTGATAAATCGCAATGTCCCGGCGCAACTGATCCTTCAATTCCTGAAAACTCGTGCCTTCTTCGCGCAAATGCCGACGCAAGGTTTGCGGGCTGATATGCAGGTGCGCGGCCACCGCTTCCAGGTCTGGCCAGCGCGCACTGTCGCGGCTGAGCAAGCGCCGCAACTGGCTGCTCAGGCTGTCGCCTTCGTCGGGGCGCGAGAGCAGGTCGGCGGGGGATCGCTCGAGAAAGTGCTTGAGGGTTCGTTCGTCCTGCAACAGCGGCATGTTCAGGTAGCGACTGTGAAATAACAGACTGCTTTGCGCCGTCGTGCTCTTTACGGTGGAAAAGCTCAGCGGGCAAGAAAACAGCAAGTCGTATTCGGCCCCGTGTTCAGGCCTCGGGTAGCTGAACGTGGCCTGCTCCAGACGAATGCGCTGGCCGATCAGCCAACTGCCGAACCGATGCCAGATCACCAACAGGCTTTCGCTGAGGAAATGGTCCGGGTCCCACAGCGGCGAATCGTCGAGGCTCAGGCGAACCATGTCGCCTTCGCGGCTCAGCGTCAGACGCGGCGCCCCGGGGAACAGGCTGTAAAACAATAAACCGCGATTGAGCGCTTTCTCCAGCGTGCGGCAGTGGATCACCGCGTGGCACATCATCGCGAAGCTGCCGGGTTTGCTCGGCGCTTGCCCGAAACCCAGGTATTCGTCGTCCAGGGCCAACCACAACTCCTGGATCAATCGGGCGAACTGCTCGGGCGCGATTCGGGCGCGCGGCTCCTCGAGCAACTCGGGGCTGATCCCCAGTTGCTGCAACAGACTTGAATAGTCGTAGCCACGCCGACGCGCGCCACCGAGGGCGGCGCGGGCGAAATGGCTGGCGATGGTGCGTTCGCGCATAGAGGGCAGGTCCGTCCACTGAGCAATGGATGGTAGCGGTGCCCGTCGAGAATGAACAAGGCGGATATCCGCCAAATTGCAGGACGAGGTTTGGCTGGTGGGCGGAAATCCGCCACATCGTTGTAGCGGGTTAGTGACCAAAAAAAACCTGTAACCCTTGATGTCACAAGGCTGGCAGGGTTTTTTTCGAAGGTGGCACGGGGCTTGCGATACAAGCCACAGAGGTCTGCCAGCGCGCAGCTCGACAAAACAAATCCCTCCAGTGCAGGAGGGTTCGCAAATGAGGTGTCAGGGACAACAGACGGATGTTGTTACTGAGGCACTCTTGAGGAACTTTGCAATGACGACTCGTCAGCCACTGTATAAATCCCTGTACTTCCAGGTGATCGTTGCCATCGCTATCGGCATCCTGCTCGGTCACTTCTACCCGCAGACCGGTGTAGCCCTCAAGCCGCTGGGTGACGGGTTCATCAAACTGATCAAAATGGTCATCGCACCGATCATCTTCTGTACCGTTGTCAGCGGTATCGCCGGCATGCAGAACATGAAATCGGTCGGCAAGACCGGCGGCTATGCGCTGTTGTACTTCGAAATCGTCTCCACCATTGCCTTGCTGATCGGTCTGGTCGTGGTCAACGTCGTGCAACCGGGCGCCGGCATGCACATCGACGTGTCGACCCTGGACACCAGCAAAATCGCTGGCTTCATCTCGGCCGGTAAAGACCAGAGCATCATTGCTTTTGTCCTCAACGTGATCCCTAACACCATCGTCGGCGCCTTCGCCAACGGCGACATCCTGCAAGTGCTGATGTTCTCGGTGATCTTCGGTTTCGCCCTGCATCGCCTGGGTGCCTACGGCAAACCGGTGCTGGACTTCATTGATCGCTTTGCCCACGTGATGTTCAACATCATCAACATGATTATGAAGCTCGCTCCAGTCGGCGCGTTCGGTGCGATGGCCTTCACCATCGGTGCCTACGGTGTCGGTTCGCTGGTGCAACTCGGTCAGCTGATGATTTGCTTCTACATCACCTGCATCCTGTTCGTGGTCCTGGTACTGGGCGCGATCTGCCGCGCACACGGTTTCAGCGTCATCAAACTGATTCGCTACATCCGTGAAGAACTGCTGATCGTGCTGGGCACTTCCTCTTCGGAATCCGCGCTGCCACGCATGCTGATCAAGATGGAACGCCTGGGTGCGCAGAAATCGGTTGTGGGTCTGGTGATCCCGACTGGCTACTCGTTCAACCTCGACGGTACTTCGATCTACCTGACCATGGCGGCTGTATTCATCGCTCAGGCGACTGATACGCCGATGGACCTCACTCACCAGATCACCTTGCTGCTGGTGCTGCTGTTGTCCTCCAAAGGTGCGGCGGGTGTGACCGGTAGTGGTTTCATCGTGCTGGCAGCCACCCTGTCGGCCGTGGGTACTCTGCCGGTGGCCGGCCTGGCGCTGATCCTCGGTATCGACCGCTTCATGTCCGAAGCCCGTGCGCTGACCAACCTTGTTGGTAACGCCGTAGCCACCATCGTGGTTGCCAAGTGGGTGAAAGAGCTGGACGAAGACAAGCTGCAAGTCGAGCTGGCTTCCGGCGGTCGCGGTATCTCCGATACTCGCGAGGAAGATGACCTGGGTGTGGCTGAAGGCCCAACCCCGGCCAGCGTCAAGTAAGTACTCTGGCTGCATGAAAAACCCGCTTCGGCGGGTTTTTTCATGCCTGCGATTTGAGCGCAACGGTCACCGCCACTGACACATAAGGTGATTGCTGCAATGTCCTCGGCTGCCTAGGCTTGGGGGATCGTACTGGAGAACACTTATGCTCGGTCCACTGGCATCACTCAAGGTTCTGGATTTCTCGACACTGCTGCCGGGGCCGTTCGCCTCGTTGCTGCTGGCAGACATGGGCGCCGAGGTGCTGCGCATCGAATCGCCGACCCGCATGGACCTCCTGCGAGTATTGCCGCCGCACGATCAAGGCGTCTCGGCCAGCCACGCGTACCTCAATCGCAACAAGCGCAGCCTGGCGCTGGACCTCAAGCAGCCCGAGGCGCTGGAGGTGATCAAGCAATTGCTGCAGGACCACGACATCGTGCTGGAGCAGTTTCGTCCCGGCGTGATGGACCGGCTCGGTTTGGGGTATGAAGACTTGAAGGCGATCAACCCGAAGCTGATTTATGTGTCGATCACCGGCTATGGCCAGACCGGCCCCTACAAGGATCGCGCCGGGCACGATATCAACTACCTGGCGCTGGCGGGGCTTTCGAGCTACACCGGTCGTGCCGACAGCGGGCCGGTGCCGTTGGGCATGCAGGTGGCGGATGTCGCCGGTGGCTCGCTGCACGGGGTGATCGGCCTGCTGGCAGCGGTGATCGCGCGGCAGCAGACCGGGCAAGGGCAGCATCTGGATGTGAGCATGACCGACTGCGCCTTCAGCCTGAATGCCATGGCCGGTGCCGGGTACCTGGCCTGTGGCGTGGAGCCGGGCAGGGAAGAGCAGATGCTCAATGGTGGCAGCTTCTACGATTACTACCGTTCGCGTGATGGACGCTGGTTGTCGGTGGGTAGTCTGGAGCCGGTGTTCATGAAGCAGCTGTGTACGGCGCTGGGGGTGGAGGAACTGGCGCTCCAGGGCTTGTCATCCATACCCGCCCGGCAACAGGTACTCAAGGAGGCGTTGAAAGTTGAATTCGAAAAATACGATTTTGACGAGTTGTGCGCGCTGTTTGCCGAACTCGACGCGTGTGTCGAGCCGGTGTTGAGCCTGGGTGAAGCGGTGCGGCATCCGCAGTTGAAGGCGCGGGAATTGGTGGTTGAGGTGCCGAGGGGCGATGGTTCGACTCAGGCGCAGATGGCTTGCCCGTTGAAGTTTTCGGACGGGTTGCCTGAGCCGCGGCATATCGGGGCGGGGCTGGGTGAGCATACGGATCAGGTGTTGGAGGAGTTGGGGTTTAGTGTTGAGCGGATCGAGGAATTGCGGCGCATCAAGGTGATTTTGTAGCGTCGGTCCCGGCCCCATCGCGGGCAAGCCCGCTCCCACAGGGATCAGTTTTGATTACAAAATTTGTGAACGAATCCGACCACTGTGGGAGCGGGCTTGCCCGCGATGAGGCCGGCCGAACCACCACAAATCTGACTTATTCGACCCGCATCTCCCCACTAAACACCAATGTATTTCTGCACCGCCGGCACAAATACCGCCGCCCCTGTCTCACCAAACCATGACGCTGGGCCGAAAACGGGAAGTCGCTGTCGGCGCACGGGCATTTGTAGATGTAGCGGGTCATGCTGCGGCGTTTGACGTCGTAGGTGTGGCAGCGGTTGGGCGGCAGTTCGTAAACACCGCGCATGATCAGTTGCCACTCTTCGCCGTGAGGCTGAATGCGGTCGCCGAACAATTGATGGGCGATCAGGTGCGCGACTTCATGCGCCACGGTCTGCTTGAGGAAGTCTTCGGTGTTTTCCCGGTACAGCTGCGGATTGAAGCGCAGCAGGTTCTCGTGCAAATGCGCGACACCGGCTTTTTGCCCGCGCAGCTTGAGGCTCACCACGGGGCGTTTGAAAGGTCGTTTGAAAAAGGATTCGGCTTGTTGGAAACAGTCTTCGACGCGGGTATTGAGTTGCTCGGGCATGCTTGATGGATCTCCAGAGACGTCGAGTATGCCGCAACCCTCGGGACTTGCGAATCGCCGAGGCGCCGAATGGTCGTTGCTCCTGCTCTTTCTTAGAGAGTAGAAGGCCGCCTTGCGGCGGCCTGTGTTGGCAGATCTTGTTTTTGGTTGGTGTGTTGCTAATTGGTATAGACCGGCCCCACGCCGAGTCCCCAGACAATCACCGTGAACGCCATGATCGCCACCAGCACCACCAGTCCCACGGCGAGCACCGAGCTTGAAAACAGGAATCCCTCGTCCGACGGAATGTTCATGAACGTTGGCAAGCCCACATACAGCAGGTACACCGTGTAGCAGATGGCTGCGGTGCCGACGATCATTCCCAACCACATGTGCGGGTACAGCGCCGCCAGACCACCGATGAACAGTGGAGTCGCGGTGTATGTGGCGAACGCGACACAGCGTGCCAGGCTCGGGTTGGCGTCATAGGTGCGGGCCATCCAGTGGATGAAAGCCCCCATCACCGCGACACCGCCGAGCATCGCCAGGTACGACATGATGGTCATCCACAGCGCGCTTTCCATGGTCAGCATTACCGGCGCCCGGTTACCAATGACCCAGCCGACCTGCGTGGTGCCGATAAACGCCGATACGGCGGGGATCGCCGCCAGAATCAGGGTGTGCGTGAGGTACATGTGGCTGATGCTTTCCTCCTGGTCGCCACGGATTTCTTTCCATTCCTGGTCAGGGTGGGTGAAGAGCCCCACTACGTGATGGATCATGCCAGTCACTCCTCTTGTTGTTGCCATCGCCCCCCAGCGGAGCGCTTACGGGCCAAAGTGGCCAGGTAAGTACAGGTCTGAATACGTGTGCGACCTTATGCCGCAGTATAGAAAGGAGTTACCGGTAATAGTGCGAGGGGCTTAGAGCAAATCGCGCTGTAAACAATCTTGTTAATCGCCGCCGGGTCTGTCCCGAATGCAACCTGTGGCGAGGGGGCTTGCCCCCGTTGGGCCCCAAATCAGTCGACTATATTCTCCAAGAGGTAGCGCAGTGTTTGTTTTACGACTGCTTCGCAGCCGAACGGGGCGATGCGGCGTTCCGACAAGCCCCCTCGCCACAAGTGCAATGTTTTTGCGTAAAATGCCGGCCTTTCGTCACACCTCACGGATTTCGCGTCATGGGCACTCTCACGGTTAACCAGAACAAACTGCAAAAGCGCCTTCGCCGCCAGGCCGGTGAGGCTGTCGCCGATTTCAACATGATTGAAGACGGCGACAAGCTCATGGTCTGCCTGTCCGGTGGCAAGGACAGCTACACCATGCTCGACGTGCTGATGCATTTGCAGAAGGTCGCCCCGATCAAGTTCGAGATCGTGGCCGTGAACATGGACCAGAAGCAGCCAGGCTTTCCCGAGCACGTGCTGCCGGCTTACCTCAAAGAACTGGGCATCGAGTACCACATCGTCGAGAAAGACACCTATTCGGTGGTCAAGGAGCTGATCCCGGAAGGCAAGACCACCTGCTCGCTGTGCTCGCGCCTGCGTCGCGGCACGCTCTACACCTTTGCCGATGAAATCGGCGCGACCAAAATGGCCCTCGGTCATCACCGCGACGACATCGTCGAGACGTTCTTTCTGAACATGTTCTTTAACGGTTCGCTCAAGGCCATGCCGCCGAAGCTGCGTGCCGACGACGGTCGCAACGTAGTGATCCGCCCGCTGGCCTACTGCAACGAAAAAGACATTCAGGCTTACTCGGACTTCAAGCAATTCCCGATCATCCCGTGCAACCTCTGTGGCTCCCAGGAAAACCTGCAACGCCAAGTGGTTAAAGAGATGCTGCAGGAGTGGGAACGCAAGACCCCAGGCCGTACCGAAAGCATTTTCCGCAGTTTGCAGAACGTGATTCCGTCGCAACTGGCGGACCGCAACCTGTTTGACTTCACCAATCTCAAGATCGATGAAACGGCGGCTTCGCGCTTCGTCAACGTGGTCAATCTCTGACACAAATTGTGTGGGAGCGAGCCTTGTGGTGAGGGGGCTTGCCCCCGTTGGGCTGCGAAGCGGCCCCAAAATCGCTGATGTACCAAAGATTTTGTGAGTGCTACGCACTCAAACGGGGGCAAGCCCCCTCGCTACGGGTCGCTCCCACAGTTGGTTTTTCGCTTCAATCCTCAGGAGAGGGCATGCGCGACTACAAGTGGCTGAACGAGTACTGCTTGAACCGCTTCGGTTCGGCGGCTGAACTGGAAGCCCATCTGCCCGTTCCCAAGACCCCGGCGCAATTGCGCAAGATCAGCGACGACCGCTACCTCTCGACCATGGCGTTGCGGGTGTTCCGCGCCGGGCTCAAGCACAGCCTGGTGGACGCCAAGTGGCCGGCGTTCGAAGAGGTGTTCTTCAAGTTCGACCCGGAAAAAGTCGTGCTGATGAGCGCCGAGCATCTGGAGCGCTTGATGCAGGAAGCGCGGATCATCCGCCACCTGGGCAAGCTCAAGAGCGTTCCGCGCAATGCGCAGTTCATACTGGACGTGGCCCATGAGAAAGGCAGTTTTGGCGCGTTGATCGCCGAATGGCCGGTGACCGATATCGTCGGTTTGTGGACTTACCTGAAAAAACACGGGCATCAGTTGGGCGGGTTATCGGCACCGCGATTCTTGCGGATGGTCGGCAAGGACACCTTCGTGCCGAGCTACGACGTGGTGGCGGCGCTGAGTGCGCAGAAGATCGTCGACAAGGTGCCGACCAGCCTGCGGGACATGGCCACGGTGCAGAATGCGTTCAACCAGTGGCACGAAGAGAGCGGTGGACGGCCGATGAGCCAGATTTCGATGATGCTGGCTTACACAGTGAATCATTGAGACCGAGTTGAGCCCATCGCGGGCAAGCCCGCTTGTGTCTTGGGCAGGAATTAGACTGAGGGTGAGAGCGGTGAGTGGCAAGCTGAATGCCCGGAGTGCTTAAAGCACGTGTGGGAGCCCATGCTGCCATTCACCTCTCCGCTCTGGTT